>JBBALZ010000016.1:11831-31433 GCA_040402735.1 Bdellovibrionota bacterium
CGCTACTGCGCGATTGATCAGGCGCTACTGCGCGATTGATCAGGCGCTACTGCGCGATTGATCAGGCGCTACTGCGCTGTCGCTGGAGCTGCACCTGTGCTGGGTGGTGGCTCCGGCTCCTTGCGGCCCCTAGTTTGCGACGAAGCTGACCGTGCTGCAAGCCCTTCGGCTATACCTAACTGCTGGATAAGCTGATTCATATCGGTTTTTGATAGGTCAAGAGCTCCTGTTCCGCCCTGATTTACCGCTACAAACTTAGGGTTAGCCTTAGCGAGCTGCTTAGCAACCTCAAGCCGCAACATCGCTTTGCCCCCCTTTCCAGAGAGCGCCGATATCTGCTTTCGCAACCCTTCTATCTCGGCATTTCCTTCGGCTGCTATCGCCTTGGCCTCATTTACTTTAGCAGCGTAGTAGCTGTCGCCTTGATAGGTTGATTGCTCCTTATACCCCTTTGCCTGCGCAATTCGAGCGTTAAAGGTGCTCTCTGCTTGCGAGAACTCGGTCTTCTTCTTGGCCCGTACCGTCTCAATTCGGGTACGCTCACCCTCGATGTCCTGCTCTTTTTCCTGAATGTCCCGCAATCGGTCTTGGTAGCTGGTATCTTCACTGCCATCCTGAAGCAAACGGACGAAGCGATACTGTTTTAAGTTTATCGCTTCGACGTCTATACCCCACGGCGAGAGAGTTTCTCGAATCGATGCGAGCGCTTCATCAACCGTGTCGTTACGCTTTTTATCATCGCGAAACTCAGCAGTGCGCAGCTTGTTCATGTGAGTTCGGATCTCAGAGCGGACACTTGAGATCACCAATCGACGCACATCTTCGTTTGTTTTAGCGACTTGCTGCACGAGCCGCACCAAGCTCTCCGGCTCGGGGCTAATACGATAGCGCACGGTGAGCTTAAGCGCGGCTTCGTTACCGTCACGAGCCCTGGTGTGGACATCCTCGGCCTGCACAAGCTGGCCTGCCCCATCACCCATTCCACGCCCCCAACTCAAATACTGTGGTGAGGTGTCGAACCGGTACACCGACTCCCACGGCAGTACAACCACCGTCTCTAGAGGCGATGCCACACTCGACGGCCCGCCGACACCACCACCGACTACTGGGGGCAGCTTGCGAAACTTTACTCCGTACTCAGTGGCACCCATATGCTGCAATCCGGTGTCACACCCCGAGGAGAAGAGCGCAGCTACAATAACGAAACACAGTGAGCGCACCCTTACTTTATTTTGCATTTGAAACCTCCGTGCTATCCATTCGTGCTCGTCCCTCGGCACCTGCTAGCTTCTTTACCCATTGATCGAGGTCGTACGGGTCGATATTGGCAACAATTCCGCCCTTGAGGGTCTGGAGCACCTGGGTTAATTGCAGCGCTACGTACACCTCGCTTCCCACCTGTGCGAGCACATCAGCGCGCATCTTGTCGATTGCAGCTCTAGCCTCAGCAACGAGGAGATCTCCCTCAGCCACCTTCTGACGCCTATAGAGATCGCCTTCTGAGCGGATCTTTTCAACTTCACTAACTCCTTGCTTATCGAGGTTCTGAATCGCTACATCTCCATCTGCTCCTACTTTGTTTACATCGCGCTGCGCCTCAGCGAAGTCACCTGCCACCTTATTGAAGGCAGACTCAAGCTCCTGGAGATTCTTCTTAAAGATCGCCTGGTCGATCTCTTCACGATAGGTGTAACGCCTGAGCAGCACGCTCTCTACCCTGATACCGAGTGGTGCAAGAGAGCTCTGTAACGTTCTCTCCGCTGCTAGAACGCGATCCTGTCGCGCCTTAGGATCGTAAAAATCAACGGTCGAAAGAGCTCCAAGCGATCGCTTGAGCTCGTTATCTGCGGCTTGCGCAAGATACTTTGACCATTGCGGCTCGGTGGCCCCTACTTTGTTTAGCAGGTCTGCTGGGCCGCCGTGTTGAGCGCTGCCATCGCTCCCAGAGGCTCCATAGAATCGATATAAAATCGAGACATCGATATCGACCGTCGTTCCATCGGTCGTTGGGACATCGAGTGAACCGAAGCTACCTGGATTATTCTGCACATCGCGATCAAAATCGAGCACACGTACTGTCTGCGGCACGGGGTAAATGGTTGAGTACCCCGGGATCGTCCAGTGGTATCCAGGGGGGAGCGGCTTGTTAAGCAATCCCTGCTTGGGGCCAAAGGCGATCTTGCGCACACCGACGGAGCCAACCGGCACGACGCTGCCTAAGAAAAATGCTACCGCAACTACCGCAACTACGATTAGGACTATGAACGTGCCAAGCGCAGACACAATTGCTCCGCGCTCTCCACGATCAGACACGTTACTGGCGCGCTGTGTACCGGCACGCCCACCACAATAATTCATCTGCATCAGCATTACCTTCAAAACGGAAGAGAGCCCTCTTTCGGTCGGCACTATAGCCCGTTTTTACACCCCAACGCGAGAGCTTTTGGTCGAAAGACATAGCTAGTCTGTGAGGGCTCAAATATGATGGAGGTAACTACTCAGCAAATGTTGCCGCAATAACGTTCGCCCCTATTAAGGGGCGGCTTTAACGATCCCAAAAATCCGGTGAGTAGTTACTGATGGAGTTTAGGCGCTAACTGATTTATACTTCGGCGCAGGTAGTAACACCCACAGTGTCTCAAGGAGAGCCGTATGGACGCGTCAAAAATCGCCCTTTTTATGCAGCTAGCCGGTCAAACGGTTCATCAGAAACTTCAGAGCGGGTCGGCCGCTGATAGAGCTCTCGGGGCGCAGCTGTTGCTCTCTGAGGTGCTTGAGTATGTCATTCATGGCCTCGGGGTGGTTCCGGAGTTCTCGGGCACAAAGATTACCTCTCCCGATGCTCTTTCCTACCACCCGCAAGAGACCCCCGACCACGAAGAGATGGTTGATGGGCTCGCAGACGTGGCTTACACAATGTTTTGGAACGCCTGCGCCTTTGGAGTTCCGCTGCCAGAAGCGTTTGAGTTAGTGTGTGATAACAATCTTGAGAAGTTTATCAGACTCTCAGGATGGACGCGGGGTGAGTGTGAACTTGAGAGCTCTGAGTGGGGCTGTGGGCTCGGCGTAACGTGGCCAGCAGAGGTGGCTCGTGTATCTGTACTCAAGGTGGGCTCAGATTTCTTTGCCGTAGGTAAAGATGCTCGCGGCAAGGTGCGTAAACCTTCAACGTATAAGCCAGTTGATCTAGGTCGCGTACTGCATGAGACGGCTTAAGGGGGGCTATATGACAAGCAAAATAAAAATACACCGACTGCTGCATAGCTTAATCTTGCTCGCGATAGCTTTGGTGCTGTCTCAGGTGATGAGCGCCAGGGCAGATATAAATCCAGAGAAAACAGAATCCACTACTGACTCCTTTGCTGAGTGTGCCAAGGATGAAGGTGCGATCTCAAAGGATTCTCCCACCAAATGCGTTAGCAAGGATGGTCGAGTTTTTATCGACGAATCAAAGCAAGCCAAGACCAACTGCAAAGATCTCTGTGGCGATGGCACATGCCAAGAGATAGTCTGCATGGCTATCGGATGTCCTTGTCCAGAGAGCCCAAAGAGCTGTCCTGCGGATTGTGGCGGAAATTAGAGCAGGATAAAATATCGTAGTAGCCACCGATTCGCCGTTTGTGGACCCTAGTAAATCCTCGAACATGCAAGCAGCACCACACATCATCCTCGTTCATGGCCTGGGACGAACTGCATTTGATATGGCGCTTATGGCGCGTAGATTGCAGGCGCGCTTTCCAGATAGTGCTGTTCACCGCTTCGGTTACTCAACAAGGAGCTTGGATCTGGCGCAGGCTACTGAACAGTTGGCAAAGTTTGTAAACAAGATCTCCCAAAATGAGCCGGTATCCTTTGTCGGCCATTCACTAGGAGGAATAGTTGTGCGATCTCTGGATCTGGCTGCTTGTACAGATGCCCCACTCCACCGCCTGGTCACACTCGGCTCTCCGCATAACGGAGCAACGATTGCGCGTGTCTTATCGCGCCACTCTGTACCACGTTCAATCTTTGGTCCGATACTAACCGAGCTTGGTTCGCTTGCGCTGGCAGAAAATCCGCGACAGCTTGAGATAGGTTGCGTAATCGGTGCTACCGGAACGCGGCTCGGATTCTTACCGATATTCGGAGCTGATAACGACGGTCTAGTTCTGGCGCGCGAAGCTAGTTTCTCTGGTTGTCGCGATAAGGTGTCCATTTTGTCGTTTCATGCAACGATGCCGTTTAGTAGGCGAATGGCAGAGTTAGCGGGTAATTTTATTGAGAGAGGCAGCTTTAAACACGTTAAAAAGTGACTCCCTGCACTACATTAACCCTACTGCTGCTGCTCCACCAATCCGTAAATACCCCACTGTTCCCCCTGTGAGCGCAGCTCTTCACACGTCACTCCACCTCGGTCGCAGGGAGCTATTGCCTGAGCTATGCTAGTGCCATACTTGATTAGATGGTGTTCATTAGTGAGGTTTGGTTCACTAGCACCCTGCACTCTCGGAACGATATCAGAGCTGATTGGAACCTTAAAATTAGGATTCTGTTCTAAGTAGTAAACTCTGTAGTCAGGAGCTCTAACCCCGTTGATAGTCCATCCGTTAATGAAAGCTCTACTACTCGTCAGAACGTGCGTATAATTTCCCCCCTTAATCAGACTGTAGTCCATTAATATATTAATTGGCCTCTCGGTAAAGCCGGGGATCTTTTTCATTTCAGTCGGCGTGTACAGATCAACATCAGATATTCTGGTAACCAAGGCTGTTGGATCGGTTGCTAGATTAACTTTAAAATTAAAGAAGTTACGCCACTGACCACCGGCAACCGTAGTGGTATTCTCTGTCGAGCTCCCTCTTGATCCGAATAGTTTTGAATTTCTTATGCCATCTATACCTATATGAAAATTTGCGACATACGTTCCAGAATAAACTCCATTCGCATCAGCAGCTCCCTCTGAGTTAGCGACAACAGCTCTTGTATGCTCGGATATAATCCGCATATTAGCTGCTTCGTAACTTGAATTAGCGAAGTTAAATGCGGTCGTGTACCGTGAATTTCCTGGATAATTGTTAGCTACTTTTGGATCGTTAATCATCACAAAATCCTTATATTCCGAATGAGAGGTGTGATACGCGTGCACCCCCTCTTGAACGTTTGCGATTATAAATCTCTCAAACACGGCTGGACTCTCGGCATATTGGCTTCGACTAACCATGCCTCTAGGCCAAGCTTCATAGAATCCTGCTATTGATCCAACGATAAGATTATCACTCTTTTCACCTACCGGAACGGCCGCAGTTCTATTGTGGTCATCATTGGTCTTGGCTCCCCAATTAATCCACGAGTTTGCATCGTTCAGGTCAGCCCCACGAAATTTAGGAGTCCTAATAGCAGTATCGTAGTATTCGTTCAGTTGGTATCCAACTCCGAAATGCCCGTAGATCCGATTGTCCTTAAAGGTGTTCAGGGGGGCATCCCATATAGCCATGCGACCCTCAAACGAAAAATCCCCACCTTGCTCATTGAGTGTTCTGCCACCCCTCCTCAGCAAACTATCCGGGAATGTTTCATCACCTGGCGCGGTTCCAACGAACCAATTATGGATTACTTCGTTGTACGCCTCATCTCCATCCTCAAGTGCCAAAGCTGTCCCTGGATTTCGATGAAATACGTTGGCTTCAATCCGCCCAAAGGAGCTGTTATGAATAGCCAGAGCCCATTTTAAAGAACCTTCAAATGTTGCTCCTACTAGCTTAAACTGATATCCCGTATTTGTTGGGTTATTCGGGCCAGTAAGATGGTGCGTATGAAACGCATACCGACCAATCTGATTGTACCCATAATTGCGCAATCGACCTTGGCTATCACACTCAGTGTTGTCTAAATCACCATCAATGGTTCTTCCTAGATCTTTAAACGTCACGTATTGAATATTGACCTTGGCTCGATCAGTGAACATCGTGTGCCCTCGCGCTCCGCTGAGCGACTCAGAGCTAACTTGTACGTTGCGAGATGTATTGATTACATCGATCTGCCTAGCAATTGTAGGCTTACCAGATATGTCCGGAAGCATAATTCCAGGATGATCAAAGGCAAGCGGCTTATCCAAATTTATCCGACTTCCGTTAATCTCCAATATCGTTCTGTACTCTGTCTGAGAGATATATGCCCTGCTGGCTCCCTTCGCGAGCTGTCTGGTGTCCGCCACAACTACGGTATCACCAACGCGCCATCCACTCTCTCCCGGTGATTGACTGAGAACAATAGAAGTGTCTCCCGCTTTAGGTGAAGCAGCTGGAGCGATGCCGGGGTCAGTTATCTTTCGGCCATACATCTCTACTTCGCCAAGTCCAATAATCGACCTCCCCAGCTGGTACGGGTCATTGAGCCTATCGAGAGGGTAATCGGCGATAACGATCTGCGCGGTGTAAGACTCACCAATTGGGGCTTGCTCCGCACCAACACTTAGTTTTCCAGTAGGGGCCACTATCAGATCGCCAACTCTCAATTTAGTGTTTAAGTCTGTGGCAAATGTTAGACTACCGTACGCTACTATTGCTCTTACCTTCTTATCGCTAACAACATCAAAGGTTAACGTCGCACCATGGTCGATCTCGAGTACTTCGTCCTCCTTTAAATCAGAAATGATGTCTGACATCTTGGTATCCGACGAGATAACACGGGTCGTCTCCGGAAGCTTCATCTTTTGGCCGTGCACTGTTACCACACCTTTTTCACAACCGCATGTATCGTGGTGGCCGGTTTGATGGTCGTGATCATCATCGTCATGTTCGCTATCAGAGCCCGGCAACATACATATCCCTTGTGCGGGGTTGATTTTGGCCAGCTGCTCAAGGCTCTTGAGCTTGTCTTTAATTGCCGCCAGGCCCTCCTCCCAACCCCTGCATGGGTCAATCTGCGTTGGGGGTGCAGATGGAACCGCCGCGAGGGTTGGTTTAGGAAGAGCGTTTAGAGCCGCAAGCGTTGAAGCAGCTTGAACTTTTCCTACATAGACCCCCAACTGGTTAATAAAATTCTGGCGCGCTAAGATATTAGCTTGTACCCGATAAAGAGAAGCTGTCGTCAGAGCAATCCTATAACTGGGCCATCCTGATGCAATCTGCGAAAGCATCCCTGCAATAGAGGATTTAAGTGATTGCAACTCACTTCTTACTCCAGCTGCCGTATTGGAATCACCCAATAGAAGTTCAATTTTCAAAAGCTGATTGTCTAAACTCGCAGTTACTCGTCCTGTTGCTTTATCTCCCACACTGAGTTTATTTGCCAAATCCTTTTCGATTATGCCTTCGCTCTCTTTCAATTTTGCAAGCTCGCTCTGCGACAAATTCTGGCCCTTAGTCGCCCACGCTAAAGCCGCCGACTTAGCCGTAACAAATCCACTCTGTGCATTAGCAGAACATCCAAAAACTAGCGTTATACTGAGAATTGCCTGAGCTAAGAACGATCTAAAATTGCTAAGCCGCTTGAGAGTTGTGGGCGGCGTTTTAAATGATTGATTAGGGCTTACCTGAGTGCATCGATGGTGATAGATAGGCAAACTACATAACTTCATACAACCTCCAAACCGCTAACAACTAAACTTCATTATAGGGCTTCGCAATTCTCTCTTCTTCAATAAAACGAATAATCACCCTGCACAAACCCTACGCTACCTGGCTCTGGTGGATTTCGTTAAACCCAATAACCTGCCAAGTGACTAGCAGGTTTCCATTACTGCATGACACGTGCCTCAGCTAACTAACTAAAAATCCTAGGTAGCCCATCAATTAGAGGTACTAGCAGTGTGCAAAGTTCTGTATCAGGCCGCAAAATTGTTATAACGATGAGCCGTTGCAAGGGTATTACACCCAGCCTAATTCGCATCTTTTACTGGCAAGCCCTTCTAGCCCCAGATGCTTTTTTTTGATAAGATAAGGGAATTGAATTTTAACAATATGTCCACCGGCCTAGTCGCCATAACCGAATACATTCCGAAACGAGAAGCACTTCTTGTGCGAGTAGACCTGTCCGATTATCTGATCGACTACTATTTACACCGCAAGGATTTCGCTCCGGAAACTACCTACGAACACGATTCCAAGTTAAAGGAGCTGATTACCTGCTTTGCAGTGCACCTCTCTGCTCGCACTGCTACTGAGACCCACGCCTGGACAGCACATATCGCCGCTCTGCCGCCGTATTCGTTATTTGTCACGGGAAATACCGGAATTATGGATGATTCCGGGGTGGCGCATGGGTTCCTAGTGGGCCACGTACTTACCGATAATATTCGTGATGCTGACACCCACTCAATACATGCTCAGGTGAGCAACCGCGGAAAGACCTTTAATAGCCACGTGCTGTGTGATTCTTCTAACGTGGCGCGTATGGTAACTCAATTCTATGAGCGCAGTGAGGGGTACCCTTTACGATTACTCCTCTCTGAAACAAGCGACACTGCTATCGGATTGGTGGCGTTGCCGGAGTACGATGCTGAGTGGATTCAATCGGTTGATCTTGAGGAGCTTGCTGCGTCAAAGACCGTTGAGAAGAGCTTGATGCGCACCTGTCACTTCGCATTTTCGTGCGACTGTTCGCCAGCTAAACTTCTCCCGTTTTTTCGCTCCATGAGCGTAGAAGCTCTTGAGGAACTGTATGAAAACGATACTGAGCTCAAGATAACCTGCCCCAGGTGTGGTAAGCAGTTTGGGATATCTCGCGAAGAGCTGACGACGTAGAGCTTAGATGATCCGCCCGTCCCTAATCACAAACTCAGAGAGCCTCCCAGCCAGCTGAACAAATGGCGCCGGATTGCGCGGCTGGCCGTTGTGGCGCACTTCGTAGTGTAGGTGCGGGCCAGTCGAGCGACCAGTATTTCCGGATAACGCAATTACCACCCCTCTCTTAATCTGCTGCCCCTCTCTCACCATAACGTTACTCAAGTGGGCATACCTAGTGATAAGATCCGGCGCATGCTGGACATCAACCATTAGGCCATAGGTGCTGTCACGCGCTACTTTAACTACCTTGCCAGCACCAGTAGCCCTAATCTGGCTTCCGACTTTAAGCGAGATATCGACTCCGTAATGAAACGAGGCACGGTGCGAAAATGGAGATCGTCTATGACCGAATCCAGAAGTGAGCGATCCCTGCACCGGTGTGCCGATCGGTAGAAACTGAAGAACTGAGATAAATCGGTTTATACGCGATACGAGAGCCTGCTCTGCTGTGTTGAGCGGCTCTTGTGGGCCCACGTTGCAGTCTTCAGCGCTGCTCTCGCTCTCCGAAATAATATCTTCGTTGTGGCGCTCCTCACCAGCTGCGTCTCCATCGCACGGCTCCTCAGCACCTCCAACGCCTCCATCTCGCTCCGGGACCCGGTCCTTCGAAGAGGCTCCTGTCAGCTGCGGCGACTCAAGGATCGCTGCCAACTCACCACGCCCCGTCCCCTTAGGCTGGTTGTTCGCAGCACGTGCGTTCGTTGAACGGTGAGCGCGATCGCGGAAAACTCCTAGAGCAGTGACATTTTCAATGAGTGATTCAAGCTCAGCTATCTTCTGTGCTAACGTCCCCTCACGCTCCTCATCCTGCTGAGTGCGCTGTGACCGCAGGGCTATGAGCTCCGAGCGCATGCGCGCATTTGCTGTCTGCAACGTGGACTGTTGGACCTTGACCCGGTACAGCTCATACTGGTCACGGACAATTGCGGTGTACACTCGGTAACCCGTCGAAACAACCGGCTCCGCCAACACGGCGGCAGCTACCAGTACTATCCCGACCAGAAGCCGTCGGCTTCCGGCATGCGGGGTTCTCTGTGCCTGATCTATCTCTTGGCGTTGCTGCATAGTAATCGGATTGTCCAAACTAAACGGTGCCTCTTTCCTTACTGCGCCTGCCCCTGCTCCTTTGGTGGCGGCTCGGCGCGAATTTCTCAACGGGCTATCCGCGTTCTTAACTTCTTTGGCGCCACCGTTGGCACCACATCTTAGCCTGGCGATACGCGCCCTTCGTGTTCTGGCAGGTCTGCCGAGGTATGACGCCATCGCCCTTCCCAAAGTGCACTATAGCCACTCCATCGTGGTTACAGTAGGGGCCCCAAACAAACACTAGTTGACCCCCTAGAGACCTGCCAGAGGCTAGTAGACCCTTAGCTTAGGGTCAAATACACTCCAAAAATACCTACTATTCCGATCTATTTCGAACAGCTTTAGCGCGATTCTATGAGCTCTCGTGCCGATGCGCGGGAAGCATCGGTAATGGCAAAGCCCGCCAACATGCGGGCGATCTCGTCCACCTTCTCGCTGTCACTGAGAGCTCTGACGACCGTCATCGTGCGCTCGCCAACCTCTTTCTGTACCAAGAAGTGCTTGTCCGAAAGGGACGCCACCTGCGGCAGGTGGGTGATGCAAAGTATCTGCGACTGCCCGGAGATATCCTTCAGCATCCGCCCAACTGAACGGGCTACACCACCGGAGATACCGGTATCGACCTCGTCGAAAATGAGCACATTTACCCCAGATTGCTCCCTCAGGATCTTCTTGAGTACCAGCATAACCCTAGAGAGTTCACCCCCGGAGGCGATCTGGGCCAGCGACCCGAACGGCTCACCCTTGTTCGTTGATATCAGAAACTCAACTCGATCTGTCCCGGTTGCGGTCGGCTCACACGGCGTAAAACGCACCTCGATAGCCGCCCCGACCATGGCCAACTCTGCCAGGTCCTTAGCAACTGCCCCCATCAGCTTCTTAGCTGCCGCCCGGCGCACCTCACGGAGCTTGGCTCCGACTTTCTCGACCTCGGCATACAGAGCCTGCACCTCGCGCTCAAGCGCAGCGCTCGTCTGACTGCCTCCCAACCGTCCAAGCTCCTCACGCGCTTTGCCCAGGCGCTCGGCCAGCCCTCCATCGTTCAGTCGGTACTTACGCTCAAGTCGCGCTAACTCTGAGAGCTGCTCGCGCAAATCCTCGAGCGCAGAGGCGTCCAGGTCGAGCGCATCAACGTATCGACTGATACCAAACTCGCTCTTGGTAAGGGCGTCACGGGCCACTTCAAATTCACGAGCGATAGCGGCGGTAGTCGAATCGAGCCGCTGCATATCGCTAAGCGCGCTTGAGATTTCACGCAAGTTCACCGCAAGCCCATCCTCTCCAGAGAGCAGATGTAACGCTCTTTGGCCCGCCTGTAAGAGTTTCTCTGCGTTCCCGATACGCTTAATCTCATTCTCAAGCTGCTGTCTGCGACCAGCACGTAGATCTGGAATCGCCTCAAGCTCTTCGACTACTATGCGCAGCTCATCACGTCGCTCTGATCCTTGAGCCTCCTCACGCTGCAGACGCGCAAGTTTCTGTTTAGCTTCGTGCCAGCGCTGATAAATTTCGCGCATCGACTCTCGCAGCGCATCGTTCTCGGCAAAACCATCTAGCAACTCAACGTGATACTTGGGGTCAAGCAGCTTGGTTTGATGGTGTTGGCTGCAGATATTGACTAGCTTTCTAACGATCTCTTCCAACAGCGACACGGTGCCTAGCCTGCCGTTGATCAGCACCTTGCCACGACCCTCACGCGGTTGCGTGCGCGACACGACTATCTCATCATCATCACCAACGATCTCCGGAAGCTCAGCACGAATTGCTGGAGCAACCTCGGTAAGATCAAAGAGTGCCTGTACCTCCATCTGATCGGCTCCCGCGCGAATCAGACTCGTTGAGCCCTTGCCACCAAGGATAAACTCAAGCGCGTTTAAAATGATCGATTTACCCGCTCCGGTTTCGCCGCTGATAACGTTAAACTTAGGGTGAAACGAAAGCGACTGCCGATCGATTATAGCAAAATTGTTAATCGTTAATTCAGATAGCATCGGGATAGCTCGCAAAATGGTGAGATATGGCCAAACATCGTCTCCGCCTTAAGATTGTGCTACGAACCGGAGAACGACTGCAAGCTTTTTGCCTCTGAGGTACAGAAACTATGGAAGGGCGGCAAAACCCCTTCCCTACCTAATCAGGCCGATTGGGGACTCCCCAGTTCAGTTTGGTGCGCAGAATATCAAAGTAACTCTTATCCTCAGAGATAACAAAACGCACCGTCTGCTTGGCCTGGCTCACTTTAACGATATCCCCCGGCGTCAGTAGCTCTGATACTTGGCCATCCACTGTAACTAAGACCTCATCAGTGAACCTTGGCAGTTCAAGCTCAATCCGCGCTGACCCCGGGAGTATCAACGGTCGATTTGTAAGCGAGTGCGGACATATCGGAGTTACCAGAATCACACTCAGTGCCGGATGCGCTATCGAGCCACCAGCAGCAAGTGAGTAAGCAGTAGAGCCGGTTGGTGTTGCAAAGATAAGCCCATCCGATCTGATACGAGCAACATCGTGCCCGTTTACAGCTAAATCTAACTCAGGCAATGGTGAACGAGCCCCTTTTTGCACTACGACATCGTTAACCGCCTGTGACTCAAAAACGGCCTTTCCGGCCCGCTCTACTACCACGTGCAGCAACACACGCTCAGCACAGCTAACTTTACCGCGCAGCGCGTCATCGAGTGCCTGGATCACTTGGTCAGGAGGCACCTCGGTGAGAAATCCGAGATTTCCGAAGTTAACTCCAACAAATACAGGGCTTGAGCCCTTAACATAGCGCGCTACACCGATTAACGTTCCATCACCACCAAGGGTAACAATCGGGTCAGCCCGATCAACGAGCTCCCGTGGCGAGAATCCCGGCTCTGTAAGTTGTAGGATGTGCGCTGTTTGCTTCTCCGCATCAACAGGAATATTACGCGCTGCACACCACGCTAGGAGCTGCTCAGCACAGCTAACTATCTTCTGATTACCGGGCCTAATAACTAAACCAACTCGTTTTGCCATCTTACTTATTCTCTGGAGCAGCTTGTATCTTTGCAAAAACTGCGCGCAAGCGCTCCTCCGCTACATCCTGCGAGCGGTACTCGTGCCCCGCCACCGCTGCGACTACCCTACCGGGGCCTGATACCACCTTATCATAAGTCGCTGACCACTGTTTACCATCTTCTTCGGGTAAGAGCGATGAGATTGTAACCGGTTCATAACCACTCACCGAGAGCGCAGCATTGCCGAGCAGATACAACGCATACGGCGGAAAGAGCACCGCGGTGCCAACGCTCAAAGCGGCATCGCCTAGTCCTGAGCCATAGGCAAAATTACCTCCAACCGTGCTTAGAACCTCTTTGGCCTGCTCGTTGGTCATCGGCTTACCAACTACATCAAGACCTGTAGGTTTATCCTCCGGCCGCTTGCGAATAACTCCGCATCCAATTGCAGCGAGCACCAAGCTTATACAGCTAGTAGCAGCGAGCACGCTGCGACACAATCCACGAGTACACGCACACATAAACTCAGCGTAACAACTCAGCAATATTAGAAACTATGGACCATACGGTGCTGCAATCCCTGCCCACTGCTCCATTCTGCATGAGATGAGTTGATACCAAAAGAGATAAAGCGAGAGGAAAAAAGATTACTCGCGCCGGCCTTATGTTGTTCGAGCCCTACACCTAGGCACAAAGACAAAAAGCCAACCAAGAAGCATGAGCACAATTCCGATCACCTGCGCCTCGCTCAATCCAGAGATCATTTCGGGATTAATCCTAAACACCTCAACAAAGATACGCTCAAGCGAAATGAGCGCTAAATAGAGGCCAAATCGTTGAAGTGGTTTAAGTAGTATAGTTTTGCTCTGCTCTACCCACGAAAGCACCCAAAGAATCGCAAGCGCGATGGTCGACTCAAATAGCGGAGTTGGATACGCCCGAACCCCTGGCCGTGTCGGCACAACGCCGGTGGCATATGACATCCCCCAAAATCCATCAGTTGCAGAACCGTAATCACCATCGCCAGAGAGTTGGCACCCTAGCCTGCCAACGGCGTATCCGAGGGCGAGCGCTGGGCCAAGAGCATCACAAAAACGCGCTAGCCCCACTCCATCACGGCGCGCCATAACAAGCAGAAAGATAGAGGCGATAATAAAGCCGCCGTAAAATGTAAAGCCAGCACTGGCAAAGAGTGCTCCAAAGATGTCGTGCTGCACATACGACCAATTCTCGGCGATATACCAGAGCCGCGCACCCACCAAGCCAGAGAGCCCAGCTGCAGTAACATAACGCTCCGCTAAGCGCGGGTCGATTCCATACACCTGAAAACTCTTAGCTAAACGCAGCGCTCCAGCAAAGAGCGCCAGCGCCACTAAAAGCCCAAAGCTACGAATCGGAAGAGGACCTAGTTCAAGAACGTTTGGTATCATGTAGCTACTGTAGAAGGGCTCGAAAGACTTGCAAAGCTTGATTCTGCGACCACTCGCGGGGCCCAATTATCTTAGTCACCGGCATACCATCCGCTGGATCAGTAATGAACAGCACCTTCTTTTGGCTATCGAGTACAAAGGACTCCGGGAACCCTTTAAGTTCAAACTGCCGCTTACTCTTACCCTGTTCATCAAGGAGAACTGGATAGGTGATTCCTCTGCTCTGCACGGCCTGCTTAACGTTATCAAGGGTATCATCAACAGCAACTCCTACAACGGTGAATCCCTTATCACGGAGGCTCTGATACAGACTCTCAAGACCAGGCAGCTCGGCCATGCATGGCGCACACCAGGTTGCCCAAAAATTAACCAGCACCACCTTTCCAGAAACCTGGTGCAACGACATCGGCTGCCCGGCGAGATCGAGACCGGTTACATCTGGCACAATCTCTCCGGGATAGATTCCACGTCGAGATCCCGTACAAGCCACAAATACAAACGCCGCTGCTACTACGAATAGTAACAACGGCGTTAAGGCGAATCTCGTCTTCACGACGCCCGTTCCAGTTGCCAAATGACTACTGTGCTTTTGCAGCAGAGGATGCTGACGGAATATTACCGTACTTCTTCTTAAACCGATCAACGCGCCCCTCTACGTCCAGGAGCTTTTGCTGACCTGTGTAAAACGGGTGACACTTGGAGCACACACCGACACGGATCTCAGGGATAGTTGCACCAGTTGCGAATGTGCTGCCACACCCTCCGCAGTAGACCGTTGCATCGTAATAGGTTGGATGAATGTTGTCTTTCATAGCGGGCGGAGATTACTGTACCGGTGGGGGGAATGTCAACTGTTGGGGGCGTTCTTAGGCTGCCTTCTTACCGATCTTCCAACGATTATAGAAGCTTGCCAGGGCTCCCGGATAAGCCTGCTCAACCTGGTCGATAATTAAGCCCAATACCAATTGTTGATCCTCTTCAAGGGTAGCTGGATTTGGTAGCTGGGCGACTATGGCCATGGCGAGCTCTTGCTCATGAACTAGAAATCGCGCCGATTCTGAAAAACGGTGCGCTATATGCAGGATGTTAAAAACCACATTGTGCTCAATTGCTAAATGAAATGAGGTCGCTAACTCCCTAATTATCCTATGGAGAACCTGTGCCGATATCTCACCAGGATAGTTCGCCAGACCGAAGACCCATCCGTCTATCTCTATCTCAAATACCTCATCGTAGCGATCCTTAACCGGCAACATAGTAACTCGTATACACCTAGTCGATCTTCTTCAAAATATCCTCGGGGTCAAAATCAATGATCGGGATCCCGAAAAAAGGACTACTCACAGATCGTGGAAGCTCTGCTAATTGCTTCACCTCTTCTCCTCGTTCTGCTTGCGCTTTAGCCCGCTCAACAAGCACAAAAGCCACGTAACCTGCTGCCATCGTTCGAATATCTTCAAATATCTTAGTCACTGCATCAGGCGATAAAGAATCTGGTAAACGCGATAAGAGCTGAAGCTTATCAAACTGTGTAGCCTCGTTTTTGATAAGCAAAATCCTAATATCATCAAACTCATCAGGCTCAACACCGAGCCGCTTGAGGTCAGTCTGTAGCAGCTGCGATAACATCCACACCCATGAAGGCTGGGATTGCTCAACTGCTGGGTCTTTAATTTTAATTTTAGGAGTTGGTGCCGAGGTCCGGGCTGCTGGAGCTCGCGGAATCGGTTTACCTGATTCAATCGCTGGATTTCCGAAATTGGCTGTGGCACCTAGCGGCCCTGCACCGACTATACCGAGAGGATCGCGCATTCGCCCCTGTGCGCTGCCCCCCATATTTCCCACACCACCCATGCGAGATGCTCGCTGAACACTCAGTGGATCACGATCTGCGTTAGCAGCACCACGGTTAGCGCCGGCCACGGCCAGTTCGCGCCTCTTTGCTGGATCAATACTCTCGCCTAATTCGTCATAGAGTTGTGACAAACGGTCCTGAATTAACTTCCCGAGACGCGACTTTGGCGGCGCGATAACCCGCATTGCGAGCAGGCGCTGCGTCTGGATATGTTGCATATCATCGCGTTCATCGATCTGTGTAGAATTGACAACGTGAGCAACCATGAGAGCTTTTTTCTAAAACGCAGCTACGCCAGCCCGGCGACAGTCTTCTTTAGCTAAGGTCTCCCCTATAGCTCAAGTGTCCCTGGGCTCTACCATCTTATCAGCGCGTATCACCATTCTGATTCTGCTAAAAATAGGTATTAGCGATCTAAAACGAACTAATCAGTAGTAGAGGAAACACGCAGGGTAAGATAATGCATTGATTTTGTTGGGGTATGGGGTTGGTTATAGATGGGAAAGCGAGCTTCGGAACAAGGCTTTGCTGTCTATGTGCTCCCCCTTACGTATTTCTAACTGATTCTTTAGGGCAAAGATATTGCTTAGGAAAGCTCCCTGAATTATCAAAGATGAGATATTCAAGCAAGAGAGCGAATAGGGTTGTGCTCACTTCACGACTTTTGATGCGGAGTAGTTGATGACAATAATTGCAATGGATGATCCTATTAGAGTACTTGTGAAAAGCAGTCCTAAAATGGAAGGAGTAGACCTCCTGGTGATTCCTCTGGCTGTCGATAAAGGGTTCAGGACAACTCGGAATAAGCAACTGTTTGAATGGATGGAAGAGCTCTACCAAACAGCACAAGGGCTGGGCGTAGACTTCTCTGCGAGTAAAGCACCCGAAGAGGGCTCCGCTCCAAAAAACCGCAAGAGACCTACTCGTTATGAGATTATCAGAGGGTATATATCCGACAATCTGAATTCCCCGCATATCGAAGAACTAAAATCGATTTTAGACGATTTAGATAAGGCTAGAAACGCGCTATGCAAGCTAAATGAACCTCTGATTTTGTACTGGGTAAAGAAAAAGTTGACACAACTTAATGTGGCGAATAGGAGTAATCTTTCGGATGATCTTCGTTCCTCAGGCAACTTAGCCCTGATTAAAGCTATTGATAGATTTGATTTGGGACGCGAAGTTAAATTCGTTGTGTTTGCGTCAGATTGCATCATAAATGCAATCAAAGACGACTTTACCAGATATCGTAGACTTAAAGATCGCCCTTATGGAAGTTCTGGAGACGAATATGAATTAGTGGCGAACATTCCATCCCGCGAGCCAGCGTCTGGGCAAGTAAAAATTGACATCTTGGATTGTGTGCGGAGGTTAAGGGATCTGCTAAAAACAAAGGTCACAAATCCCAAACGATTGGAATTAATGGAAAAACTGATTGAACGCTGCATAATGGGAGATGAAGAAGTAACAGCGGTCGGAGCCGAGTTAGGGTTAGAAAAGACACGGGCACATATCTTGGTAAAGTCAGCTAGGAACCACTTAATACAACTCGCGAAAGCCAACGGCCTTGCGTAACTCCACCTGCTGCAATTACACTCCTGTCATTATGGAAGCCGCATTCCGAAAAGTTCTCAACGCCAAGATTCATGGAGCCGTCGTTACGGACGCTAATCTTGCTTATGAGGGGAGCATAACTATCCCCGATGATCTCCTCCAGATTACCGGGCTCTTGCCAAACGAGGCTGTATGGGTATGGAACGTCACAACCGGTGCTCGCTTTGAGACCTACATCTTGCGGGGCACCGCGCACAGCCGCGAATTTCACATAAACGGAGCGGCTGCACGACTAGCTACGCGAGGTGACACGGTAATCATCGCTGGATTTACGTTCCTTTCCCTAGCAGCAGCAAGGATTCACGAGCCGATCGCTGTTTTTCTCGCTCCAGACAATTCCATCAAGACTATTCGCGATGAGCGCCCAGCGACCCTCGCTGCCGTGTAATTAGTTCCTGGCGGCCAGGAGCTAGTTGTAGTCTTCCAAAACATTTAGCTTTTCGGAACCTCTGTTGGTTGCTAAGGTTTCTCTGTGTATCAGCGAGCTCAAGCATAGGCTCGCATTTGTATCGGAGAACCTGCATGAAATATAGAGTGTCCCAGATCAGTAAGGTGTGTCTTTTGGCACTGGCGGTAGCGGCGTCTGGCTGCTCCTCAATAATACATGGAGGCCATGACACCGTCACAATAAATTCTTTAGAAAAAGGAGCAACAATCTACGTTGATAATATTCCAAGAGGCGCCGACATAGTTCAAGTTGATCTAGAGCGTGGGGAAAGTCATATTGTAAGAGCCACCAAGCCCGGCTGCACAGATACAATCACCCCTGTAACAGATAAGTTTGATACAACGACACTTCTTGGTATCTTTTTAGATCTGGGAATCATTTCACTCCCTGTTGACTTTATCTCAGGATCGGCTTGGAAAATAACCCCAAAAACTTATACTGTTACCCCAATCTGTAAAGCCAAGAAAACATGATCCCTGCTATTTCTCTCAGAGACCGCGCGAAGTGAGCCAAATCAGCTAGTTGACTATGCTGCGCGCGGCCTCTGAGACTAGGCTTTATGCTGCGCGCGGTCTCTGAGACAAGGCTTTAGGGACAAGGCTTTAGGGGCGAGGCTTCAGGGACTAGGCTTTGGAGTTTTGGGGCCAACAAAACTCTAGCACTTTCTCGCTTAGGAATTTCTGTAACACTTTAGCAGTTTGCCGAGGCTTTGATTAAAAACAGCAGCCCCGCAGGGGCAAACAACAGCTCCGGAATTAATTCCCGTCCCGGCAGGGCGGGAATCTGGAGCCTAGAGCATTAATCCAACCACAGCATCTACCAAAAGTAGAGTTATCCATAGGGGGCGAAGCGAAGGGATTCCAAAATCAATCCCGCAGCGTAGCCCCCTGTGGATAACTCGTGAGCAACAGACACTTTTTAAGGCGTGAAAGAGCTGGGTGTCTAACACCGCATACCCTTTAACCTAAATTCGGCAGTTGTGGGTCTGGAAACGGTGCATCTGCCCAAAATCACTTCGGCTTTTGAATTTGCGGTGCTCACCCTGACGGTGCCAGGATTGCGCCTCCGAAAAATTCAAAATCCTTTGTGCTTTTGAGCTCTGCTCCGTTTCCATCCTCCTTAACTGCCGTTTTTAGGTTTAAGGAACTTCAAGATAACCATTCCACATACTAAGCCCAAACGATGTGCCAGCTTACAGGCCAGCTAAAGAAAGAGGTAACTCTTTGCGCGCTGCATTAGGATCCTCGCGGGTACGAACGCGGCTGGCCAGAGTCCAGCCCTCCAGGTCGCGGGTCTTACGGCTCTAGCTAGGACGCAAATCCTGGCTCGCTCCGTTGGAATCGCCGATGATCCTCGCGGGTGCATACGCGGCTGGCCAGAGTCCAGCCCTCCAGGTCGCGGGTCTTACGGCTCTAGCTAG
>JBBALZ010000017.1:0-19889 GCA_040402735.1 Bdellovibrionota bacterium
CATTTTTATCCCTATCAGGAATGCCAGTCCTTTCCAGTAGATAGCGGGAGAATTGTGAAGCCCTACCCATAGTATCGACCACAACTTAAGAATGCCTTTTTAAGGGATCCTAACCATGACATTTCGCACCACATATGAGCATCTCAACGCCGCGAGTTCGGGCCTTCGTAATTGCTTTCCGTTCAGCGCAGGAGCTACTAGGACTATCAAGGCGCTGTTTTTAGTTCTGGCATTTTCAGCCTGCTCACGTCAACCTGTTGCTGGCCCCGACAAAGCCTTTAGTAGCTCAGCAGTCGGAGCGCTTGAGGGTGCCGGGGCCGGAGCGGTGATGGGCTTTCAGATGAGTGCGGCTACTGGTCCAGGCGTGGCCATAGGAGCTGGTTTTGGAGCTGCTGCTGGAATGATTCACGGGGTAGTGAAGGACCAGTTTGAAGAGACTGAGATAGAGACGGCCGCAAAACTTCGAGAGGCGACTCGCCGGACGCAGGCGCAGAATATCCTCGCAGATCACTACAAGCGTCGTATGGCGCTCCATCCTGGGCGTGATATTTATCCGGCGGATATCTTTTTTAGTGGTGATTCAGCTAAGATGTGCCCACGCGGCGTTGGTATGATCCAAGAGATCGCCAGGCTTAACGAGTATCGGCTACCATACTCGCGTTTGGTGGTGGCTGCATACGCTAAGAGTACCGGCAGTGCGGATACGAGCTACGTACAGCACCTAACAGACAGGCGATCACGGGAGTTTGTTAACCAGCTCATCCAGGCAGGAGTTGAGCCTCGACGACTAGAGACCAGGTCTGTTATCATGGAGGGGCCACTGGTGCTTGACCCAAAAGATGATCCAACGCGGTACAATCAAGCTATCGAGATTATTGCGATAGATCGCTAGGTAAGCTTTACGGTGAATTTGGTTTGGGGCATAACGAGGATTATAAACAGCAAACGGTAATTGTCACAGGGACGCTATGAAGAAGAAGAAGAAAGATATGGAGTCGGAAGATACAACTGTAGCAGCTGGTGGTGCCGCGATACACACTAACCAGATATCTACACGCGCTGACCTATTAGCGTTTGTTTCAGATGTGCGTGATAAGTTACTAAAAGATGAGGCCGCGCCGATATTCGCCATGGCCGCCATGCAGCAGGTAATGACTCTCGATGCGATCTACGACCTGCTTGATAAAGAGATTAAAGAGATCCTACAAGAGATCTGGGTGAAGCTTTCTCAGCAGGGTTTTCACTTGAGGAGGCCTCCGCTTTTGTTTGGTGAGGGAGAGGCGGTGGTAAGTTAAGCGGCTTTAAGGTCGTGCTCTCATAGTTGATCGGTAAGCGCGATTAGTTCACGGTGCTTTCACAGCCGTGCACGTTGCTTAAAGTTCGTGCAGTGCCACTGTCACCTTCCGACAGGTTTGGGTGGGAAAAAGCGCAGATTTGTGCTACAATGGGGCATGTGCAAGGCTTGGAAAATGACGCTAAAAATGTCGCAAAAAAATGTCACTGATTGAACGGAAATATAACGAAGCATTGGATCGGATGTCGGGGCGGCAGCGAGTTGAGCGCACCGCGTCTTTGTTCGGATCTATCTGCGAAATGCTGACACTTCAGGTGGCAAGAGAGTGTGGTCAAGTTGCGGAGAGAGAGATCCGAAAGAAAGTCGCAGAAAGACTTTATCTATCTGACATGGGTGCTCAGGAACTGTTGAAGAAGGTACGAGTTAATTGATTGATACAAATGATCTTAAGTTAACCATTTCGGATGCAACATCTATTCTGCGTGCTCAAAACTTTAAGTTTCACATTACAGGAGGCCTTGCTTCATCATTCTATGGAGAGCCGAGATTTACTCAGGATGTAGATATTGTGATTCGGGTTGCTGGCGGTGATTCGATCACCCAGCTAATTGAGGAACTGGCTCTTAAATTTATCGTTGACCGTATGGCTATAGAGGATGCCGTAAAACGTAAGAGCATCTTTCAGGCATTACACGAAGAAACGTTGATTAAAGTTGATGAAGCTTTCTCAGCAAGGTTTTCACTTGAGGAGGCCGCCGCTTTTGTTCGGTGAGGGAGAGGCGCTGGTAAGTTAAGCGGCTTTAAGGTCGTGCTCTCGCAGTAGAGGCGTGCGCGCTAGTAGTTCACGGCGTTTTCACAGACCGCGCATTTGCATCCTTTTCAAAAAAGTCAGCCCTTTCAGGTATATAGCGGGAGAATTGCGATGCCCTATTAGCGGGATAGAGGTTTTGCATTACTCAGTCGATGGTCGTAAACTATGGGTAGGTTGAGAAGATGGCGAAAGTTCTTATATGTGGATGTAGTAAAGACCTGGCAGATGCTACCAGGGTAGCTTTGGAGTTGGCAAATCATACTGCTCTAGTACTCCCTAAAGTTGCTGATTTACAGAGACACCTGAAAGATTTTCAACCGAACGCGGTGATTTATCGTCCTAACTTTGCTGACATTAGCCCAGGAATAGCAGAGAGCAAAGATGACATTAGCTCAACAATAGCGGAGAGCATACATGTTATGCGCAGTTGCAATTCATGGAGAGTTGGTTTTTTTCTGCTAAGTAGTTTGGCTAATGGAGGTCAGAATTCGAAATTTATCCTTCCTGAGACGATTGTTGAAGCTCTTTGGTTGCGAGCGGAGCGATCTTTGATGGATTTAGCGAATCGGCCACACAGCGATTTTCGGGCGATCACTTTGAGATTTTTCGTTGGTTCAATTGAAAGAGATGAGGAAAATCAGGCGAACATGTTTTTGGCGCAGAATCATGTGCGTGCTATGGATGCGGCCTTAAGCGAATGTTCAGGTAATAAATATGAGACCAAAGATATTGATATTTTTAGTCTAGCGACGAAAGGTGACGTTGAACTGAGAACTTTGCAACTCTTATGTAAATCACAAGAGGCGCTCAAAATTTATAAAGAACTTATGGATTTAGATAAAAGAGACGTCTCAAAGCTTCAATCGGCAGTGGAGAATATGTTTATAGGGGACAAAGATATTAGCGCTCTCAGCATATTAGTCGAGATCTTCCAACAAAGACTTGCTATAGAACGGAACGCGTGTGAACGCGGGGGATCTATGCCGAGCGCTTTTTGCAACATGGTAGCGTTCTATGGTCTGGTTGTAGATCAGTTGAGTATCACTATAGCTCGTTATAGGGGGAGTGTTTAGGTAGCGAGGTTTTAATTAAATTGACTCGCTAAGTCTCGTTTAGTAGTCCTTCTTTTAAACTCGGCTGATATTGAGAGTGCCCTCGGTGAATCCCAGGCGCAACGTGTAATACACCTTGCGGCCTTGTCACAGGTGGGAGAGTCGGCTCAAAACCAGCACTGCACATTGATAACAATATTACAGGCAGCTGCAATCTGATCCGATAGGGCATCGCAATTCTCACGCTAGCTACTCGAAAGAATTGGTATTTCTGATAAGGATAAAAATGCGCGGCCAGGCGTCGCTAAACTCATCAAATACGTCACTTTCCTCTTTTTCTGTCCCGGTCGGGTAAAATGGTTGGGTTTGAGCTGTGCGCAGAGGCCCAAAGAGACATTGCACCTGAAAGTGCGGCCTAACAGTTAATTTCTGAATCGATCTCAAACGATCTGTTCTGATGCTAATGGTTGGATTGCCAAGTTGAGGCTATCTTTGAACCTTGTGCTCTGATAGGCTCTGGCCGCGAGAGATTGAGGTCGTAAGCGTCGTCGACGGCTCTCTATTTGTAGAATAAATTTTTGTTGGTTCGTCGCACTTTTCTATGCGACAGGCGCTGACTGCCGAGGCAGTACGCTATTGAGTTGAACCCTTTGTAATTCTTACCTCTATTCAGCAGAGCAGCCATGAGTATGCATACTGATCGGTTACTGACGACGATTAACCCGCAGCTACAACATGGGCAGTGGACCTCGCCGGCGTATGTGACCTACAACAAGGACCTGAACCTGACGGATGACGTCCAGAGAGCAGCGGACCACCTCGCACGATATCAAAAGAATCACACCGCTTTATTTGAGATTTTTAGCAGGGAAGAGGTGTTCGCGCTGATGAAGGCGCGGCGTAGTGTCTCCACCACACCGGGAGAGCGGCAGGTGGTTTTACTCTCGTACGAAAATCCATGGGGCCACTCAGGGGGAGTGCTGGCTGTGATGCGTCAGGCACCGGAAGCGTTGATGGCACAAGGAGAAAAGGTTGCTCGCCTATCACCGTATCACTCCGGGCTAGTTGGTAAGCTCGACCTTAGTGATAGGAGTGTGGCCGAGCCTGTTGCTTCCTGTAGGGTTCCAGATGGCGGCAGAGAGGTTGAGGTCACGGTCTACAAATGCAGAGACCCGAAAGCTCCGCATGGAGAGTGGTACCTGATGTCAGCTCCGGGATACTTCAATCTTGACGGCGGATGGAACGGAACTGAGCCGTATTATCACAAAAGCGAGAGTCAGCAGGATCGAGACGGAGATCAGTCTCTCCTTCTAAGGGACAGTCTGTTTGCTAGTAAAGCAGTTCCATACGTTCTTCGTGCTCTCGGTATGACAAAGGACCTCGTGATAGAGGCCCAGGATTGGCAATTCGCTTCAGTGGCGCAATTTGCGCTTGAGGCGCAGTTGCCGGAGCGTGCTGGTGAGCGGCCACTGCTTGAGAGCGCGGCGGTTTTACTAACCTTGCACAATCCCTACGACCATGGGCTCGCGCGTTATGTGCTCGCTCAGCACACACATCGACTGGGCTCTTCGAACCCTGATACAATTTTACAGCGGATGATCCCACTCACGGCTGGTCCAGTTGCTACGGTCAGTGGAGGTTTTGCCAAGAGTTTGGGGGAATCGCCGATACAGAGATTTTGCCTTGCCGGGCACCTTCAGTACACCTTCGCTGCGCATGGTGTTTTTGGAATCACAAATGGTTCCTTAGCTCCGCTTCGTCAGCCCTTTTCTCAACAGGCCATTACACAGGTCTCACAGGGGTCTTATAAGCTGATCGAGCAGGAGAAGCAGAATGCGCGGACTCTCGCTCTCAAGGCGCTTGCAGAGCAGCAGGATAATCCTGAGCGTGAGACCATTGGAAAGCTCAAGGGTGGTAACGCGCAGTACGTGGGTGGTCCTATAACTAATCTTGATAGTCGGATACCTCTGATCGTTTGTTACGGCCGGTTTGACCTGGGACAGAAGGGTATCGATATCTTTGTCGATGCGGTGCGTCAGATGCCGAAGATGATGGCGCGCTACGTCTTGATTAGTTGGCCAGGAAGTGGCGATAAATTTGTAAAGGATCACTTTGCGGCCTACCAGCAACTAGCCGAGGAGCGGGAAGGTGAATTTCTTTTCTTGCCGGAGCGATTTAGTGCTTTTGAGGATCTTGCTGCAGGAGCATCGTACATTGCGTATCCGTCCCTGTACGAGCCATTCGGCGCTGTCCCCGATGCTTTGACGAGGGGTACTGCAGTTGTGTACCACGCCGTAGACGGACTACTACATCAGCTGCTTGTGCCTGCGCAGAAGCTTTACCTACCGCCTGGTGTGCCACAAGCTGATGTCAGTTACGCTGCTCCCCACATTCCAGTGGTAGGATATCACGAGGGGTACCCAGACGGGTTTGACCTGCGAGGTGAGACCGTGTCCTTGCAGGGCTCGACCGATCCGTCTCATCGGCGTGACCATAGACTCTTTGGTATATTGAGTAACGCCTTGAAGGACGCCTTGATGGTGGCTTGCATGCAATTTTCAACTGGGAACGGAGAGGCCTACTACCGGGGCTTAGGGGAGCTTTCAAAGATTCCGCAAGACTGGAGCGTAAATGCAGGTAGTCGTAGGGAGTGGTATTCTGCAGCAGTGAGGTTCTGATTTAAACCCTCGAATTAGTTTAAAAAAGGAGTCTTAAGGCTTCCTTACTGAGCTGATTTCGGATATCCTCTCTGAGTCGTTGTTTGACAATTTTGCGTCACCTATCCGACCAGCGCTTGTAGAGGCAAACTTGTATTGTTGCCTTTAAAACTACACGCGACAGCTCTGGACACTTATTGGTTTATACGTTCCTCTTCGCCACTTGATCTGGCTTCAACGTAGTTGCGCGCCCTACTCGCCGGTACTTTAGTCTCCGGATATTTTTGGCGCTTGTGTGTCCAAGGTATATGAGCGCGATAGCTCAAGTTCCAATTTTACAACACAGATCTGGGAGCGCGTCTGAGCCTCGGCAGCCAAGGTCTTCTGAATTTGAAGGAAGATTTATAGATCGGCCTGATTTTTACCAGTCGGGTTCTCATTACAGTCCAACCACGAAGTGGTGTGACTTTGCCGTAGATGTCAGTCCTAAATTTGCTGCGGTGTCGTTGGTTGTGCGGAGATTCGACGATGCTGGCAATCCGCGGCTGGTTGAAATTCCAATGCAGAAGGTCGATGCAGCTTGGTCATCATGGGATGCCGGCAATATTGCGATAGCTGCCCCAGCAAGGTGGGCTATTAGCGTATGTGGAGTACGACCCGGCGAGCAGTACGCCTACCGGATAAAAGGCTACGACGGGTCTGTAATCGCCGAGCAGGCGTCAGATCCATTTGCAATAGCTTCCACGCCGCTGGTTTGGAAGGCCGAGTACGTCCAACGTGTTCAGCAGGCTTTGAATGGCTTTAGGAGGGAAGGAGAGAGTGACGATCAGCTGTTGGAGCGAGTGTACGCGCAGACTACATCTCCCGTTCCCGCAGCTACTCCGGCAGATTTTGAGCCTCCCTGGTCCATTGTAATCGATCACTCACAACTGCTGCCACCGAATCAAGTTGCCATGCCCCAACCTCACAAAGCTGGGGAGCGAGTGATTATAAAATATCACCCTTTGCACTCGGTCGGAGTTGCTCATGATTACATCTCTGAGCAATTTCGTGAGATGAAAGGTCTGGTTGATATTCTCAGGGATCAGCGCTTTATCAGTTACCTGGCGAAGAACGGAAATGCGATTGAATTCTTCCCGCTCGGTCATAGCGTTTCCGACCCATGTCTCTTAGCGCTGGGCAGAGAGAACGTATGGGGCTACATGCCGGCTAACCCGTGTGGCCTTGACCCAAAGTATTTTTCTGCAAGCGATCCGCACAAGATGATTAGGACGTTCCAGGAGATTGCATTTCAGTTGAAACAGCAGGGGCTCTCTGTTATCTGCGACATAGTGAGTGGGCATACCGCCGAAGCTGGAGCGGTAGGGCCAGCGGTCAGCTTGCGGCACCTCTACCCTGAGGCGTATTTCCTGCTTGATGCTCGCGGCAATGACGTCGATGTTACTGGCTGTCATAATACTATTAATCCGAATTCGCCTCTGGCCATAGCGCTCTTGCATCATCAGAGCAGCTTCTACGTGAACATTTTGGGCGTTGAGCGCCGTATCGACCAAGCAGCGACGCTCGGAATTCGTAATAGCGTTGATGAGCGCTTTGACCCTGAGCACCCAACATTTCGAGATATCGTGGCGAGAAGTCCGGACCCGATTGTAGAGCTCATGCTTGCGCGGCGCCATTATAATCGCTTGGTTCCGACAGATGTTCCGGGAATTACTTCAAAGATTTTCTTGCTGCGGAATTGGCAATATGCAGTTGCTTTCGGTGAGTTAGCTATGTGGCCGAACTCATGCCCTCTCGATTATCGCGCTTTTATTGCAAGCGGCTCGTGCGGAGGGGTTCATCCGCTTCAACAGCTTCATCCCTGGCCCAAAAATCACGGTGTCCAGGTTTTCTCGCACGATGGAGAGACGGTTTTCGATCGCGCCCGTTGGATGGCTGTTCATACGCTGAGAGGCACTCTGACAGATGACACTCGGTTCCAAAATTTGATGAGAGCGATAGACCAATCGCCAAATAACTACGAGCCGCTTTTTAGAAATGGGCAGCTACGATACAATTTGATGCTGGAAGCAGTAGCCCATCTGCAGCAGCATCATACAGAGAAATTCCTGAATGCTCAGAGCGCGGCAGCGCGATGGTTTTTAACTCAGCTTTATACGACACCAGGTGATATCTTGATCGTTGCGGGTGATCATATGCTGCGCACGCAGGAGGGCGACCCGGATGCCTATGATCGGCCAGATTATGTACGGCAAGCGATGGCGATCTCACAGACCCCCACAAAAAGAGAAAATCAGCAGAGCACTGATCTGTTAACGGCGAACCTTATGCGTCTCCGTATAAGGTATCCGGCGATATTTAAGAATAGATCGATAGTAAATGGACAAAATACATCATCTTTTGAAGGAGGCCAGGTCCTATCCCTTAAGTGGATTCGGGAAGATGGTGAGGAGATGAGTGGTCAGGACTGGGGACAGCGGCCTGCGGGTGAACAGTTTTTAGGCTGGATTTATGCTGCCCGGGCAATTCAAGGTCGAGAGGGTGCCGCACCAAATGCGCAGATCTACGTGGCAGACAGTAGCAGAGCCTGCACGTTTACACTGCCCGACCCTGGTCTCGGGCATGAGTGGCGGGTGTTCGTCGATTCAACGTGGCCGCAAGAGAGCGATAATAGCCGCTATGGGCAGGGGTATAGGTATACGTTGCCCACATGCGGCAGCGTTGTCTTTGAAGCAGTAGTAAAGAGCTAGTCTCTGAGTGCAGTCTTACGCAGCTCGGTACATCTTCTCAAAGTAGTCGCGCACCATCCGCTCAGCGCAGAACATGCCGCTGCACGACTGAATGCTCTCAACCATCATCTTCTTCCACTTAGCGCGGTCGTTGTAGTAGGTCGGGATAACTTCCTTTTCAAAGACGTTATACAGATTCAATGAATCCTGGCGATCCTGCTCCTCTACCGTTGGAGGAACATTCTCTCCACCGATGGCCCAGCCGTTTACGCCGTGCTTGCAAGCCTCTGGCCACCAACCATCGAGGATGCTCACGTTGAGCACACCGTTCATGGCTGCCTTCATTCCTGACGTGCCGCAGGCTTCAAGTGGACGTCGTGGGTTGTTAAGCCATACATCAGCTCCACGCGTGAGGATGCGTCCCATGTCCATATCGTACCCTGAGAGATAGACAACACTTTCAGGGAATAACTTCGACATCTTCACCAGCTCGGCAATCACCTTCCGTCCGAGCGCATCGCGTGGGTGGGACTTGCCGGCAAAGACTATCTGCATCTTCTTGCTGTCGAGCAGCTGCTTGATGCGGGCCATATCCGAGAAGAGTAGGTTCCCTCGCTTGTATCCGGTCGCCCGGCGCGAGAACCCAACTAATAAGACGTTCGGATCAAACTCTACCCCTGACTTAGCTTTGATAAAATCGATCAGCGCCTGCTTTTCCTCAGCGTGAGCGCTCCACACTTTCTCAGGATCCGTAGGTTTGCTCAGGAACGATTCCGATACCCATGTAGGGCGGTG
Organism: Bdellovibrionota bacterium; assembly: GCA_040402735.1. Lineage (GTDB taxonomy): Bacteria > Bdellovibrionota_C > UBA2361 > UBA2361 > OMII01 > OMII01. The sequence goes on from JBBALZ010000017.1 coordinate 9,339, forward strand.
AACGCCGTTGGTAATTGCGATGATCTCACTGCAACGAGCCTCGCTCTTCCACATATCGCGCGCAGTTACTCCGTGCAGCTCTGCTACGGCGTTAGCCTTTCGAGAGAGTCGAAGAGCCGCGACGGTCATGTTAAATGGAGTGTTGCCGATATAGTTGAGTTGGTCTGTGGTAAAGCCCAAGTTTGCACCGGTGTAGAGCAGCGCCTCTAGTGGGTGGCGCTCGTTTCCAGCTGGGATCGGTGTGTGGGTTGTGAATACGGTCTTGCTCCGAACCTTCTCAATTGCGTCTTTGAACGACGTACCAGCATCGATATGCTCGCGAAGCATCTCAAGACCAGCAAATACAGCGTGACCTTCATTGAAGTGGTACGTGTCTATCGAGAGCCCGAGAGCTTTCAGAGCGCGGTAGCCACCAACTCCGAGGATGATCTCTTGAGCAAGACGCTCCTCCGTTGCGCCTCCGTACAGGAACGCCGTGTAGAGTCGCTCTCCGTTCTGGGGGATGTCAGTATCTAACAGGTACAGCGGGACGGTGCCAAACTTTTCAGTCTTCCAAACCTTACAGTGAATAGGTTGCCCTTTGATGGTGACCCGCACTGTTACTCCTGTATCCTCAAGGAAGGGATAGTCGTACTCTGTGTAGCAATCTACGGTTTTGCCCTCAGGTGTGAGCATCTGCTCTGCGAAGCCGCGCGACCAACGAATGCCAATTCCAACCATCGGAGCCTTTAGATCTCGGGCTGCCTTGAGCGTATCACCGGCCAAGATGCCGAGACCGCCAGAGTATAACTTGAAGGAGGTCTCAAGGCCGTACTCCATACAGAAGTAAGCTACCGTTCCGTTTCCAAATGACATAGGTTTGTCTCCGTTTTCTACTGGTTTATAGTCATAAGATACTTGCACGATGAATGCGCAAGGACCCGTGCATTGGCCCCTTACTTGTTACGCTCGTATACCTCCGAGAGATGCGCCAATCGCTGCGAGGTCCCTTTTGGGATGTCTTTAAAGCGCCACGACCAGTTCTTCCACGCAGCAACTCCCGGATAGTTCATTCGGTGACCCTTGCCAGCGCCAAGAACATCCTGCATCAGGAGGATACAAACCCGTGCTGGCAGCGACATAGCGAGTCTGATGAACTGATACGGGACATCCTTGCTTGAGCAATCGTTAAGAAGGCCAAGCATCTTTTGTTTGTTGATCTTCGGTAAGTCAGAAAACCACTCGCCTGTCGGTGCATTATCGTGTGTCGCCGTGTACGCTACAGAGTGGTGAGGAGTGTTAATTGGGTGGTGCCTGCTCTTTGATGTGTAATTCACATCCCCGCCGAAGGCAAATTGCAGCACTCGGGTCCCCATAAGATCAAACTTTTCGCGCAGCGCGTTGACCGGGGGCGTTATGATTCCCAGATCCTCAACGAAGAGCGGTAATTCGCCGAGGCCACGCTTAACAGCGCTGAACATAGCGGCTCCCGGACAGGGCTTCCATTCTCCTATCTTGGCAGTTTTGGCATTCCCTGGTACGGCCCAGTAAGATTCAAACCCGCGGAAGTGGTCAACACGTACAATATCGAAGCACGCCTGCGCGACCCGGAAACGCTCTATCCACCAGCTGAATCCATCCTTTTCGATATTCTTCCAGTTATACAGGGGATGGCCCCAGAGCTGTCCATTTGCGTTAAATACGTCCGGTGGCACACCCGAGACGAGCGTTGGTTTGCCTGTGGCGCGGTCTATCTCGAAGAATTGCGGGTTGCCCCAAACGTCAGCGCTATCGTTGGACACGTAGATAGGCAGGTCTCCGAAAAGTCGCACTCCTCTGGTACGAGCGTATGCGCGCAGCCTCTCCCACTGTCTGAAGAATAAAAACTGAATGGCCGTCTGGAGCCGAACATCTTCCTCGGTGATGTACTTGCCGAGCGTGCGCTCGGAATTCTTGGGTTTGACGCGAACTTCTGTGGGCCACATCTGACGTGGGCGGCCAAAGTGCGCTCGTAATGCAGCGTATTCAGAGTATTCGGCAACCCAGGCGTGCGCCTTGAGAAATGCAGCAAGCGCCACATCTGCGCGCTTGCCAGTGAAATTTCGGGCCGCCTCAATGACTAGGGGCATCTTAAGCTTCGGTAGCCGTTTAAAATCAACGCGGCTGGGGTTGTTTCGGAGTGGCTGTGAGCGTACGTGCTTACTCACAGACTGGCGCGAGATCAACCCGTCTGCAACGAGAGCATCAATCGAGAGTAAGAGCGGGTTTCCGGCAAATGCTGACACCGTTGCGTACGGGGAGTGAAACTCCTCTTCCGTTGTTGGCCCCATCGGCAACACCTGCCAGACGCTCTGCTTGCTGGCCTGGAGGAAATCTACGAACTCCCGAGCGCCTGCTCCGAGGTCGCCAATTCCGTGACCGTCTGGTAGGGAACTGGGGTGAACAAGTACTCCACTGATACGCTCTCCGAGGAGAGCGCTGGACGATGACGGCTTTGCAGGGCGAGTCTTTGCCATAGGCGGAAGATAGTCCCAAGTAGGGGCGGAGTTGTCAAGGAGCGGTGTGGTCGCCAAGGGCATCGACAGGGCATCGCAATTCTCTTCTCTAAAATGGGGCCAAAAATGCGCGGAACCTACTGTCTTTAATGAGTTTAACGGTATTTAGCCGCGCATTTTTATCCCTATCAGGAATGCCAGTCCTTTCTAGTAGATAGCGGGAGAATTGCGAGGCCCTGCGGGCATCGACTTTTCTCGATTCAAACCGTTGATTTGGGGATTCTGAAGTCGTATCATCGAGGGATTGGATGAGCGGCCGCGGCACTTTTCTGCCTTTGCTCTCGTTAGAGTGCGCCCTCATTTCTTTTGCTTCGTAATGACTCGGGCCCTGCGCAGCGCACTTTCCAATTGGGCTACGTTAATTTAATTAATAATCGTTTGGTCGATTGATCGGGGGTCGCTAGCCGACCTGGATGCTCGTGGCGTGCAGCATCTCCCTGCCGGTTAGTATGTGACCATGTCATCCGAGAGAAAAGTATATGAATGTAGCAGCTTTCATTGAGCGCAATTTCACTGAGGCAGACCGTAGATTTTTTGCAGCTCGAGGGATCGACCTGCGTGAGGTGAATCGGCAGATTGAGCTCCTCACTAAAGAACCGAAACGAACGCACGCTGTGAGAGCTTGTACTCCCGGAGATGGGGTGATGATTATTGAAGGGTCGGAGCGTGAGAGATTCATTGATAGAGGAAGAGAAGAGGTAACGAAGGGCCGACTGACGGATTTTATTCCGGCATCAGGTGCGGCAACACGAATGTTTGCTGCGCTTCAAGAAGGGCGTAATAAAGGAGATGATTGGCTCAGACAAGTTCCTAATTCGGCAGAAAACGATAAGACTTCTAAAGCGGTATTAGATATTTTCAACTCGCTCAAGAAGTTTGCGTTTTATCAGGAGCTACGAGAAGCTGTCTTAGCTCAGTCGAACCAGGAGGTAGATCTGGATAAGTGTGATGGCGCAGCGCTTCTAAGGGACGGTCATGGTAGCCTCGTAATTTCCGCCATGGTTGATGAAAACGGCCTCGGCCTCGCTGCTAAGCCGAAGGCGCTCATTCCATTTCACCGATATGATGAGAAGACTCGTACTGCTTTAGCAGAGCATCTCCGCACAGCAATTGAAGTGGGCGCAGGATCCGATGGAGTGTGTCGGGTGCACTTTACCTGCTCGCCGGAGCACATGCAGGGGTTTCAGACGGAGGCTCAGTTGGTGGCTGACCAGCTGGAAAGGGAACACGGGGTGCGCATTGTCACCTCCTTCTCCATCCAGGACCCCAGGACCGACACTGTCTGTGTGAACGGGCAGGGAGAGCTAGCAAGAGATCAAAATGGTAATCCGATATTGAGACAGGCGGGGCATGGAGCGCTGCTCGTTAATTTGCAGAAGCTTGCAGATGATGGCGCGGATGTCGTCTACATCAATAATATCGATAATGTTCATCCAGATTCCAATAAAGGAGAATTCGTCAGTTCCAAGCTGATGCTGCTCGGCGTTATGGCTGAGGTGCAGGAGATTGCACATACGGCACTGAAAGCCCTTCAGAGCCCCATGACAGATGGGGGTATAGGCGAGCTTTATACCGAGCTGAAACGGCAGATTGGCTTGTCTATTCCCGGTGATGTGTGGAAATCGAGTAATGCGGTGAAAAAAGCTCGGCTTCTTAAGGCAGCCCTTGATCGGCCGGTGCGAGTAGTCGGTGTTGTGAGGAATACCGGCGAGCCGGGCGGCGGGCCGATGTGGGTTAAAGGAGCAGATGAGCGGATTACTCTACAGATAGTCGAGAATCATCAATTAGACCCGCAGAATGCCGAGCAGCAAATGATTTTCAAGGGCGGCACGCATTTTAATCCCGTAATGATTATGTGTGGACTAAGGGGTACGGATGGAGAAGCGTATGAACTATCGCGATTTGTAGACCAAGAAGCTGTACTGGTCAGCGAAAAGAATGTGGCAGGCAATACGGTTAGGATTCTTGAGTTGCCAGGACTATGGAACGGCAGTATGGCCGAGTGGCTAACGGTGTTCGTCGAAGTTGACGGTGCCACATTTGCCCCTGTAAAGAGCGTTGTTGATCTCGCTCGGCCAGCCCATCAGTGCTAAGTATTAGGACAGTTGCTGGTTGGGGTTAGCTAGTACTAGCTCTGTGGGTTGTCCGTGAGGTGCTACGCGGCGCCTAGCGGGGAAGCTACCGATGGATACCAGCAAGACAGACCCACGCAGAGGGCCCTTTGTCCTATGTATCTAACGTCTACAAAAACCTATGTCCGGATTCTCGCCCTCCTCGGCGCCGCCATCTCCACCTTGGCCCTCTACGAGCACGTAGTCTACCGCTATGGCCTAGCGACTGGGCCTAGCTTCTGTAATATATCGCAACACATAAACTGCGAGGCGGTAAACGCAAGCGATTGGTCGGTGTTTTTTGGGTTGCCGATCGCCGCATACGGTCTGTTCTTCTTTGGGGCAGTGCTTGGGTTATTATGGGTCAGTGGGCCTACCCGCCGCCTCTCTGACGCTCGGGCTAACCAGGTCGTGTTCGTTGGGGGGGTAGTCGGCTCCCTTGTGTCAATCCTGCTCCTTGCAATCTCTGAGTTTTTAATTGGCGCGTTGTGCCTGCTCTGTGTCGGGCTCTACTTGGTGACGTTTCTTGTGCTTGCGGCTACCTGGTGGGGATCAGGGCAGGGATTTCGCACAACCTTGGTCGGTGGATTGCGAGAGCTGGTGGGGTTTGTGTTCGGGATATTCCGCGGCGAGCGAGCCACACTCGCGGGAACGATTAGCCTTCTTTTATGGGGAATGGTTGCCGCGCTATCGCCGGTTGTTACCTTTAATGTGGCCAAGATAGTTGCGGGCACGCGTAGTGCTGGTGTTCACAGTGATCATGCCGAGCGCGACCCTGTTGCTGCGTGGCGTGCGGCGCAGGTTGAACAGATTCCGTTATCGATTGATTCTGGCGCATCCGGTGACTACGCTAAAGGTGTGTCAGGATCTCCGATTCAGATAATTGAGTTTGCTGATTTTGAGTGTCCGGGGTGTCGATTGCTGTACTCAGACTTGCAGCCGATACTCGCAAAGTACGAGGGTAAATACCATTTTGTATTTAAGAACTATCCGCTTGATTCGGCATGTAACCCCGGCATAACGAGGAAATTCCACCGGAATTCGTGTTTTGCGGCGTATTTTATTCGGTGCGCAGGAGAGCAGGGGCGCTTCTGGGAGGCTCTGGGCTACGCCTTTACTGACCCAGCACTTGAGCGCGATGGAGAGCTTGATGACGTCCAGGTGCAGAGTGTGCGTGACTCTATGCTCTCTCTTGGGGCTTCGGTGCTTAGTTTAGATCCTGAGGCTCTGCGAGAGTGTGTTGTTTCAGGTCGATATCTCGCGCGTATTCGAGAAGAGGTAAAGCAGGGGGATGATCTGCACTTGCAGTCAACGCCATCTATCTGGGTTAACGGTCGAAAAGTAGAGCGTCCAACAGCAGAAGCACTTGATCGTATCTTTGCTCTAATCGTAGCTGAGCAAGGAGTGAGCGCAGATAGTGGCGCCAGCGTTAGCAATATAGGCAGCGATACAGTGAAGTAGTGAAATCTGCAGTAGTGAAATCTGCAGAAGTTGGATCGAGATCGTATGGAGCAACGCCCCGCTGTTTTCATTCACATAGTCACCTGGAATAGCGTGGAAGCTATCGAGGCGTGTCTCAAGCGTGCCGCAGAGCAGGAGGGCTTCGTGCTAGGCGAGAGTCTCTTCATCAGGGTGACTGACAACGGCTCAAAGGATAACACAGCGGCAGTAGTGGAGAGGTGTCTGCGACCTGGTGTCTCACTCGTTCGAAATAAGGAGAATCTTGGTTTTTGCGGGGCGCATAATCAAGGCGTAGCAGAGTTTCTTAAGCGTGGGTGTGCGGCACTTTTGGTGCTTAATCCCGATGTTGGGTTAGAGCCTACCTGTCTACAGAGGATGTTTGAGGGGTTTGCACGTGGTTCGCGTGTTGGTCTAATTACGCCTAAGCTGTTACGCGCGCTCCCGTCACTTGAGCCGATCTATCCGCACGTGCTCGATGCTGCCGGGATGGTGCTGACAAAGTCTTGCCGTCACTTTGATCGCGGGGCAGGGCAGTGGGAACGTAGCAAGGGGGAGCGGGGCGAGTTTGATTCTGCAGAGCCGGTTTTTGGTGCTACAGGCGCGTGTGTGCTGATATCACGGGAATGTGTTACTGACCTGTGTATTCCTAAAACTGTCTCGGATGCAGAGGTACATCAGATATATCCACAGCTTAAAGATGGGTGGCGCGAACGTCCGCAGCTCTTTGACGAGGCTTTTTTTGCGTACCGCGAAGATGCTGACCTCTCGTGGCGTGCGAAACGACGGGGTTGGCAGTGTTGGTATGAGCCCACAGCAGTTGGCAATCACGTGCGAGTAGTCACGCCCGAGCGGCGAAAGGGGCTTCCAGCCGAGTTAAACAGCTACAGTGTGCGCAATCGGTTTTTGCTCCAGATGAACAACTGGAGTTGGCGCGAAGGCTTTTTGTCGTTTATGCTCGGAATCGTTGTGCGCAATATCGTGGTGATAGCAGGTGTGTACCTCTCAGAGCGGAGCTCAATTCCAGCGCTGCACCAGGCTAAGCGGTTGGCGAAGAGGGCGTGGGAGATAAGGCGTCGGTTGTAGGTATGAATTCGTTATCGCGGGAATTTTTAAGTCGCCTTGTGATTACACCTGATTTGGTGCAGATCATTCGGCAGCTAGGTGAGCATAAAGGGCGCCAGGATTTGGTGCGCCTTCAGTCACCTGAAAAGCTGGATAATTTGCGTCAGGTAGCGATCGTCCAGAGTGTAGAGTCCTCGAATCGAATAGAGGGTGTCACTGCGTCAAAGGAGCGCCTAACTGCGATAGTGCGGGATCAAATGACGCCTCAAAATCGCTCTGAGGGCGAAATAGCCGGATATCGCGATGTTTTAGCTACGATCCACGCCCATGCGGCGGATATATCGTTTACAGATAGCGTCGTGCTGCAGTTACATCGTGATTTAATGCAGTATGGAAGTGGCTCGGGGGGGAGTTGGAAGACAACTCAGAATGAAATCGAGGAAACGCGAGCTGATGGATCGCGCTTCATTCGATTCATCCCAACTCTACCATACCAAACGGCCGATGCTATGCGTCAGTTGCATGAGAATTTTCGCCAAGCATTAAAGGATGGGGTGCATGACCCACTGGTTCTGATCGCGCTATACATTTTAGATTTTCTCTGTATTCATCCATTCCTCGATGGAAACGGAAGGATGTCGCGACTTTTGTCAGTTCTAGCGCTGTATCATCACGGGTATGAAGTTGGCCGTTATATCAGTTTGGAGAGAATCATCGAACAAACTAAGGAGAGCTACTACGAGACCCTCTTTGTATCCTCTCAAGGATGGCACGACGGTAGGCATCAGGTGATTCCGTGGATGTCGTATTGGCTTGGAACTGTGTTGGCGGCTTATCGCGAATTGCAGCATCGAGTTGACAGTGTTGTAACTGGTCACGGTGCCAAAGCCGATGTGGTGATCGCGGCTATCGATTCGATGGTTACATCGTTTACCCTGGCAGAGCTTCAAGCTGCTTGTCCAAGTGTTGGACGCGATTGGATTCGCGCGCTTTTGGCACAGCTGAAGCGGGATGGACGATTGATAGTTGAGGGTCGGGGTAGGGGTGCAAAATGGAGGAAGGTATAGGCTATTTATGCCTTTAATGAGCGTATTGAGGGGGTATGTAATACGCTTATTCTGTTGAATGTTATTTGTGGCTTGCATGTAGTATGTTGATTTTATTGTATTTTTGTATTTAAGTACGAGCAGTAGCTCAGGAGCAGTTCAGGTGGCCGGTGGAAAGGCGAAATTTACGGTAGAGGAGATAAGTAAGGCCTGCCAGGGGTATTTTAGCCCAATTGCAGAGGTTCAGATCGTGTATCTCTTTGGGTCGTACGCCGAGGGTAATCCGGGATTGATGAGTGATGTGGACCTCGCGGTTTTGTACAAGCGTGACCTGCCGCCAGAGCAGATCCGGGCGGCATTCTTGAGGGACTGGGCGCTGGTGTCAAAGGCGCTCAAGACCGATAATGTCGACTTTGTATGTCTTAATATATCGAGCAGTGACGCGTTAAAGTTTGCTATTGTGCAGGATGGGATAGTTATTCTTGATCGCAGTGACAACCGATTCGGGTATGAATTTGCAGTACGCACCGAGTACTTCGATCACATCTCAACGCTTAGGTTGGCCGGTTATTCGGAAAAATAGGGGAACAGATGGTAAGACCTGAGCATTTAAACGCAAAATTAGAGCAGATTAGTCGATACGTTGCCCTCCTTGCTCCATTTCGGCCGTGTGATATCGAGGCGCTCAAGCAAAACCCCGAGCGTCTAGCGGCATGTGAGCGTTTTATGTACCTGCTGTGCCAGTCGACGATTGAGGCAGCGGAGATGCTGTGTAGGCTTCTCCGATTGGCACTACCGGACACGATGGCAGAGAGCTTTGAGCTACTGAGAGTTGCAGGGGTTTTAGACGAAAGGTTGTGTCAGAGCTTGGCTTCGATGGTGGGCTTCCGTAATGCTTTATCTCACGCCTACGATAAGTTTAACCATGCGGTTTTGAAAGATGTTATCGATAACCGAATAGAGGACTTCACCCTTTTTGTAGCCGCGGTAAACGCCAAGAAAAACCTATGAAAGCACTAGTAGCCCAAGAGATAGCCAAGCGAGTCAGAGACGGTGAGATTATCGGAGTCGGCACCGGCACCACGGTGGATGCTGCACTTGAGGCGATCGGCACGCGGGTTGCAAGTGAAGGGCTGCGGGTCTCAGTAGTGCCAACATCGCTCCAGAGTGCGTGGCGCTGTCAAGAATTGGGCCTCACCGTGATGTACCCTGGATACAACGGGTATCTCTCGTGGGGATTCGATGGTGCAGATCAGGTGACCAAAGAACGTCTGGCGATAAAGGGCAAAGGTGCGGCGATGCTGCATGAAAAGCTCGTAGCCAAGCGCTGTAAAAAGTTCGTGATAATCGTCGATCAATCAAAGGTAGTTGAACAGCTCGGAGTTGGATGTCCTGTTCCGGTTGAGGTAATTCCTGAGGGCAGGGTGCTTGCAGAGGCGGGGCTACGAGCGCTTGGAGCTACCGAGATAGCGCTGCGCACCGGCAGTGGTAAGCACGGCCCAGTTATCACAGAATGCGGAAATATCGTTCTCGATGCGACATTTCCTAAGATACAAGCAGCCCTTGAAGGCGAGATAAAGATGATAACCGGCGTCGTAGAGAGTGGACTCTTTTGCGGTTATATATCAGAGGTGCTGGTTGCTGATGCTCGTGGAGTAAGGTCTCTATAGTTTTTAAGAGGAGCAGATATGAATGCAGGCAATTCAACCCTAACTGGCCGTGTAGTTGATATCGGACAGTGCGATCCTGACCACGCCTCGATTCGTCGCTTGGCTGAGTCTCTTGGCCTTTCAGTTGTTCGAGCATACACCGCAGCAGACGCGCGTAAACTCGTTGCGGAACCTGGAGTTGTGCTGGCGTTAGTGAATCGTATCTTTGATTCTGACGGAGCCAGTGGGATGGATTGCATAGAGGAGCTTGTGGCGCTCACCCAGTCTGCAAGTTTCCCCAATCCCCGTATGAAGGTGATGCTTGTTTCAAATTATCCCGAGTATCAATCTCAAGCAGTAGCGCTTGGAGCGTTGCCGGGCTTTGGCAAAGCCGCACTACGCGAGCCCGATACCGCCGAGCTGATTCGTAAAGCGTTGGGGTAGGTTGCCCCTCGACATATGGAGGGCGGACTTCCAGTCCGCCGTGTTGGAATCATCGAAAATATTCGAGGAAGGCGAACGCGGTTGGGCAGAGCCCAACCCTCCAGGATCGCGGGGCTAAGGTCATCGCGTCTCTGGCGTGTTGGAATAACGAATATGCCCGCGGGTTCGACATGGGCCTAAGATCATCCCGCCCCTCGACATATGGAGGGCGGACTTCCAGTCCGCCGTGTTGGAATCATCGAAA
>JBBALZ010000017.1:19989-29615 GCA_040402735.1 Bdellovibrionota bacterium
ATATTCGAGGAAGGCGAACGCGGTTGGGCAGAGCCCAACCCTCCAGGGTCGCGGGGCGCAACAGGTGTTACGGACGAGGCTCTAGCTCTCCTCGAAAGGGCCACATTTCGGCGCTTTCAACAAGGCCAGCGCGAACGGGATTTTCTCTCATATAGAGCAATTTAGCGGCTAAATGAGCATCGCTGCGCATACGTGTATCCCATAAATTCGGGAGCCATAGGGTACCGGCACGGTACCCAAGCGCTTGAGACACTTTACCCTTCCACCAAGCGCCCCAGCTACGGATGCTGAAGGTATTGCTCCGCGATGAGAACGCCATAAGGTGAACGTGATCGGGCATGATTACATAACTCAACACTGTCCAATATGTGGTGTCACTCCACAGCTTCCGCAGTGTGTCGTGAACTAGGGGGGTATTTAAGACCTTTAATCTGCTGCGGGTGCAGCAGGTAACAAATATGTATTCGGTAAGCTTGGGACAAGTGGCGTTTTCTCGCGCCGGTCTTTTGCGTACGAGGGTTTTGCTGTGGTCGTATTCATTCATACGATTACATATCGATTTTTAATCAAAAAAGCTGCGAGGTTCCATTCGGATTGCATTCTGCGTCTGTCAAAGGTGTCGAATATGCCCGCGGGTTCTAACGCGGCTGGCTGGAAGCCAGCCCTCCAGGACCGCGGGGCCGTTGAGCGGCCCAACCCCCTGAAACCACATCCTCCTAACTAAAACAGACTCATTATGCCTCATCGCCCCGATAAGGGGGCATAACCTCTATAGACTCGGAGGGTTTTAGAGTTATTTTCTTTACCCACTATGCGTTCGTTAATCCCAGTCCTAACATCTCTTATTTTCTCGTTAGCGCCACTGGCTCATGCCCAGCAGGAAGTGCTGACCGCTGGTCAAGATCTGCGCGGATTCTGGAATCGAGATGATGCTAAGGCCTGGGATAAGCCAGTCCGCCCTAACTCGTCTAAGGCGGTGGTTTATCACGATTATCCACAGCTAATCGATCGCCTAAAAGAGGATGATCAAGCCGTAGCAGCCCGAAAAGCGGCCGAGTCAAAGATCCCTGAAATTCCTCAAAATCCTGCAGAATCAGCAAAGCAGCCCCCGATTCCAGCGGCATCAACCCCGCTTAGTCGAGATCAGATTTTGGCCAAGTACGGAGCCCCCGAAGAGGCCCAGATAATTCGCGCCCAAAAAGATGCGCCACCAGCGATGCAGGGCCTCTTTGAGGCGCTCAACAGTAACGACAAGGAGCTAGCCTTTCGTTACGCCGTAGCTCTCGCCAGACGCCAGGCCGAGATGCAGAAGGTGGTCTCTAAAGCGACCGACTACCAGATGCTCGCCATGGAGGCCCTCGGCATACGTGAGGCGCCACCCCTGCCGGATGACGGCGAACCACTCGACCCCATTCGAGCCGAGGTTCAGGAGTACATCGAACAGACCCGTCAGGCCGAGCTTAAAAACGGCGCTAAGGCCGCCCTTCCCGACGATCTTGAGCAGACCCAGGCTGACCCCCAGGCCGCCACCGTGAATAGAGCTGGGAGGCCACAGGCCGATATCCCTGTTGATCCCCAGGGGAATGTTAAGGTGTTGATTTTCTTAGATGAAAAGGCCCCAGATGCAGCTAAGTTAGCGGAACGATTGAAGGAAGTTCGCGCGAAGTACCAAGGAGACCCAAAATTCACGCTTTTTGGGCTAACCAAGCGCACTTATTCACTATCTAGTCTAAAAAAGTTTGGCGCAGAAATTTCTTTTCCATTTCCACTACTTAGTGGTGAAGCACTCTCTATCGACCTGCGGATAAAGGGTTATCCCACAACTGTATTCGTGGCGGCGACTACCAAGGAGACCTACCGGGTCGATGGTGTGCCAACAGCGGAGGAGATACAGAGGGTGGTGGGGGTGATGAGGGGCGGGAGGTCGTAGGGGCTAGAAGGTCGATGATTTACAGATTGTATTCATTAAAGAGATTCTCCCGCGTAATTGGCATCTTGATCGCCATCTGGTTCTGCTCGGTTGCTTCGGTAGCAGTGGCGTGGCCGGCAGCTATGGAGGTTCCGCAGGAGCGATTGGATGGGGATGCGGGAAATGATTCTACCAACAACGCAGGTCCGTCGGGTCCTCAGAACACGCAGACTATTAGTTCGGATTCAGGCAAACTGACGCAGAACCCATTTGAGACCAAGCTCACTCGAATGCCGGCGCATACCGCTATGCGTGGTTTGATGGACTCAGAGGAATACAAAAAAATGTTCAAAGGGATGATTACCTCACAGGTACCGGTAATGTTCCAGACTATGATGATGGTTGAGAATGGTGCCGCAACTGGCTACATGGGGTCGCTACAATCAGTGTCTGCGCTACTAGACGGTTCTATTCAGACTGCTCAGCTTGAGTTTAACTTGCGAGGTGCTCATGGCCGAGAGTCCCAAAAACAGTTTGTTAATGCGATCTACGAAGGATTAAATCGGTCAGAAAACAAAGACATGGATCATGCATGGACTCTCGGGCTCTATTACGCCAGTGGTGACAAAATATCCGAGGACCTTACGCCAAATTATAAGTTAACTAAGCAATACACGAGAAATGCAGATGGAGGTGCTACGTTAGTTCAGCAGCTCCCCGAGAATAGGCGTCCTAATGGCGGTCCGAATGGAGGAGAAAGTGCCAGTATGTATAATGTTTCTGATGTGCTGTTTCCAGTAGGGCTGGGGACTGGTCAGGATGCCCAAGCTCAAGAGCAAAAGAGATATTTTAAGGAAGTTATTGGGGATATAAAGTTTGAAAAAGTTGGTAACAGCGATCCAAGCGATCCTACAGTTCTATTCAAGGCCACATATATAAAACCTGAGAAGAGGGCCACGGTTAAGAAGACCCCAGGATCGGAGAGCGGTGACCGAGGGGACAGATTCTCTGTGCCTGATGAAGTTTTTGGGGTCAATGTTAAGTGGGAAGATGTCCGTCAGGAGACCTGGAAAGATATGTATCGTTTGCTTGGTGCGTACTGTGAGTTTAAGAAAACCAATGGAAATAAGGGTCTTGAACTGTTTAGCAAGGAGTTCGTATCGGGATGGGTAAGAACAGTCGATAGTAAATTACTAGAGAAGGTGTCCTCTCCTAATCTAAAGGTATCCCTTAATTTAATTGATCAGATTTTTAAAATTTGGGTGCAAACCACAACAGACGCTACACAGCCGACAAAAATAGCGTGCAATTTCGATAATGCTGAAGAGGAAATGCCTGATACAGCGGAACCGAATGAAAATGGCGATGGAGATAGCTGTGATGGTGCTCAGAAAGCCAAGAGGTGTCGGCGAAATAAGGCGCTGTATAGACTGGTAGACGTCCTCTCATTGGATAAAGTGATTGAACAGGCTCAGGCTACGTATGAGGCAGCTATGATAGGTGCGATGACGGCTGATGTCTCAACAGCGGAGTATGTTAACCAACTGTTTTGTTCGAGCTTAGTGGCGCATCAGCACAGCTCTTCAAGCCAAAGTCAGTGTAATATTGGATTCTGGTTTGACTCAATGGCAGGGCTTAACCGCCAACGCTGGAGCGACCAACTCGAGGCTACCGCCAAGCTCGCTCAATCTCTCGGTGGTTCGTCTAACTTCCGATTCCAACCGAACAACTCCCTAACCGCGACTGGTGGTGCGTTTGATTCGGCCGGTGATGTTGAGCCAGGTGATGGTGGAGGAAGCTAGTGGTTATGTTTGACGAGTTGCTGACATCCTCAACATACTTTGTAGGAGACGAAATTTGGCAGTCTCTCCTAAGCGCGCTTGGGATGTTCGTGTCGAGTGTGGCGGGAGTCCTCGTGAGCATCCTCGGTGACGCCACTGGGCTCTTTCAGGTTGGAGAGTGTAATAAAAGCAACTGCCCCGGGAGCTTCTACCTGCCGATCACAGCAGCGTGGGCCAATATCGGATACATGACACATGCGGATTTTGTGTACTTTGTTTGGAATACCTCGTTTGGTTTGTGGGCCGCGCTATTTTATGCGGTTGGCGCTACAGGTGCTCTGATATCTGTTGCTATTAATCAGCCACCGCGAACGTATATGTGGTTCTTTCTCGGTCCGCCGATCTATGCGTTTCTCGTGGGCACTCCGACCTCGGTTCAGGGAGTAGCGTGGCGCATCGCCGATAAGTCGATGGATATGAAGGATGTGTGGCGAGACGCCGAAACCGGCTTAGCTAACACCGCTTTGGTAAAGGACTTAGGTATACAGGTTGGACGGAAGGATGGTCCTAGTGGAACCTACCAGGTAGCCTGGCCTATGGTATTCCTCGATGGACTCTTTAGTGAGGCTACGAATAACCTGATTCGCTGGATCGGTATGCAGCGCCGAGAGGGACGGGGCGGCAACGACTCGAATCTATTTAATAAGGATAATGAACAGGGTCCGTATCAGATATTAGCGAATCTGAAATGGGGAATGGTTGAGAATATCGTCGGTGTAAATGTTAAAGACCCCGATGTGCGTGATGCTCTAGCTACTTTTCTGACCTCAGAGTGTGGAGATTGGTTTAAGAAGGGTGTTAACGCGGGAGCCTATTCAGCGGCATCATTATCTCGCGGCTCTAACGTGCCTCTGTCAGTTTTTATCGACACAGCTGATCCATCTTCATCAGGAGATAACGATAGGCCGCAACCCGGAGATTACGAAAAATTTGTGCACGGACTTGATGTGGAATCAATCCCAACACCACGCTCAATGGTTAGGTTGTTTAACGCGCCGAATCTAACGGGCTCGTTTCGGCAGTTCTCGACTAAATTTAGTGGCAATCAAGCTCTTGATTCGGGTCGAGTAAACGAGATCGTTTGCTCAGAGTATCTCTATATGATCGTGCAGGCGATACGTTGGGAGGCTGGCCACGCATATTGGCAATTGATCCGAAGTTTTCCAAAGGGATTTGGTAGTGAGGCTGTAGCTCTCAAGACACTTTTCTACGGTTGGAATTTGCGAGAATCTGCCGATGCTCCGATGTTGAGTGATGCGGACGTAAAGCAATATGCCAAGTTCCTGATCTTGGTTCACATGTTTCGCAATGAGTTGATAATCGCTCCTCAGATAACTGAATTAAGTCAGCGATTCTCAGCTTCGGAGCAGATGCGCGGCTATACTGAGGCGTATGTTAAACAGCAGGGCTCACGGGCTAAGTACGGAGAGCTGTATCAATGGGCGGTTATGATGCCGCATGTGCAGGGTGTCTTAGCGTACTTAGTTCTAATCGGGTATCCATTTGCGGCGATGTTGATGGTTATACCGGGGTACTGGAAAGCATTCTTTACCTGGGTTTCATTCTTTGCCTGGGTAAAGTTGTGGGATGTTGGATTCGCTATAGTTCACGCACTTGAGCGTAGCGTCTGGGCTATGATCGGTAATAACAGTGCGATGGCGCGAGTAGGGCGTCGTCTGATCAATACCGCCAAGTTGGGCAATGGTGACATTAACGTAAGTTGTGGAGGCGGTGTTGGTGAGGGGGCGGCTGGAGGTGGTGCGGGTGGCTTAAATGATCAGCAGCTAGCCGAGCTGTGTTCGGTACCAAACGTAAAAGAGGCTGAGCCACTCTCTGAGGACAACGCTTGGTTCCTGCTGGATCAATCGCTGGCGGTAGCTGGAAGTCTCGACCTTGATCTTTCAAACGGCTATTACATTTACATAATGGCTGCCCTGTATTTCGCAGTGCCAGCAGTGACGGGTCAGTTGGTATTAGGAGCCAAAGCGAGTCTTGGAGGCCTTGCGACGCAGGCGATGGGTCAATCAGCAACGGAAGCTGGAGGAGCAGCAAAGTCTGGAACAGTAGGCGAGAATGCCAACCGACTTCAGACCAATCAGGCTTCGATTGATCAAGGCGCCCGGATGAAGTCATATCGCCAGTCAGGCTTTGCCCAGCAGAGTCTCGATCAGCAAAATGCGGCGATGGATACAGATATTCGCGGGGCGGAGATTGGGGGGATGTCGAGGGCGTTTGAGGGGATTGGGAATGCCGCGCAGATGACTGCTGATTCGCAAAGTAGTAACTCGTCGGAATGGCAGGCTTATATGGGCATGCCAGCAGCTGTGGCAGGAGCCGCAGAGCGCATAGCAGAGGGCACGCGTTCTGCTAGGATGGGCTCTACGCCTAGGGGTCAATCTGGGAGTTCAAAAACGAGGGCTAACGGAGCCGCTGCCGTAGGAGGTACTGGTTTTGGTGCTGCATTTCAGGGGGATAGTGAAGGCGGTGGTAATGGCGGTAGTAATGGTGGCGATGACGGTAGTCAAGATGGAACAGCTGGCGTAGGCTTTCAAAGCCAACTAGGTCAAGGAGGAAGTGTTAATCCCACACAGTTATTCACTGTAATTAACGAGATGTTTAAAGTTGGTGGTAGCGGCGGACAATATGGCTTGGCTAGTCATGGAAATATGCTTAGGCAGCGTGCGCTTGGGCATCGAGCTAGCGGAGGTGCGGCAGGTCTGAATTTGGGCTATGATAAAGCGGCGCAAGACCTCTATAAGGGCGGGCACCAGGCTTACGGACAGAGAATGGGTGGATACGCCGATTATGAGGCGGCTTCAGCGGCATGGGATGCCAAGGCACAGTTTTCAAACCTTTCAGGTCTATTTGGCGTGTATGGTGGTAACCCAGGAAGTTTAGGGCCAGGACAAAAGCCTGGTGATCAGATGAGTTTTGCCTTGGGGGGTGACCTCGGATCGGATGCGCGCAGCGCGGCAAGGTATCCAGGATCAAGCTATTTCTGGGCTGCTGGCTCGCGCATGGCAGAGGGCAAGAAGCGGCACGGTGGAGCTCCTGTTTATGGTAATTTCTTTAAGCCGACGTCATTAGCCTATACTGCGGGGGGTGCAATAGGTGCCGCTGGTGATAAGCATCGCGATTTAGTGACATCCTTAACGAACGGTGATGGATTGGCTAACTTTGTCGAAGGGGTATCGGATGGGTGGAATAATAGAGTCACCCCTGGAGATCCTTCAGGTGCAGGGGCACGTGTGAATGAAACTATAAAGGCAACCACGTCAAACATTATTGAAGAATTAAGCAATAATCTAAAGCCAGTTGACACTAATAAATGAAAAGTTGATTAACACTTTAGCAGATCGCCGAGATATTGATTGAAAACAGCCGCCACAGTCGGTACGCGCATCAGCTTGAAAGACCGCTTCTTTGAAAAAAAGGTAACTACTCACCTGATTTTAAGATCGTCGCTGCAATTTTATCCCTAAATGAGCTGATTTTGGCGGATCTTTTTTCTTGCCACCCCCTAGTCGAGGGTGCCTTTTTTTAGTGAGTAGTTATTATCTCCACCCCGCTTTGCTCCGCAAAGCCGCCCCTTAGACTCACTATTACCCACAAGTAGTAATGAAATGGGTTGTCGTGTGGAGAACATTCGGGCCTCTACCTCTATTTCACTGTGAATAAGGCCATATCTTCTTTAAGTTTGCGATTCACCTCTCCTTCCCTCCCTCGCCGTTCTCGCTGAGCTCTTTGTGAAAAAAACTTTAGCCTCGGAATGACGAAGTATTTATTTTTTACAAAGAGTAAAAGAGAACAGCGAGTTAGGAAATCGTTGTTCTTGCTTTTTGTTGTCGTCACACTTTGTAAAAGAGGATCTCCCAGGATGTGGGTAATAGTCAGCCCTTAGAAGGGGCTAACGTCATTGAGGCAGCATTTGCTGAGTAGTTGCAAAAAATGAATGAGAATAGCTAAGCGAGCGCAATCTTGGCCCCCATGACTACCATGAGAGCGCAAGTTGCGCCGTAGAAGACAACAAACTCTTACCGGCTTAATCGTGCGAAATTTAACCTAAATTCGTATATGGACCCGCTAGTCAACAGCCCTAGTACGGCGGTGTGTCTGACATGACAATCAACTAGTCAGTGCAAGTCTGACCATAACCTAGTTAGGAGGGAATATGTAGGTAAACCAAGGGTGTCCGAAGAAAGCGCTATCAGGTTAATGAGATACAGCAGAACACTGCGCCTGAGGAGCGTCCAATGAGGAATCTGAAAGAAGGTGTAACCGAAACTACTGACTAAGCGAACAGCGAAACTTGAATAAGGCTACTGCACCGGGCGAGAGAGCCGCAATTCTCAAAGCCCGAAATCCTTAAACGTAAGGTGCAGGAGTATACAAGTTAGCCGAGTAATGAAAGTTGAATGTCTTACCCAGAGAAGAGCCGTCAAGGAGAGCGGAGCCGTAACTACGACGAGCTGAGACCGCCAAGGGGAGTAGTGATACCGACCGAAGCCTTGAGGGTTTGCAGAAGAAATCATAGTAACCATGAAACGAAGCGCCGATGATGGAGTGGGTGACTACCCCGGAGGGGAAAACGGTTCGAAAGTCAGGGATCTCCTGGAGGTGAAGGGTGGAACATGAAAACAGCATCAGAAACCAAAGTACGAGATGCGATGTGGACCGGAAAAGTAACCTGAGCTTCAAGGTTGGCAGGCGTACCTGAACAACGAAGCCCCAGGAGGTCAACACAGAGCGTGCACAGGAAGAAATGGAACAACTGAAGCTAGGAATAGAGCCGAAAACGCTATTCGAGCAGATAATCAACCTAGGCGAGCTAACACGAGCATTTAAAGCCGTGAAGGCGAACAAGGGGGCCCCAGGTATAGACGGCATCACCGTTGAATCCTTTGGTGAGCGACTGCAAGAGGAGCTAGCGCGGCTGATAGAAGAGGTAACTACATGGCATTACCAGTCACAGCCGGTACGCCGTGTGATGATACCGAAACCTGGAAGCACAAAGGAACGCCCACTGGGTATACCGTGCATCAGGGATAGGGTGTTGCAATACGCGATCAAGGCAGTAATCGAGCCACTTTACGAAAAGGACTTTTCGGATAGTAGCTTCGGTTTCCGCCCGAAACGCAGACAGCAACAGGCACTGGACCGAGCGAAAGCTTTCGTCCAGGAAGGCAAAGAATGGGTGGTCGATATCGACCTTGAGAACTTCTTTGGCACCATAAACCACGATCGACTGATGGCAACATTAGCGAAGAAGATTAACGACAAGCGAGTGCTACGCCTTATCGGTATGACCCTTCGGAGTGGAGTTATGGATAACGGCAACCTAGAGCCAACAAGCGAAGGGTCCGTACAAGGAAGCCCCCTAAGTCCACTCTTGAGCAACATAGTGCTAGATGAGCTGGACAAAGAACTTGAGAAACGAGGGTTATCATTCTGCCGATGGGCCGATGACTGCAACATATTTGTACGCAGCCAGCGAGCCGCAGAGCGAGTAATGACCAAAATGACCAAGTTCATAGAGGGAAAACTCAAACTGAAGGTAAACCGGGAAAAGAGCAAAGTAGCACTCTCCAAGAATGTTAAATTCCTGGGGATGACAGTAGCGGGAAAGTTGCTGATTATATCGACTAAAGCCATGGCAGCAGCTATGGACAAGGTAGAAGCGCTCACCCCACGACGAACCCACCTAACGCTTGAGATACAGATAGAGAACATAAATCGATGGCATCGAGGATGGAAGAACTACTTCAAAATGACAGAAGTTCCACGCCAACTCGACGCAGTCGAAGCTCATATCCGCCGGAGGCTTAGAGCGAGATTGATCGCAGCACAAAAGCGACGACGCCATCTTGCAAACAAGC
>JBBALZ010000018.1:0-15546 GCA_040402735.1 Bdellovibrionota bacterium
CTTTCGAGTATCTGCACCATTTTCATCCTCCTTAACTGCCGAATTTAGGTTGAAATCAGCAAACCGCTCATAGTACCGATTGTATAAGACAATTTTTTCTGGAATCGCCACAAGCGTTCAATTTGGTATCTCTTCAGGTAATTGATGGCTGTGTTTCGGCTTAAAAACAGATACTCTGCGATGCTCTCTGGTGACTTGCCTGCGTCGAGCAACAAGATGCACTTAATTCTATCTGAGAAGCGCGCATAGCGCTCAAGCCGTAGCTCTTTCTCCAGTAGTTTGCGTTCTTGCTTGGTTAAAAGTCGACCCGTACATCATTAGTCGTACTTTTTGCAACGCCTAGATAGCCCCTTTCTGCGGCCCAAGTGTTTTTTTGTCTCTTACGGCGCAACTTGGCTCCGCCAAGATTGCGCTCGCCCTGCTATTGCGAGTGATTTTTTTCAAAAATCACTCGCGCAGGGTTTACCTACTCACCAAAAAAAGGCACCCCCGACTAGTGGGTGGCAAGAAAAAAGATCCTCCGAAATCACCTCATTTAGCGACGAAATTGCAGCGACGATCTTAAAATCCGGTGAGTAGTTACGCTTAACCTTCCGTAGCTGGCAGAATCAGGTTCGAGAGCTCTCCAAAGCCGACTCGAAAGTGCTCATTTTCTGCGTAGCCTTTTATAATCACACAGTCGCCATCCGCTAAAAACGTCCGCTTCTCACCATTAGTAAGGATAACAGGCTCTTTGCCACCCTTGGTGATCTCAAGGAGGCACCCGAGCGAATCTGGTGTGGGGCCGCTAATGGTGCCGGTTGCGAAGATCTCTCCACTTTGCACGGGGGTACCTCCAGAGGTCAGGTGAGTTAACTGTTGGTAGTGATCCCAGTAGAGGTGTATGGCGTTAGAATTGGTAATTCTGTGCGACTCTCCGGATGACATCTGATGTGTGCGAATACTAACATCGAGGTGTATGTCATAGACCACACGAGGTGATTTTAAATACTCTAATGGCTGCGGATCCTGAGCGCAGGCAGTAACTCTGAATGGCTCAAGCGCCTCCAGAGTTACGATCCACGGCGAGATTGCGGAAAAGAAGTTCTTGCCATTAAAGGGCCCCAACGGTTGATACTCCCACTTCTGGATATCTCTGGCGCTCCAATCGTTAAAAAGCACTACACCGAAAACGTGCTGGTCGGTGCGATCTGGAGTTATCGTGGCCCCGTGTGGCGAAGGAACGCCGACTATAAACCCAAGCTCAAGTTCAAAATCAAGTGATCGAGTAGGCGCAAACAGGGGTGGCGCGTCATCGCTAGGTTTAATCTGTCCACGTGGTCTGTGGAGCTTCTCTCCAGAGAGAACAATTGAGCTGTGCCTGCCGTTATAGGCTATCGGCAACTGCTTCCAGTTGGGATTAAGCGCGTTGTCGACACCGCGCATAAGGGTTCCTACATTCCGTGCATGGTCTATTGAAGAGTAGAAGTCGGTATATGCGGCGACGTGAAGTGGCATCTGCAGGGTGACATTCGCAACCTCAAAGAACGCCTGAGCTCTTAGCTCCCGGTTGTCTCGCAAGGTTGGGCAATCGTGGCTTAGGAGTTCCGTAATCCGCGCACGAGTTTCTCTCCATACTACTCGCCCGCAACCCATAAAGCGGTTAAGCGATCCCTCCGAGAAGTAGCGCATTGATTTAGCTTGCTCGCCCAGAAGCCCCCGGTCCGCAAGTACTGATAGGTCGAGTACATGCAATCCGATCGCTACGCCAACGCGGGGGGATGAGTCAGGGGAGGGCTTAAATACTCCGTACGGCAGGTTCTGAATCGGGAAGTCGCTGTGTTGTGGTACATCAATAAACGAACGTTTTGTTGCAAGTGTTTTAATGTTGGCTGTCTCTGTGCTCATATTCCTTTTGTACTTGGATTTGGAAGTTTCAACAACGCCTAGGTAGCCTCAGGAAGAATCGATCTCTCAAGTGTTTCCAGATCGCGTTTCCATCCTATAGCTATCAGAACTGAACCAGCCTCCAAAAGTGTAGCGCCATCAGGATTGATCTCTAGCTCTCCACTTTGTGAAACTACCGCAGCGATGCCAACTTTGGCAGTTTGTCTGAGTGACAGCTGCTTGAGTGACTGGCCACATACCGGAGACGTTGGGGGGATTCGAATCTCTTCGATCTTCCAGCCATCTTTGCCCGTCCCGGCAACTTCAAAAAACTCAGTTATTTGAGGACGCAGCAAGCCATCAGCTAATTTGCGGGCAGCTAGGGAGAAGGTGGAAATAAGTTGGTCGGCACCGGCGCGCCTTAAGCGCTTCTCTCCTACTTCATCTTCGCTTCTAGCTACTATATGAATAGAAGAGGATATCTCGCGAGCTGTTAGAATAACGTACAGGTTATCAGAATCACGTGGCAGCAAACTAACGATCCGATTAGCGCGCTCTATACCAGCGGCTCGCAGAGTCTCCTCAAGAGTGGCATCGCCCCTGACAACCAGAAATCCAGCATCCTCAGCGTCAGCAGCGCGCACATCGCTAGTCTCAATAACTACCACCTGGACACCTGAATAGCTGAGCTCAATAGCGGCTTGTTTTCCTAATCGGCTGTAGCCACAAAAGATAGTGTGTCCGGCTAGCTTTTCAATTCTGTCGAGCATCTTTCTTCTCCGATCAAACATTCTGTTAAGTTGTGCCTCCACGAGACTTTGCCAGGCGCTACCGAGCAATACCGTACCAAGCCCCAATCCGATAAAGATAAGCAGTATGGTAAAAGCTCGCCCCGGTGTGGTGAGCGGGTGAGTTTCGCCGTAACCGATCGTAGCCAGGGTAATCACGGTCATGTAAAACGAATCAAAGAGTGACCACCCCTCGATAAGTGAGTACCCAGCGCTACCAAAGAAAAATATCGCGGCTACTCCGGCGAGATAGAGGGCAACACTAGGGCGCCGTGGTGAGTCTTGCCTCGGTCGGTAGAGCTCGGCATTGAAATTGCGATTACGGTCGTTCATGCAAAGCTACACGGTATCAGGAGTAGCGAGTGTAGCGAAAGATCTATAGCTGCTAGGGTGAGTAGTTATTATCTTTGCTCCGCAAAGCCGCCCCTTAATAGGGGCTAACGTTATTGCGGCAGAATTTGCTGAGTAGTATAAAATCACCGCATACTCTCTATTGCTGCAAGTTGCCGCGCCGCGGCTCAAGCGTCTCGATATAGATGTTCCAACGCTTGCTGGCATTAGGAAGCCAGATGAGCAGCCCTATGAGCACCAGATTTACGATCTATTAAAAGATGAGCGAGGGTCCGGACTATATAAGGCCCTATGCAGCCTAATCGCTAGTTTTGTGCACGCACTATAGGCTAATCGTCGTGTGGTAGAGCGTTAGAGGTTTAGGCGGCCCCTAGACAATAACCTCTCCCTCCATATACCCCGGAGGTTTAACACCAAAGAGAGATAAGATCGTTGGCGCCAGATCGGTGATGTGAGGGGCGCTCTTGGTTAATTTTTTATTGGTAAACAGAATTCCGGGTACCAGCTCTGGATCTACGTGGTGGTCACCGCTCCACGCTTTCAGGTTGTCAGAGAAGATTTCTGATTCAACGGTGCCAGTGATGGAATCCCAGCTTACTCGGTAACCAGGATTATAACCAACGATCAGATCCGGAGCTTCGCCTTTGTAAACTCCCTTATACGACTGTTCTGAGTCGTGAACGCGTCGAACAGCTAAAGCTCGATCTTGCGGATCGTGCAGCTGCTCTAACTTACGAGCGATCTCATTCTTGAGGGCTTGAACATCACGGGGCTCGACTATGCCGTGTGCCTCACGACCCTTGCGGTTAATGTAGATACCTGAGAGGCCCACCGCAAATGCTTGTGTGCGGCTCCAGTCGACATCGCGGAAGTAGTCAGCACCTACGCTCTTACCATCCTTGAGAGCTAGGTAGCCTTCCTGTAACAACCAGGTATTAAGATTAATACACCGCCTAAATGAGGCAAATCCGTGGTCACTTAGAACAAAGAGGTGATCGTTAGGTTTAAGTTTTTCGCGCACCCTACCAACGAGGTCGTCCATTTTGATGTACATGTTGCGGATGGTATCCGCAAACTCACCGCGATCTTCAAGGGGGGACGGGTGGCGCTCGTCTATGTAACGCCAAAACATGTGCTGAATTCGGTCGCTGGCATCAAAGACACAGGCACAGAGCCCCTCGCGGGTTTTCTCAAGCGCTTCGAAGAACATCCGCTCGCGCTCGTTGTGTGTCAGGTATGTTTGTTCCAGAAAGCGTGCATCATCAAGGGCTAGTTCGTTACGGCCCCAGGTGTCCTCCATAAGCCCGAGGGTTCCGTAGAGCCCATGCTTCTTCGCGAGCCAACCTGAGAAGATCGCTGGCTCCGATATCGGCAGCGCTGGTTTTTCAGGGTGAACGTTGATCGGCGACACGTAGAGTGAGTAGCTCTCTTCATGAGAACGGAGGCAAAACCTGACGATGCCGTGGACAGCGACTTTACTAGATCTTGCACTCAAACTGCGATTCGCTACGCTACGAAAAACTATCTCAACCCAGGGCGACATGGCGTTAGCGCTGAGTTCAACTATTTGTGAATCGATCGAGAGCTCTCCGCGACCATTTGCTCTATCAAGTTTGAGGGTAAACGGTATGACGAGCGCGCCAGAACCATCGGGAGCCGGAGGGCCTTGGAGCTCTCCAGTGAGTGCGCCGTTTACGCTATTAAACACTCGCACATCGCCGCCGGTTGCCGTGTTTGTAGCTGCTTCGCCCTCTGTAAAATACGTAAAACTGCCCTGTGTGCCCTTGAGATCTGGCGTGCACATCGCTGAAAGTATGTTGCCATGGAACTTCTCAGGTGGATACGAGATCGGAACCCTGATGATATTTGAAAACACGCCGTGAGCGCCGAGGATCTTCCAGAACGGTTGGCTCTTGCGGGTAATGACTACGGAGGCACTTTTCTTCTTTAGCTTAAATCCAAAAAGCGAGCGCACCTTTTCAACGGTCTGAGTCTCTGTTGATGCAAGTTGCGGCAGGCAGTAACGCTTGTCCCGCGTCAGGAAGTCAAAGATATTGTGTGCGCCAGGATTAACCCCAGTTTGAAAGCTCGACCAAGCAACGGGCGAGAGTGCCGGCAATGTCGTTCCGAGTCGAGCAAAACTTCCATCACTTTTAAGCTTGGATAAGTTAGGGAGTATCCCCTCGTTCATATAGCGCTCTGTAAGCGATGGCTCAAGACCATCTAAGCCGATAACAACGACCCGTCTTGCGCGAGCGTGTTGCGGAATTCCTTGTCTGCGAAGCTTCCGAAGTAGCCACTGTAGCGGCCAGAACAGGATGGTGATAATCGCCATGCCGATAGTGACCAGGAATACAAGAGTTGATCCGAGAAAGGCAAACCCTGCACCGGGGCCGATGTAGGCGTGAGCGCAGATAGGGGTTGTAAGTATCAGTAAACCAACAACAAGGCTTTGGCGGAGCGCGTGTCTGGAGAGGTGCGGTGTAATCATGTTGATTGTCCTGAAATCCGCTACTGCAGGTAGCCCAGGGATTTTAGCTGCTCAAGCGTTTCGTCCTTAATTTGCTCAGCTTTGGTTAATGGTGCAACGGTAGCTTTAAGGGCCGTTGTATGCACGTCATCAAACGTACCCCGTAATCGGGCTTCAATCCCCCTGTTATTGACCGGAGTCATGCACGAATACTCCTGCCGTGACTGAAACAATCCAAGTACCCGCGGAGCAACCCAGGCTTCCAGAGATCTCTTCGGGTCGGGGTTTCGCTCATCGAATGGGACATCCATAATCAGCCGATTTCCAGGCGAGTCGGTTACTGATTTCATATCGTACTTTTTACGTATCTCTGACATTACACCGCGACGTGAGCTAAGCGCCTTTTCATCCATCAACGATACCCCCGGAAGGATATCGGGCTGTTTTATACCCACACGCGCTAAAAGTGTTGGTAGGATATCCGTAGTGCTAACCGTCTCATTAATAACTCGACCTTGGTCGTTTACGCGACCCGTGCGTAATAATAAGGGAATGTGGATCTCTTCATTGTAGAGCTTGTAGCCGTGACGCTCATCGCCGTGCTCCATAAACTGCTCACCATGATCTGAAACGATAACTATCACTAAATCTTCGTAGAGCTTTTTAGCCTTCAGGTACTCAAAGAATTTTCCAAGTTCGGTATCGAGGAAGGCGATCTCGCCGTCATACAGGTTTATACTCTCCTGCATCTCTTTAGAGTAGGCGAAGGGCGAGCGCTGCAAGTTCCCTGTAAACTTGGTGGCGTATTCGCCAGTTGGAGTGTATGGGTCGTGCGGATCTAGAAAGTGCAAGTAGAGGAAAAATGGGTCTTTATTCTTGGAGTTCTCCCATGCCTCGATAATTTCACGCCCCGATTCGGTGATCTTGTTTGCTGGCTCGCGTTCGATAAAGAAGAACTGATCAAAGCCTTGTGTGTAGCCAAACTGTTTTGAGATCCAGGGGTTTGGGCTAACTCCGGCGGTAGTATAGCCGACTGTTTTGAGTTTTTCAGCTAGGGTATCAAGCTCATTACTAACGCGCACAAGCCCCTGTCGAGCGAGATCGCGATCGTTTGGTGGCATCATCCGATGTGAGGAGGGATAGAGGCCCGTAAACATCGAAGCAACTGAGGCCGGAGTCCATGGAGCCGCTGTTAATGCAAAGGCTGCCTTGAGGTTCTCTTTGGCGAATGCATCGAGCGCTGGAGAAGTTGGGCGTTCGTACCCGTAGCCACTTAAATGATCGGCTCTGACCGTATCAAGCATAAGAAAGAGTATGTTCGGCCGGGCAACGCGCCACTCACGATTGTTGCAGGAGAGAAGCGAGGTTGCTACGAGGCACAGGAGTAGGCATTGGCCGAGGCGGAAGCGGGATGACGTTGGGTGGTGTTTCATGGCCTGGTTAGACTACTGAAAAGGCCACCAAGAGGGCAAGGTAGCGAGCGTACAAATAGGGCTTCGCAATTCTCCGGCCATCTATTGGAAAAGACTGGCATTACTGATAGGGATAAAAATGCGCGGCCAAATACCGTTAAACTCATAAAAGACAGTAGGTTCCGCGCATTTTTGGCCCCATTTTAGAGAAGAGAATTGCGATGCCCTGCTCAAGCGCTACGGAATTTTGACTTTGTTGAGTTAATCCCCAAGCAATCTTGAAGGCGTCTAGATTTTAGCGGGAACCGATCACTCCCTAATGTCGCACCATCTTCCCCGATCCGGTACGCGGTAGAGACTCTACTATCCTAAACTCTTTAGGCACTTTGTACTCTGACAACTCCTGGTAACACAGTGCGCGCCACGTATCGACTGAAACTGGAGCAGAATGGCTCGGCACTACCTCAGCTATAACCAAGCTACCAAGAAACGGATCCGGTCGAGCTGAAACACGCACGGCCTTAATATCCGGTGAGCGTCGTAGCACCTCCTCGATCTCCTCTGGAAAGATCTTGTTGCCTCCGCAGTTGATAACGCTCTTTTTTCTGCCGCGGTACAGTATCACTCCTAACTCATCTTTAGCTACTAGGTCGCCAGTGAGAAACCAACCGCCATCAAGCGTCTGCTGGCTAGCTCCCATTTCGTCGGTTAATTGCTGATCAACAAGATATCCAGAAAACAGTCCGGGTCCGCGGATGGCAAGCTCACCTACTTCTCCAGTAACAACCTTGTCGCCCTGTTCGTCGACGACGATCGCCTCGTAAGGCGATTTGCAGATACCCAGTGCTGTCGATTCGATCGATTCAAGCTCATTCCAGATAGGTAATCCTACTTCGATAATTCCGTAGACTTGGGTCAGTCGGATTCCGAATCGCTGAAAGAAGATGTCGGCGGTTCTCTTCGGTAAAAGTGCAGAAGTTGAGATTGCGCGCCTTAATTTAGGAAGTAATTGTTCGGTATCAGAGCGAACCATCAACTCATACTGAATCGGTGATGCGTAGATCATCGTTGCACCAAATGTCGCACCCAGGCTAAGGATCTCTGGCGCAATAAGCTGGGCGCAGTCGAGCAGAGTTGCTCCTGCTTGAATACAGGACAGCGCTGACGCCACAAAGTGATACGATAGAGAAAGCGGCGCAAGTACAACATCCTCATGAGTCACTCCCAGCAAGTGTTGCGATGCATCGGTGCGTTCTCGTACAGCACGGTGTGACAGAGCTACGCCTTTCGATTTCGCTGTTGTGCCCGAGGTGTGTCGAATTACCGCAGCATCCGGAAATTTAAGTAATCGATCGCGAATGCTGGTCCGGTTGTAGCGATACAGTATCAGGTTGCTTGAATCAAATAGCTTTACAGCGCCGCAATTAGCTAAGTGTGTTTGAAGCCCCCGTCCTGCCGCGCTAGGAGATTGCGAATCGAGAAAAAGCCAGTCGATAGCAGTTTCTGACATCACTCGAGTTTGTTCCGCATAAGAGAGGTCAGGGGCTACTGGGATAGCAACGCAGCCTGCGCGAAGAATTCCAAAGAGGGTTGCAAGAAAGTTACGGGCATCTAAGACAGAGATACCTACAATAGTACCTGCGATGATTCCTGCCCCCTGGATAGCGCGACTCACTTCGACCGAAGCCACATAGAGCTGCTCAAAGCTGTAGCTTTTATGCTGGTCGATAACCGCAGCGCGGTGCGGCCAGCGCTCAGCGCTGCGCTCAAGGATAAACTCTGCTCTTATGCTACTACTATTACTCATCGCTCTAGCTTGCTAGGTTTATGCGCCCTGAATGCGACCCTAACATCTTTTCATGACTTTGATAACGTTAGGGCCGCGCATTTTTATCCCTATCAGGAATGCCAGTTCTTTCAAGTAGATAGTGGGAGAATTGCGATGCCCTAACGTAAATGTAGGGCATCGCAATTCTCTTCTCTAAAATGGGGCCAAAAATGCGCGGAAGCTAGTGTATTTCATGAGTTTAACGGGATTTAGCCGCGCATTTTTATCCCTATCAGGAATGCCAGTTCTTTCAAGTAGATAGTGGGAGAATTGCTAAGTCCTAACAGAGCGTATAAATTTGGCCTCTCGCATGAGTACAATAACATTTGATCACCCCTTAGCGCCGCTACCAGAGCGTAAGCGGCTAGCCCTTGTGGCCCATGATGGTAAGAAGTCTGAGCTGTGTGCTTGGGTAGCGCGGCACCGCGATGAGCTTGGACGACATCTCTTATATGGCACAGGTACTACCGGAGCGCTAATAGAGCGTGAGATATCACTACCAGTTATTAAGTGCGCATCTGGGCCGCTCGGTGGGGATCAGCAGATCGGTGCGATGATTGTTGAAGAGCGGATCGATATGCTCTTTTTTTTCTGGGATCCTCTAACCGCACA
Source organism: Bdellovibrionota bacterium (assembly GCA_040402735.1). Taxonomy (GTDB): domain Bacteria; phylum Bdellovibrionota_C; class UBA2361; order UBA2361; family OMII01; genus OMII01. Next base: position 9,328 of record JBBALZ010000018.1, read on the forward strand.
GCCGCATGACCCGGATATTAAAGCGCTCCTGCGCATAGCGGCGCTCTATCAGATTCCTATAGCGTGTAACCGGGCGAGTGCCGATTTTCTGATAACCAGCGCGCTTATGCCGAGGGTCTATCCGCGACGAGAGGGCTCAAGCTAGGAATCAGTGTCTGGTGCAAAGCGCGTCTAATCTAGCGGGTAGGGCATCGCAATTATCCTAAATGCGGCCAAAAATGCTCGGAACCTTGTGTATTTAATGAGTTTTAGGGCCTCGCAATTCTCCCGCTATCTACTCGAAAAGACTGGTATTCCTGATAGGGATAAAAATGCGCGGCTAAATCCCGTTAAACTCATTAAATACAGTAGGTTCCGCGCATTTTTGGCCCCATTTAAGAAGAGAGAATTGCGAAGCCCTGAATGAGTTTAACTGGATTGAGCCGCGTATTTGTATCCCCATCAGGAATACCAATTCTTCCAAGTAGATAGCGGAAGAATTGCGATGTCCTACACTCGCGGTCTAATCAGCACAGGGGACCCAACAGAAGCTTTATTCTCGTGAGCGTCTACCGTAGTCATCCGATGGTTCAACGTGAACGAGGACCTTTCTCAGTTGTAAAAACTCACTATGGAGTCGTTCGCCAACGTTGTGAGCTATTTCGTGTCCCTCACGGATAGTTAAGTTGGGATCACAGAGGACGTCGAGATCTACGAAGTAATCAACGCCAACTTTGCGTACCTGACACTTGTGAGTTCCCAGCACCCCGGGCACCTGTTCAGCCACTAAGCGTACTTGTGCTATAAGCTCAGGATCGGGGGCCGTATCGATTAGCTCAAGGAGCGCTGGTCGGATCAAGATACACGCATTTACCGCAATTATAACCGCCGCGATAAGCGCTGCAAAGTCATCAGCGCTCTCATAGCCTGGACCACCGATAAGTGCTATCGAGATTCCAACGAAGGCAGCGAGACTGGTGACCGCATCGGCTCGGTGGTGCCAGGCATCTGTTTTGAGAGCAGTGCTGTTTATCGTCTCGCCAGCTTTAATAACTGAGCGAAACAAGGTCTCTTTAATCAGGATAACAGCAACAAGCACCACGAGTGTAAACGGTGCCGGTGCATGATGCGGAGTGAGTATCTCTTTAACGCTTTCTAGGGCTATGACTATAGCGGCGCAAAAGAGAACTAGTGCAACGATTGCTGCCGAGAGTGGTTCAAATTTACCATGCCCATACGGGTGATTTTCATCGGCAGGCTTGCCAGCCATTCGAAAGCCAAACGCCACAACTCCTGAGGTGATAATATCAGAGGTTGATTCGATTGCATCAGCTACCAGGGCATACGAGTGGCCGACGACTCCAGCGACACCTTTAGTAAGGGCTAGGAGGCAGTTAACGATAATTCCGATCCGCGCGTTTCTAAGGCCGATATCGGTTGCTCGCGTGGGGGATTGCTGCAGCACCGGTTATTACCCGTATATCTTTAGTACTTCACAGAACAACCGTACGCGTCGGTGTTGGCAGGATTTGGTGCCTCTCCGCGAGCTAATGCTTTCACTGCAGCGATTGCATAGTTGGTTGAGGCGGCGATGTCCGCCTGGCTGGTCGATGGTGTGCTGTCAATCGCGCCAGCGTACGCTAGGGTGCCCTTGGGATCGACAACAAAGATGTGCGGAGTTGTCTTAGCGCCGTACAGTCTGCCGACAGAGCCATCGGAATCGAGCAAGAGGCTCGCTGGGTCCAGCCTGTTCTCAGCAGCAGTGGCGAGCGCATCGGCTGGTGCGATGTGCCCCTGCCTTCCAGCTGCAGATGAACTGATCGTGAGCCACTGTGCACCTTGTTCACGCGCCTGTCGCTGAAAGTTCTGCATATCGCTATTGGTATAGAACTTCTTAACGAAGGGGCAGCCGGGATTAAACCACTCAAGAACAACGGTTTTACCTTTGAGTCCCTCAAGAGTAACTGCCTGGCCGAGGGCATTGGTGAGGGTAAACGATGGGGCGGGCTTGCCGGTAATCGCCGTTTCAGCACGGGCCGGAGCGATACAATCTACTCCGATGGCAGCACAGAGTGAATAACAGAGTGAAACGATTACAGCTACGAAGTTTGCGGCGCGATTCATATTTGTTGTCTCCCTGGATACTACAACGCCGGTAGTGTATCACGCGATCCCTTCTGTGGACCAGAAGGGCTGTGAGGGCAGATATCTGCGTCGGTCGCAAAGAGTGCTACATACGGGTCGCTAGAGACGAGTGTAAAGCCTAGTGCAGAGAGATCCTCGTGATGAACTTGCGCGGTAGGGAGTTCGAGTATGAGCCTATTTGCCGATAGCATGCACCAGTCACTAAGGGCTGCGTTTACGTTAATCCCTGCTTCCCCGCGCATTTGGCGGATAAAGTGGTTGCGATTAAGAGCTCTCTCTGCATATCGTGGACGGCGCGATAGAAATCCGGTAGCTATCGGTTTGCCGTGAACGGTCTGTCTTAGCATGGCGTACTGTGGGCTAGCAGAGAGATCCACAACTAGCGAAGCATTTTTGTCGTGCGCTAGGTATTCGAGAGTTGGGCTTGGAATTGGCAGAGGATATACTTTAAGCTCTGTTGGTAAAAACTCTAGCGCTGCCATGATAAATAGGCTGTACCCAACTAATCGCACCCTCTTGGTTTGAAATTTGTTGAGGAGCTGACAGCCAGCAGCTATCGCCATTAAGGAGGCCACGCCAGCAAAGCGGGCAGGCACTGAAGGGTAGAGCGGCAGTACTAAGCGAGCTGCGTAATCGAGTGGGTTTGCAATAACCGGCGATCCGCGCCATGAGATTAAGGGCCCGAGACTTAGTATACAAAAAAAGAGTGAAACGATCGAAAAAAAACGGGCCGTCAGGGTCGTTTTTTTCGTACCGAGACCGCACGCAAGTAGAGCTGCTACAGTAACGGCGCTTCCAATATAGAGGCTAGACTCACCGATATGGAGTGGCACACTGTTACGCAGGTCTACTATAAACTGACGTGCTCCGATACTTTGTACAGGGCTTGGAACGAGGAGCGCTAATAGGTCTGCTGCATGTTTTGCTGGATTATGATCGGGAGAGTATGAACCTAAACGCGCAAGACGAGCTATATCAGTTAGGTGCGCGGCAGCAGGAAGTAGTCCGATGATAAAGCTCATGAGCAGCTTACCAGCGGCCGCACATCCGTTGCGAGTAATGCCGGCAAACAGTATGAAAGCCGGTAGCAGCAGTGCTGCAAAGTATAGGTAGTAGAGGTTAGTAAAGCAGAGCAGAGTAATTGCTAAAGAGTACCGTAGGCCAGAGCGAACAATCATACCACGGATAGCCTCAATTAGCGCAAAAACACCGACAAAATTGAGGTGTCCGGCATGAAGGTGTCCGATAATCCAGGGGCTATAAATTACAGTTGTGCTAGCCAAGGCCGCAGCAAGATAGCTGCACCCCAGGCTCCTAAACAGCGATAGAGCGGCCCAGCCGCTTAATAGGCTTACCACACAGAGAGATATATTGTAGCGCCAGATAGGGTCTAACCCGCTTAAAATTGCAGTAATCGGTATAAGCACACCCTCGCAGATAGTGTGTAGCAACAGGCTCGACCCTTTTGGAGCGAATAGCTCGGTTGAGTAGTAAAGCTGCTTTTCTCCGGTAAGTACGCCCTCTAAGCGCCAGGTGCTCCAGATAAATTCAAGTGCATCGGGATATGTCGACGAGATCTTATTTTCGGAAAAAGCCCGCAGTAATGGCAGATATAAGAGCACTACTGCCGCTGTGACGAATACAACGGCTGTTAGCCAGAGTGAACCCCCTACAGCCTTTGGCCGGAGGAGCCCAGTTTGCTGATCCTTTAAATGATCGCTCATCGTAATTTTCGATGCCTCTTGTTATCAGGGAATTTGCTCAAGTGCCTGTTGAACTATGCCAGGTGTTAGGATATTCGGTAGCACAAGAGGCTTTGAGTCAGGTGAGTTCACAATCACATTGAGTGGCACGCCGTTTCGACCGAATCTTCTTAACGCTGCTGTGATGGCGGGGTTCTTAGAGGTCCAGTCACCGCGCATCAGAGTTACGTTCTTTCGAACAAGGAGATCGCGCACATCTTCGGAGCTAAACACCACCTGCTCATTAACCTGACAGGTGATACACCACTCTGCGGTGAAGTCGAGAAGTACAGGGCGTCCCTGCGCCAGAACTTTGGCTAAACGATCCTCAGAGTACGACTCCCACAGCAGACCGTGGCTATCGGTAAATGTTGCTACGGCACCACTCGGAGCGCAGGCTTTAGCACGACTCTCTTCGACCTCTCTTGAGTTGGGGATCGCTGTGTATACCCCCAGGATGAAAAGCGCCAGTGCGATGCCCTGGGCAGCACGGCGGATCGAGTGTGTCTGCGCATGCGCAGCTCGCACCAGGATCCAGAATCCCACGCCGATAGCCAGGAGCCCCCAGAGCAGATCGACTACCACGGTTAAGCCAGGTGGCTCAAATCCCATTTGACGAGCAAAGACCCGCGTCAGCCAGACAACTGTTGCCAAGAGCGGAAAGGCCATAAGCTGCTTAAAGCTCTCCATCCACTCGCCTGGGCGCGGCAGAAAACGGAGGAGGTTTGGCTTGTATGAAAGCAAAACGTACGGGGCGCTCATGCCACAACCCAGCGCTGTAAAAACGAGGAGTCCAAGCGATGCCGGAAGGGTGAGTGTCGCAGCGAGTGCGGTACTCATAAACGGAGCTGTGCATGGTGTGGCAACAGCGGTTGCGAGCACTCCACTTAAGAACGACCCTAGGTAGTTTGCTGAGAGCCGCCAGCGACCGGTGATATTCTGGAGCGTTTGACCAAAGGTTATATTTGTCAGAAAGAGGAGTGAGAGCGCAAGAAAGATAACGATCATCGTTGCGACAAAGGTTGGTGATTGGAGTTGAAATCCCCAACCGAGCTGCTCGCCGCCGGCCCGGAATGTCTCGATAACCGCCGCGAGTATCCAGAATGAGACGAGTACCCCCGCTGCAAATGCGAGAGCGTGTCGGCGAGCGCGGCGCGGCTCAAAGTGTGATTGCTCTAGAAAGCCGACGATCTTAATTGAGAGCACCGGAAAGACGCACGGCATTAAGTTGAGGATGACTCCGCCGATGAATGCAAACACGAGAGCTGCAAGTAGTCCTGTTTGAGGAGCAGAGTACGTTCCTTCTGAGCTGGGCTGACCAGGAGCTTCGCCCTGCTCTGAGTTGCTAGCAGGCTCGCCCGGGTTTGTGTCAATTGAGACGGCCTGAGGTGTGCCGGTAGCTGACCACCCTTGAGGTGCAAAGAGAACTCCGCGGATGCGCTCGATGGGCTCGCGGTTTGATGGATTACGAGGGAGCGATATGCGCAGCGAGTCACCATCGCGAGTTATCTGCTGAGGCCCAGAGTTGGAGATGATGCGGCGGTCTTCTGGGAAGAAAACTACATCGTTTGGAAACGATCGTTGTTCAAGCGGGATAAGGGCTATCGTTACTCGCTCGGGCTGCTCTTCGATGGCGATTGAGACGCGCTCAAGCGGTGAAGGGATGCGCGCGTAGGTACGTTGGAAGAGTGGGGCTTCCTTTGATGGAAATCCCGGCTTTGCAGTTAGTGGGAGTGTAAGGTGTAGCGTGCCCTCACCGGGCAGGCACTCGTCCTTACAGACGAGCCATTCAAGCTTGAGTGTGATCGCTACTGAGGATCCTGAAGCGGTTGATGCTACCGACGCTGGAAACGGGATAAGGACATCACCGTATCCGTAGTTTACCAAGGGGCCGGTAGTGAGTCGCTGTGGGTAGGGCCAGAGGGGATCGCGGACAGTGACTACTGATTGGGGTGAGCTCCAGGTAAAGCGCGGCGGAAGTCCTGAGTCGCCTGGGTTTTTCCAATAGATATGCCAGCCGGGCTCAAGGGCAAAATTTACTCCGATGGTAAAGGTTGATCCGGCTGAGACCGAGTCTTGATCGGCGATCAGCGTGGCCGTTAGATGCTCGCCTGTTACAGAAGGGGACTTAGAGCAGCCAGAGAGGGTAGCTAGAACAACGAGTAACCAGAGGAATTTGGCAAAAGGCGATCGATGAGACATACGAATGTTAGGGTACACCGTATCTGGAGTTGTGGGCTAGAGTGAGTGATGGTGTTAGGTGGTCGGTGTGTTAGCGGAGCAGATATTCCAGGCTTGATGCAAAAGCGGTTGGGCACAGCCCAACCCTCCAGTGTCGCTGGGCGTGGAGGAT
>JBBALZ010000018.1:15646-27639 GCA_040402735.1 Bdellovibrionota bacterium
ATATGTTGGGCGGAATGCAAAAGCGGTTGGGCACAGCCCAACCCTCCAGTGTCGCTGGGCGTGGAGGATCGTGGAGGAGGCGAACACGGCGGTGCTCGCCCCGCGACGTGTGGAGGGCTGACTTCCAGTCAGCCGTGTTGGTCGAGCGGATATGTTGGGCGGAATGCAAAAGCGGTTGGGCACAGCCCAACCCTCCAGTGTCGCGGGGCGTGGTGGATTTCGGAGGACGAAGAGCGCCGGCTTTAAGCCAATATATTCATTTGTCAGGGAGAACCCAATCGGACCGCGGAGCTTCTGCTCCGCCAATTTTTAAAATCACAAAGAGAGCGGGAGGGGCAGCGAGGGGGGGGAGAGGAGGTGGTTTGGTAACGCCAAACGTCTCAGTTAATCCGATATGGGCGGGTGCAGCGAACTAGAAAGTTCGCGGTCCGACCCTGGGGCGCCGCGCCGTGTTGGCCAAAGACATAGCCGATTGGTGCAGTTTGGCAGCTCGCTATAGAGCGATTAACCCTGAGACGCTGGAAATAGTTTGTGGGCGTCTAGACAGCCAACGCCAAAGATGTGATCACGACCTCTTCATAGCCAGAAGACTCAGCTGGTTGCACTACTGCCGGGGAATCAACTAAGGGCTGGTTTAGAACATTTTGCCAGCAGCCTGCTAGCCTTAGCTCCTCTATTCCAGCAACTATCTGCCTGGCTTCGGCTATGCGCGGATGTACCTGAGACGTGTCTCTTACTTCACTGGCCAGGAACGCCCTGACTAAATCTTGTCCGAATCTGTCATCGACCTCAGAAGTACCTGAAGTCTCTGCCAAGAGCTGCCCTCTTAGGCTTTCGCTTACGCCTGGCATTACGAGCATTTCAGCGTAATTCAGCAGGTTCGACAGGTCTCGCACCCTTTGGTCCTCTTTGAGTCCAGCTCCGACATTAAGCGATGCCACCTCGGCACCACTGCCAAAGCTACCAACCAACTCCCGATGTGTTTTCAACGCAAGAACTGCCATAAAAGCTCTAAGAGGTACGTGCTCTACAATGTACCCATGTTTGTTTTACGCTCGTAACTCCACCTTTGTATCACGACTGCGATTCTTAGCAAAGAAAATTGCTGCGAAGGGCGCTTTTTTAACTTTTGTTAAGAATCCAGATATTATTCAAAGATTTTAGTCGGTTACGCTTTCTGGGCGAGATAATACCAGCCGAAAACTAAATATTTTTTAACATGGTTCTATCCTAGCTCGGTATCCAGCCAGACTGCATGGTCGTTATTGTTGCTATCTCCAGCATCAAGGGTGCGCAGCTCAAGGAGCGATCCTCCAAATACTGACAGGTCAAACTCCTGCATCTGCTCCTGGGGGGTGAGCCGCTTTGAGGCCCAGATCTGTAATCCATCGAGCCAGATCTCAAAGATAACCGAGGCTGCCTTACCTTGTTTTGTTGTAAGGTAATCAGGGAGCGCTGCTTTTCCTCGTAGTGATGTAAAGCGCTTGTTAAGAGGGAATCGTAGGTTTGAGTTTGCGTGTGTTCCGATTACTGTTTCGTAACGCTTGCCAGCAACAAACACCTCTTGCTTCTCTACTGCTAGCCCCTGAATCGGTTCGCCCCAATCTTGGAAGCTGTCGGTAGCAAAGATATTGCCGATTCTCACTTGAGGAAAGCGCTTCTCTTTGGGATTACAGACGGGTCGCGCAAGGTGATTGGTGAGATCGCAGTCCGGGCACCGCAGATCCCACGCATCTAAGAGCGCGCGCGAGGATACTTCCTCGTTATTTAGAGGATATCCGTAAGTTAGTGGCGCATAGAAACGAAATGCGGCAAAAATAGCACCCGCAACCAAAAGATAGATCGCTTGCGCTGGTGGTGTGAATCGTAGCGCGCTAAGACGCACCTGCGGGATGGTGATAGCGCCTAGCGCCAGGGTTAATGAAAGAGGAATGAGGTAGTGGTAGAGGTACATCACACGATCGAGCGAGACCATCACCCCCATGTAACTACACCACATCAGTAACAAGGCTCCAGCAAACAGCTTCCATTCACGTGGCATTTCGCATCGTCCGAGTATCGAGGATATCCATAGAGCAGCCGAGGCTATCAGACCAAAGAGTCCGATCGCCCACACTACTGGATTCACTACAAGGTACGTGTAGCGAGTCGCTCCGTCTTTCTTGTCCCAGCGATAGTTAATCGTCCGTCCCCCGATAGGCCACAGGAGCGGAGTGCTGCCGTTTTCGCTCTGGTTACACAGATTAAGCTTAGGTACTCCTCGCTCATAGTGCGAGAAGAACTTTAAGTTGTCGCGCAAAAGCGGCCAGAATGCTTTTAGGGAGCTAGTGTCTCGATTAGCTATAATCTGCCTAGTCTCTGCTGATGCTTGGTAGAATCCATTTTCTGGTAGAGCGGATTCAATTCTTGTCCCGAGGGCGTTGTGGGTTTGCCAAGAGAGGAGGTATACGCTTAGCGCAGAGAGGACGATCTGTGAGCAGAGTTTGAGTAGCAAGAGTCGTTGTCGCCATAGGGCCACGATTAGTACTATCGTAAATGCAAAAATGATCAGAGATGTGGCTTTTGTGGCAACTGCTGCACCGAGCGCTATCCCAGTAAGGTATGGAGTAATGCTAAGGGGGGTCTTATGTTCGATGCGCCGATAGATGCTGGTAATACCAGCAAGCGTTGCAAAAATAAAAAACAGCTGGATGCCTTCCAGCATCGCAGCGCGATTGTGGACCACAAATGCATTGTCTAAAGCCAGAGCCAAGGAGAGGATAAAGGAGACTAGTGGCTGCGCTGATAGGCCGTTAAGAAAGATAAAGAAAAATGGTACAGAGAGCACAGCACAGATAACAGGAAAGAGTCTGTAGCCGGCGAAAGAGAATCCGCTCGGAAGCGTCTTGGCGTAATCGATCTTGATAAAATCTCGATCTTCGGGATTGGCGTCAATCAGCGCTTCACCCGCTGCAATTAGAAGTTTTCCTAGTGGTGGGTGCGGCTCCATAAAGAATATGCCGTTTAGGTACTTTTGAGCGCTAGCGATATGGTAGTTTTCATCCCAGTAGAGATCCGTAGGTGTTGTGTACTGATAGCCGATGGTGCAGAGGGCAACGAGTGTCACTAGGATTGTTAGGGTGTGTTTTTTGCCAGCAGGGCTGTGAGGGCGCATCTTTTTTTATCTATCTCAGTGGGGCGAAAAGGGTTTACGGAGCAGGCTGACAAGTATTCCCGGGAATCGCCGGATCGGCACTTGGTAGACAAGTTTCAGTATTATTGCAGCAAACATTGCCGCATGCCTTGGTGGCTAGACAGCATTTGCCGGTAGTTTTATCGTTCCCTTGAGAGCTATCAAATATGCAGGTCTCATCACTTTGGCAACATGTACCACCACAAGCGGGCCCAGAGGAGTTGTTGCAACATCGCTGTGAGCCGTCCAGGTAACTCGCGCATTTAGGTCCGGATGATGATGTGGTTGTACAACACGCGCCTGATGGTAGGATTGCAGGACACCATAGGTAACCGCTTGCTAAGCATGAGCTTTGATTGTGACCCTCGATTATCTCACCTGGAGCGGTTGATGGTTGCGAGGCGCTGATACCTCCACCATTGGTGGCGCTACTACTACTACTACTACTACTAGAAGAAGTTTGGCTAAAATTTGCGCTACTAGAGCTGCTATTTGAACCGCTCTGCCCTGAACTAGAGGAGTTACCCGTGCTGCTGCTGTTGCTGCCACTAGAGCTGTTAGTGGATGATTGAGCGCTCGACTGAGAGCTGGCAGACTCGCTTAGCATAGATCCACTTGATGTAGAGGAGCTAGAGCTAGCTAGAGAGCTAGGCAAGCTACTTAAGGCGCTAGAGCTCGAGACGCTGCTGCTTAATGAGCTTATTGAGCTAGAGATGCTCGATGAGCTACTACTAACACTACTACTACTACTACTGCTGCTACTGCTGCTACTGCTGCTACTGCTGCTACTGCTGCTACTGCTGCTACTGCTACTGGGCTGGCAGATATCTGTACAGGTCTGTATCTCGCGCCAAAAGGAGCTACAATCGACGCCGCAGGCACCTTGGTAGTAGTTTATGAGCGATTCACACGAGCAGTTATTAAAGGCGTTGCTAGCGTTTTCGCATGCATCACACGGCAGATTAATCGGGCACGGTGCGCACACCTCTAATTGAGCGCTCGCGTTCGGGGTAGTCGCAACCCCAAGTAAGAGCGAGCCCACAGTTATCCAGAGAGTTTTTGATAGAACCAAAGTGAGATGCCTAAAACAGAGCATACACCTTTAAGTGTACAACTTACATGCGCAAGAAGGTACTAGTTAAACTGCTTAAATAGGGCATCGCAATTCTGCAGTTCTTAAATGAGGCCAAAAATGCGCGGAAAGTGCTGTACGTAATGAGTTTAACGACGCCTGGCCGCGCATTTTTATCCTTGTCGGAAATGCCAGCTCTTTCGAGTAGATAGCGGAAGAATTGCGATGCCCTACTGCTTAAAAACCAGGCTTGGTAGATTGTGATAGGTAAACCTGGTGATTTGATGCGCCTAGGTAGCCTAGAGCTCTAGGTCCTAGCTAAATTAGAGGGTGGCGCCACAATAGGGCTCTAAGGTATTGAAGTACCGTAAGGCCACTTCTGCGGGACATCGATCGGTGAATACTCTAGGTTTGTTTGAATTAGTCTATTGGATTGCTACGGTGCAGCTGCTCTCTTTTGCCGCGTTACCATACGTTGCCTGGATCTGCCCGCAAGTTCCTGACCGTGGCTATGGGATATCGAAGGTTGTAGGCGTGTTTTGTTTTGCCGCCCTAACCTGGCTCTGTTCGCTTGCTGGAATCTCTAATGATAACAACTTTCTAGTGTATGCTAGCTGTGCCGCGTTTGTGCTGATTGGTCTGCGTGGCTATAGCTCAGGATGGTTACCTCTTCCAGAGCTAGTTGAGCTGTTGCGCCGATACGCAGGGACAGTTGAAGGGCTCTTTCTCTGTTTAACTCTGTTTTTTGCCGTAATCCGCTTTTGCAATCCAGAGATATTCTGGGGCGAGAAGCCGATGGATTCGACCTTTCTAAATTTCTTCGTTCGTAATCAAGCGCTCCCGCCCCAGGATCCCTGGGCTAGCGGGAGTCCGATGAGCTATTACTACCTTGGGGTGTACGTAATCGCGGCGCTCCTTAAACTAACCGGGATAGCTCCATCGATAGGCTATAACCTGGCGATGGCTACCCTAGCTGGGTGGATCGGCAGCGCTCTCTTTACCTTGTGTATTACCCTAACAAAGAGCCGCAGATTCTCATTCTGGGCGGTTTGGGTCTTGCTTCTTGCTAGTAATCCTGAGGTATTGCGGCTCTCTGTACTTAATATCTTTCACGGCAAGCCTTTTAACTTTGATACTACTTTTTGGCCTTCTACTAGGGTTTTTACCTCACCGTCATTTTTAGAGTACACGTCGTGGTCGCTGCTATTCGCTGACCTGCATGCGCATGTTATCTCAATTCCATTTACTGTCACTGCGTTAGCGCTTGCGGTTGTACTTTTCCTTGACGCCAGCTCGCGCTACTCAGGTAACGGAATCGTGCTTAGGCTCCTGCTTGGAGCGCTAGTTGGCGCTCTTTTTGGGCTTAATACCTGGGATTTTATCACATTCGGAGGGGTAGTTGGTTTATTAATAATATTTGCCCAGGTCCCTAACTTCTGGAAACCGCCGACTGCTGCCGATGGTTCCCCTATTTTAGGTGAAGTTATCTTGGTTACGCTCTTTTCACGTGGTGTGGCGCTCTTCTGGGACCTGTTTCTGTTTGGCGCAAGCGCTCTGCTCGCGGTGTGGTTGTATAAGCAGGGGGTTAGTTTTAGGCCCGCAGGAGGCTGGGGCTGGGTACAATCACAGGAGTTTAATTCTGCGCAGAAGCTATTTCGAGTAATCGGTTACTATTTAGTTGGGATGCTGGTTAGTGTTGGTGTACTTGGTTGGGCGCATACGCGAGCCCTGCAACCGGGGCAGGGGACTTCGGTGCCCAAGATTATCGTTGCGTCTGTTATCTTTGCACTAGCTCTCGTGCCGGCGGTGCTTAGTCGCGCGCAGGGGTTTGTGCTCCAGCCGTGGTTTACATTTATATATAGCGGCACACTTGCTGCATGTGCGTACCTGTTTGTTTGGAGTCAGAACAGAAGTGCTGAGCTTAAAGCGCTCGGCGTCTTTATGATAAGTGCCGCGTTTCTTATCGTTGTGCTTGAGATATTTTTCTTGCTTGATCGGATGAACACCCTCTTTAAGGGGTACATGGCGGTATGGATGCTATCTGGTGTAGCAACGGTTGTTGGCGCGTACTTTGCGTACCAAGGGCTTAAAGCGTGCGGAGCTAAGCGGATGCAGCGATCTGTGCGAGTTTGTGCGTACGTATTTTTAACGCTGCTTATCCTTGGAACATCGGTAAACGTCTTCGCTATCTTGCGCCTACAGCGGGTTCCAAAGCGCACCTATACCCTTGATGGAATCGCCTACCTTCGAGATCTCAACCCTGATGATGCAGCTGCGGTTGATTGGCTCAATGCAAATATCCGGGGCACACCGGTAATGCTAGAGGCTCAGGGAGATGGTTACCGTGAGTTCACTCGGATCTGTATGCACACGGGGATTCCGGTTGTTTTTGGTTGGGAGCATCACGCTCGCCAACGTGGGCTATCGCACGAGGCCGCACTCGAGAGGCGTAAGGCTATACAAGCGATATATACTCATGAGGATATTGGGCTGACTAAGCAGCTCCTTTTAAACTACAACGTTGATTTTATCGTCATCGGCGCTATAGAGCGCAACACGTATCGCCGGCTCGATCTAGCAAAATTTGATGGGCATCCGGAGCTCTTCACGAAAGTGTTTGAGTCAGGTCGCACGAGTATCTATGTAACGTACTTTTCTAAGTACAACCCAACGTACGGAAGTGGAGTGAGTCGATGATTCTTTTGGCGCTTATTGCGGTTGTTGCTGTTGTCGGCACGTTTATCGCTCTGCCGTTATTTGAGTTCGTTGCGGTGAGCATCTTACTCACCCCGCTGCTTAAGTTTCTGTTGGCAACTTTGCTTGGTCTGGCAGGTCGTGAGATTATCGGTGGCGGCGCAGAGCAGCTCTTTTACCTATTCTGTTTTGCAATTGTGAGTAGTGGCGCGTACTACTTCTATGGCCCGAGAAAAGAGCGCTTGAGTAGAGCAGATTGGTCGCCCCTTGTGGCTTTTGCAGCGGTTTATTCGCTGGCGTATTTTCTCTGCTTACAGTGGGTTGATTTTTATGATCTCGGAGAGCGTTTGCGTGACTATGCGCTCTTGGCATCGGCTATTGATTCTCCCGTTGTGCCACGCGAGCCGTGGATGGAGGGTGCAACGCTAAACTACTACGTGTTCTGGTACCGTTTTGGAGCGATGCTGAGTTCAGTGCTGGCCATACCAGCGTGGGATACATATCACACGATAATCTCGTTTTCCGTGGCCTTTTATGCAGCGGTAATATTTCAGATCGTGCGGGTCATCTTCGGGTGTCGGGCATGGCTTTCCTCACTTGCGGCGCTCCTGATACCGTTTGGTCCTAACATCGCCGGTATGCTGATTCTCACTCGCAGTAAGAGTGGCGGCTTTGAGCATGACAATGGTTGGTGGGGGCCTTCGCGAGTTATTCAGGGGGCTATAGATGAGTTTCCTGCCTGGTCGTTTGTACTTGGTGATGCGCACCCGCACTATCTTAACCTGGCGACATTTCCTCTGCTTGTCTTGGTACTTTACCGCATCCTGACCAGTGCCGCGCCAGCTCTTAGGCGCTACGTTCAAGCGCTGCTTCTGGTTATAGCAGGGGCACTATTTCTCATGGGCAGTAACGCTTGGGAGGTGCCGATGTGGGCAGGTATGGTGGGAATTACCACACTTACTGCGCTTATCGTCTTTAAGGTGCCGCTACGCATACCGGCGCTGAGCTTAACAGGTGCTCAGAAGGTTGTGGCCGAGGGCGAGCAAGTGGTGAGTTTTGACCTATTTAAGCAGCTCGCCTCGCTAGCTGTGTTGTTGGCGGCGGCTGTTATCGTTGTGCTCAAGCGCTCAAGTTTAAGCTTATCGATGAGTGCTTTTGTGCTCGTTACAGCAGCGTTATTTGCAGCTTTTTTCTTCCCGAAAACGAAGGTAACCATTCCAAGACGCATGCCCAAGCTTAGCTTTAGCGGCAAGAATGTGGCGTGGGGTATCTTCTGGTCACTTCTATTCATCGTATTAAAACTCTCCAGTGGTCACATCAAACCCGAGGGAGGGAAGCTAGAGTTTGTTCGCTCGCCGATTCCAGTTACAACAACCCTTGAGCTCTTAGTGCACTGGGGGTGGCAGCTTGCATTGGTAGCAGTAGGCTCGCTGCTGTTGTACCGCATGAGCTTACGCACAGTGTTTATGTGGCTCTTTTTGGGTTGTACTTTAATGTACGATAAGGGGGCGCTTTTTATATATGCGTTAATCGGTATCCAGCTCGTTAGAATCGTTCGACCACGTGAAGAGGCCGGAACGTGGCGAGAGGTCTTTACTGAATCGCTTATAATCGCAAGTCTAGGTTTGATCCTGTTACCAGAGATAGTTTTCTTAAACGATGCGTATGGTCCTGAGATCGAACGAATGAATACGATCTTTAAGGTCTACACCACGGCGTGGGCATTGATCGGGATCGCTGCAGTCGCGATAGTTCAGCAGCTCGCCAATATGCGTAGAGCCCAGCTTAATGCTGCTGCTCCTGGGCTGCCTGTGATGCTGGTGGTTTTTGTTGCTGGGGCACTTGTTATCGGAACATGGCGCTTTTACGACCACCTATTGCCGATGCGAAAGATGCAGCCGGCACCGGAGTGGGGCACCGAGGGTTTGGGATTAGCAGAGCGCAAGTATCCCGGATCTGGCGCTATCATCCGCGCGCTGAGGACGCAGCCGCACGCACGGGTGCTTGAAGCACAGGGCCGGCCGTATAGCTTTACCTGTTTTGTATCAACTCTTGCGGGCCATCCGTCGTATCTTGGATGGGCTAACCACGTTAATCTTCTTACCCGTCTTGGTGGTGAGATCGGTAGACGCGAAGGGATCACTAAGCAGATATATACAGAGTCTGATTGCGCAAATCGTAAAGCGTTAGCTCAGGCAGAGAAGATTAAATACATCGTTGTAGGTAGTCTCGAGCGTGAGAAGCACCCGGAAGTTCGCAGCCTAGATTTCTCATGTCTACGACCGCTAGCGCAGCGAGGGGATTACTCGTTGTATGGGGTTGAGTAGGGCCGCGCAGGTAAACGGGGCGAAAGATGCGCTACCTACAGCATGACGACTGTCATGCTCTAAATAGGTGCTAGTTGGGAGATACTAGCTCATACTTGCAGCAATTATCTCCTCCCGGATTTAGGTTTAGAGACATTCTGTTTAGATCCTTAAACCTAAATTCCCCACTTAAGTTAGAACTAATGCCAATACCTATTCAACCTAAGCCTAAAAGCAGCTCGCTGCTCGGTAATTGGGCGCTCTTTGCTCGTAGTAGGCTTAAGCTCTGGACTAAGGAGCGAACTCAAACACCAACCCTGCGACTGTTTACTCAGGAAGCGCTCGGAGTTTTGCAAACATTTTACGAGCATGCACCTACACTGCTTGGGGTGGTCGAACTGGACGGTAGCGATATACGACACATATACGACAACCCAGCGGCATGTCGCTTTATGGGGGTGTCGCCCGATACGTATCAGGGTTGGCGCGAATCAGAGGTTGGAATTAGCCCAAAACAAACCGAAGAGTGGCGTAGGAAATTTGAAGAGAGCCTAAACCAAGGTGTGCCGATCCGCTTTCAATTTAAAACTGCTAACGATGATTGGTTTGCAGTGACGGTGTGTGCAGTTGTTGATCCAGCCGCTAAGAGGCAGCAATTCTGCTACCTGGCGGAGAATATCTCAGAGTGGAAGAACAACGCTGAGCAGTCGCTAGTTGATCGTGAGCGACTGACGACTTCGCTCTTAGCCGCACGACTAGGGATTTGGGATTGGAGTGTTATCACTGGCACATGTCATTACGGTGGAAGCTGGGGTGATATATTGGGATATCCTCCGGAGTATTTCAAACCAAAGCTTTCAACGTGGGAAGACCTGGTACATCCGGATGATTTGGGCTACGTACTTGCAGCACTCGAAAGGAACCTGGCGGGTGAGAGTGCTCAGTACGATGTCGAATATAGACTAAAAACTAGCGCTGGCAAATGGCTCTGGGTTCTTGCGCGAGGCCGCGTTGTGGAACGTGACCGCGATCGGCGAGCCCTTCGTCATGTAGGAGTCGTTGAAGATATTCATGAACGCAAAACCGTGCGCGATCAGTTAAAGCTAGAGCACCGGAGAAAAGATGAGTTTATTGCGACTCTGGCGCACGAATTGAGAAATCCACTAGCGCCGATTGGAACTGGTCTTGAGATTATTAAAAGGGACCCCACAGGAGACGCCGCCAAACAAGCGCGCGATATGATGGAACGACAACTAAGTCACCTGGTGCGCTTAATAGATGATCTCCTTGACATCTCTCGAATTAGCCTAGGCCGGCTTGAGCTTAAGAAATCCCGCATTACCCTTAAATCAATAATCGACACAGCCATTGAAGGCAGCACACCATTTTTCGAGGCTAACAAGCAGGTCCTGCATACTCATATTCCTGCCGAAACGATAACTCTAATGGGCGATCTGACGCGGCTATCTCAGATTGTCAGCAACCTGCTCAATAATGCCGCAAAATACACCGCTGCAGGGGGTGTCATATCGCTCAAAGCAGCAACAGAGGATAGTAAAGTAAATATTGAAGTGAGTGACAACGGAGCTGGAATTCCTGCAGAGATGCTTGAGGGTATCTTTGATATGTTCGGTCAAGTAGATCAAACCCTCGATAGGGCGCAAGGCGGCTTGGGGATCGGATTAGCGTTGGTTAGAAAGCTTGTTGAACTACACAATGGCAGCGTCAAGGCAGAGAGCCCCGGGCCGGGTAAAGGTAGTACGTTTAGAGTAACGCTCCCGATTGAAGAATCTGCTCTCTCCGAGGCGGCTGCCCAACCACCCCTGGCTCGTTCATCAGGCAATCAAGCAGCTCTCCGAAAAATCCTTATCGTAGACGACAATGTGGACGCAGCGGTTAGTCTGCAGATGCTTCTGCAGATAGAGGGCCAAAATGCACAGATGGCGCACTCAGGTCGTGAGGCCCTAGAGGTGTTTAAAACATTTCATCCAGACCTTGTATTTCTTGATATCGGGCTGCCAGATATGAACGGCTTTGAGGTCGCAAAGCAGATCCGCCTAAGCCCAGGCGGAGCTACTCCGTGTCTTGTAGCGCTGACCGGATGGGGCAGTGAGAAGGACAAGATACAGGCAAAAGAGGTCGGATTTAATGGCCATATGACAAAACCCGCCGCATTAAATCTGATTCATAAGTTTATAGAAACCGGGAGCGCGTCAGATAGTGATTAAGATGCGGGAGGTAGTCGCTGTTAAACTCATTAAATAAAGGTAACTACTCAGAGTACTTAGCAGAACGAGAAGCTAAAAACAGCAGCCCCGTAGGGGCTGACAACCGCGCCGGATCTAATTCCCGTCCCGTTAGGGCGGGAATCCGGTGCTAAGGGTGTTAAGCGTTAGTAAATGTAGAGAGGTTTAAGTTAAGTGTTTCGATAGATGTACTTAAAGCCCAACGACCTAACGATAGAGCCAAGAGTAGAGTTATCCATAGGGGGCGAAGCGAAGGGATCCCAAAATCAATCCCGCAGCGTAGCCCCCTGTGGGTAACTCGTGAGCAACAAGAGCTTTCAACCTAAATTCGGCAGTTGCGGGTCTGAAAATGGTGCATCTACTCGAAATCATTTCGGCTTTTGAATTTGCGGTGCTCACCCTGACGGTGCCAGGGTTTAAGCCTCCGCAAATATCAAAATCCTTTGTGCTTTCGAGTATCTGCACCATTTTCATCCTCCTTAACTGCCGAATTTAGGATGATT
>JBBALZ010000019.1:0-26914 GCA_040402735.1 Bdellovibrionota bacterium
AACGCGCCGTTTCTAACAAAACATCGCGTAAGCGAGGTTTTGCCGCTTTTCCCTAAGCAAACCTCTTTTGAAAAATGCTTGTACGGGGTAGGTTAAGGCGAGTGTTTTAAGAAATAGCGCTGATACGCCAAGAGCGTGTTAGGTCGGTACCAGAGTAGTATACTTAACGTCGGTGCTGCATCAGAGTGCTAAATGGTTGCGGGGGGCGATATGCGTTTGAGGTCGGGTTTGGATAGATTTGCCACTGCAGTGTTAGTGGTTTCTTTAGGTGTTGTTGTTAGTGGAACCAAGGCCTGCCAGACGGATTATGAGATAGGGGCGCAGGCTAAAGCGCCGAATGGTACTATAACCCCATCCTCAACTTCTGGAGAGGATGGCACAGCGCAGCCTACGGGGAGTGTCACAGTAACTCCAACCGGCACCTTGGAAGGGGACGGATCGGAAACCGCAACTCCAACGGCTATCGCAGATGTGACCGGTACAGAGATGGCAGTAGTTGGCGAAGAGGACCTTTTTAATGAACTCTCAAAGCTAGGTGGGTCGGCAGAGAGTAGCGGAAAGGGTGGCGCAGTGGCAGGCGCAGTGGCAGGCGTAATGGCAGGCGTGGTCAAATCAGAGAACTGGCTAGGAGACGCATTTTCCAAGGATGAAGATGGTTCTTGGCATGACAGTGATGGGGATGGCTTCAGTGATGCGCTTGAGGAGCAACACGGGACGGATCCAAACAGTGCCAGCTCCGCGCCACGTACTGCTCTGGTCACGCGGCTAGCAACACGGGTGGGAGGCGATGCTTTAAGCGATGAGCCGCTGTCTGAGCCAGATACAGCAACCGATACGGATTTAGATGGTGTTAGTGATGAGTTAGAAGAAAAGAGAGGGATGAACCCTCGCTCTGTTGATTCTGATAACGATGGTCTTTCTGATAACAGAGAACTCGCATTTAGTTCCAATCCGCTGCAGATCGATTCAGATAACGATGGTATAGCTGATGGACGAGAGTATGAATTCGGAGCCGATCCAACGCTGCCTGAGCCAAGCCGATAAGCTGCTTTCGTAGATGCAGCATCATTACTGGCTACGTTAATCGGATATTTAGGCTGTCTCGATAGATCCTCTGGAAACTTCCAAGACGCCGAATTCCCGCCCTAACGGGACGGGAATTGTTGCCGGCGTTGTTGTTAGCCCCTTCGGGGCTGCTGTTTTTAACCTAAATTCGGCAGTTAAGGAGGATGAAAATGGTGCAGGTACTCAAAAGCACGAAGGATTTTGAATTTTTCGGAGGCGCAACCCTGGCACCGTCAGGGTGAGCACCGAAAATTCAAAAGCCAAAGTGATTTTGAGTAGATGCGCCATTTTCAGACCCGCAACTGCTGATGAAATGGACCCGCCACCTTTCTCAAACGGCTTCAATGAGCCAAACTAAGAAAGTAGTTGTTGTTTCAATCTTAATTAAGAAAAAAATGGAGGGTCTATGGGAGAGATTAGCAGAATCGGTATCGATATTTCCAGAACTGTTTTTCAGCTTCACGCAGTTAGGAGCGATGGGAGTGTGGTATGGCGCAGGCGGGTATACCGGAGTGAGTTTATCTCAACAATACAAGAGGTTCCGTCATGCGTGATTGCGATGGAAGCGTGCTCAGGTAGTCACTATTGGGCTAGGGAGTTTCAGAAGATGGGGCACGAGGTAATGCTAATACCGCCTCAGTATGTGAAGCCATTTGTGAAGCGCCACAAGAACGATGCTGCTGATGCCGAAGCGATTGCCGAGGCGGCATCTCGCCCCACTATGAGAACGATCCCTGTAAAGTCAGTATTTCAGCAAGAGTTAGGACAGCTACATAGAGCCAGGGAGCTTATGGTTAAGCATCGCACTGCCTTGATTAACGAGATTAAAGGTTTCATGCACGAGCACGGAATTTTACTCACTAGCCGCCGTGAGAAGTTGTACGGAGACTATTTGGAAAAGCTCGAGATCCACGGGCACCGACTTGGGGAAGTATTCAAACGCTTAATGTCGCAGCTTTTTGAACAATTGCGAGAGGCAGAAGCTGCCATATCGAAACATGAGAAGGAAATCAAAAGTCTACACGAGCAAAGTGAGGTCAGCCTACGTCTAACAACTATTCCGGGAGTCGGAGTTCTCACTGCTACAGCAGTGGTTGCCGCTGTGGGTAATGCATCTCATTTTAGTAGTTGTCGGGATTTTGCTGCTTCATTAGGAGTAGTACCTCGGCAACACTCCAGTGGCAAAACCGAGAGGCTGCTAGGAGTGAGCAAAAGAGGAGATCGATACATTCGCAAACTGCTTACGCAAGGAGGGCAATCGGTAGTTTTGGCTGCCTCGAAAGCCAAGGGAAGTAGAGGAGATTGGCTGCGGGCTCTCATAGCGAGGCGAGGCAAATGCAAAGCGGTGATGGCTGTTGCCAATAGAAATGCGCGCATAATGTGGAAACTGATGGTGTCCGGAGATAGCTATAAACATAATTATAGCGCGGTTTCTTTAAGCAAGGGCGCACATGTAACAGTTTAAGTAGGTAGTTGTTAATTGTATGAGAAGTAAATCAATGGAGCGAGCTTAAGTTGGGTTGGTGACAAAAAGAGGTAGGACCAGCTCTTTATAAGTCTGATAAATTCGTAGGCCCGTAGAGGTCGAACTGCCGATAAGACTAAAGAGAGCGAATTTCACCATGGCCCGTCGAGAGATAAGTGCTCGACATAAAGAGGTCGGATATACGTTTGCAGTCCATCATTCCTTTTGTCTAGACACAGCAAGAGCGCATTTCAATGATTGCTTTTTATGGTTTTAGCTTTAAGGTCACTCCTTTACTAGAAAAGGAGCCAGGCCGATCATTGTAGGAGGTTTATATGTGGCGGGTTTAGATATCAGGATATTGCTTGAATACAACCCCTGTTGCAGCGCCCCCCTTAAAAAAGGGGGGCTCGCCGTACTAGGGCTGTTGACTAGCGGGTCCATATACGAATTTAGGTTTAATGTGAGGTTCGGCAAAGTGCTAAAGTGGTGCGGATGATCGCGGTTTGCCCCCATTTGAAGAAGGCTTAGCGTTAGGTTGCTTTTTGCTCTGTTTTGTTGTTGAATCATCGGGCTTGCGGTGAAGATTCATTTTCTTGCCGAAAGCATGAGCGGGAGTAGCTCAGTTGGCTAGAGCATCAGCCTTCCAAGCTGAGGGTCGCGGGTTCGAGTCTCGTCTCCCGCTCCATTTTTTTGCCTATTGCAACTTGGCTATCGCCAAGATTGCAATGACGGGCAGGGGGAGCTGCGCTCCCCCTCCAACCCTGTTTTTTTGCCTATTGCAACTTGGCTATCGCCAAGATTGCAATGACGGGCCGGGGGGAGCACCGCTTCGCTTGCTCCCCCACCAATTGCAGCTACGTTTTTCCTATTGCAACTTGGCTGTCGCCAAGATTGCAATGACGGGCAAGGGGAGCACCGCTTCGCTTGCTCCCCCACCAATTGCAGCTACGTTTTGCCTATTGCAACTTGGCTGTCGCCAAGATTGCAATGACGGGCCGGGGGGAGCACCGCTTCGCTTGCTCCCCCACCCACTGCAGCTACGTTTTGCCTATTGCAACTTGGCTGTCGCCAAGATTGCAATGACGGACACTCTTCCAATTCTCCTAGCGGGTTAGCCATAGCACTTGTATACTCTAAGGATTATTTCAAGCGGCGCTCTGTTTAGGTTTGAGATTAAACTGCCCAATAGGTATTCAATTTGCTTATGAACAATATGCTTCCTTCGTTCTGTAGTCAGGGATTAGGTTTTGGTGCTTTCGGTAAGGACGCCCACACTATCACTAATGCACGCCAACTAAGGGTCTTATCGCCGATCGATCGAACCGTAATCGCTGAGGTTTCATGCGCTAATGAGGCCGCTTACGATAAGGTTGTCGATCAGGCACTTGAGGTGTTTAAAGCGTGGCGTAATGTCCCAGCACCTGAGCGTGGTGAGATGGTTCGTCAGATCGGGTTAGCTTTACGCGAGCACAAAAAAGAGCTGGGTAGGTTGGTTTCATTAGAGACAGGTAAGATCCTAGCTGAGGGAGAGGGCGAGGTGCAGGAAGCGATCGATATCGCCGATTTCGCTGTCGGGCTCTCAAGGCAGTTATACGGAAAGGTCATTCAATCAGAGCGCCGCGAGCATCGCATGCTTGAACAGTGGCACCCTCTGGGAATAGTTGGGGTAATTACGGCATTTAATTTTCCCGTCGCAGTATGGGCCTGGAATGCGATGATAGCCGCCGTGTGTGGCGATGTGGTGGTTTGGAAACCTTCTGAGCTGGCTCCTCTATCAGCATTAGCGATTAATTCTTTATGTCGAGAAGTCGCTCGAAAATTTGGGTTCGAGGGTGTTTTTTCGTTAGTAATAGGATCTGGTCCAGAGCTCGGTGAAAGAATAGCAGCAGACCGGCGTATTCCACTCGTATCAGCAACTGGTTCGTGTGCTATGGGGCGCTCAGTTGGGGCAGCCGTGGCCGCTCGGTTGGGACGTTCGATATTGGAGTTGGGCGGCAACAATGCGGTAATTGTGCTGCCAGATGCAGATCTTAAATTGGCAACGGCGGGAATCTTATTTGGCGCTGTTGGTACGGCAGGACAACGCTGCACTAGTATTCGACGTATCCTGGCACATGAGCAGATCTGTGATTCTTTGATAGCGCGTTTGAAGGATGCTTACGCGCAGGTGCGCATCGGCAATCCACTCGAAACTGGAACGCTGATGGGGCCATTGATCAATGAGAGGGCGGTTGAGATATATCGCTCAGTTTTAGCACGGGTAGAACGTGAAGGGGGCGAGGTGATTTGTGGTGGCCGGGTCTTAGAGGGAATGCCTTCGCAACTATACGTGACGCCGACTATCGTCAAAGCCAAGCCAGAGATGTCCCTGCTTCAAGAGGAGAATTTCGTTCCGATCGCTTATGTGGTGCCAGTTAAGGGGTTATCGCATGCCATTGAGTTGAATAACGGCGTTTGCCAGGGGCTTAGCTCGGCGATCTTCACCCGTGATATGCAATCGGCAGAACGATTCCTTGCTGCCTCCGGAAGTGACTGCGGTATTGCAAATGTGAATATGGGCACCTCGGGTGCTGAGATCGGGGGAGCCTTTGGTGGTGAAAAGGACACAGGCGGCGGCCGAGAGTCCGGCTCTGATTCTTGGAAGCAGTACATGCGACGCCAGACATGCAATATCAATTATGGAGATTCGATGCCCCTGGCGCAGGGGTTGGTGTTCTCGTAATGATTAGCTGGGCTGTTTCAATATTGACCAACGTGTGATATGAACCTCGATTTAAGTGTTTTTTCATCTGCCCTGGTGCTGGAATTGGTAGACAGGCATGATTCAGGGTCATGTGTCCGTAAGGGTGTGGAGGTTCAAGTCCTCTCCAGGGCATTCTCAGCTGCGGTACGAGGTAATTTATGAAAAGAAATTCAGAGATGCTCCGAATGCTCTTGTGTGTGTTGGTCTGTCTAGCTTGTGTGACAGGGTGTAAGCGACGTCCTCAAAACTATGCAGGGTTACCCGATCCGCAGAAGGGTGAGGTTATCGATCCTCATAAAGCACAGTAATCTCTCCCCTTATCTTTTACAGTTTTTGTAATTACTAACCTAAAAGAGGCTAGTGTATGTCTGAACTTGTCCTTGCGCAGTGTAACGCTCGTGGTCACGAGCAGGTAACCTTTTTTAATTATCCAGATGTTGGACTAAAGCTGATTGTAGCAATCCATAATACCACGCTCGGACCAGGACTTGGTGGTTGCAGGATGAGATTATATCAGAACGAGGCGCAGGCGTTAGATGATGTAATGCGCCTTTCTGAGGGGATGACTTACAAGAGTGCTTTGGCAGATCTGCCTCTCGGCGGAGGAAAGTCGTGTGTTATCGCCGATCCTAAGATGTCCGAGGGGAGAGAAGCATTATTTACCAAGATTGGTGAGTGCCTGAACAATTTAGCGGGTAGGTACGTTACAGCGGAAGACATGGGCACATCGGTGTCAGATATGAACGTGATTCGTGAGGTTTCACGGTTTGTGGTTGGCACTGATCCAAATAGTGGTGGAGCTGGAGATCCTTCACCGTGGACCGCGCTCGGCGTATTTCATGCAATTAGGGCGGCTATCGAGCGGAGTTTTCCGACCGCGGGTGAAGTAAAAGGGAAGCATGTTGTTGTTCAAGGCGTTGGTCATGTCGGAATGTATCTGACTGAGCATCTAGTAAAGGCGGGGGCTCGGGTAACTGTGTGTGATCCGAATACCGCGTTGACAGAATCAGCCTCCAAAGATCTCGGTGCGCAAGTAGTGGGCGTGGATGCGGTATATGATGTGCCGTGCGATGTTTTTGCACCATGTGCTATCGGCCAAACGATCAACCCGGATACTATTAAGAGGTTGTCTTGTAAGGTAATAGCTGGAGCCGCTAACAATCAACTATCAGATCCTGGCGTCTATTCTTTGCTGCGTGAACGCGACATACTTTATTGTCCCGATTTTGCAATTAATTCCGGTGGGGTTATCTGTGTTGGAGCTGAGCTTGCTGAGGGTGGGCCATCGATTCCATGGATTCAGAAGAAGGTGGATGGAATTTACGGCACAACAGCTCAGGTGCTCGATGAGGCTAAGCGCTCTGGTCGTGAAACAGAGGTAGTCGCAATTGAGCTGGCAAAGGAGCGTATCGCCAAAGCCAAGAGGCAGAAGGCCCGGTGAGCACAAGACGGCCGAAAGCTGCTCGAGCACAACCAACATCTGAGCCGTTTCAGCTCATTACTCAGTTTGCACCGCAAGGCGACCAGCCTCAAGCAATAGCCAGTCTATCAGAGAACATCACAAAGAACGTAAGGTTCCAAACACTGCTCGGTGTAACTGGTTCGGGAAAGACATTCACGATTGCTAATGTCATCGCTCGTCATAATAGGCCAACCCTGGTTATTGCCCCGAACAAAACGCTTGCCGCGCAGTTGTACGGTGAATTTCTTGAATTCTTCCCAAAAAATCGAGTCCGATATTTCGTTAGTTACTACGACTACTACCAGCCTGAGGCGTATATCCCTTCTACTGATACCTATATCGAAAAGGACTCGGCGATCAACGAAGAGATCGATAAGATGCGCCACGCTGCTACCAAAGCGCTGCTTGAATCACGCGATACGATAATCGTGGCGAGTGTTAGTTGTATCTACGGTCTTGGAGCGCCGGAAGATTATTTTAAAATGATGCTCTACGTCGAAAAGGGCGATACGGTTCTGCGCGAGGATGTTATTCGGCAGCTGGTCTACATGCAGTACAAACGCACTGATATTGAGTTTGTTCGAGGCACATTCCGTGTGCGTGGTGAGACGATCGATGTATTTCCATCTGACCAAGATGCAGCAGCGATCCGGATTCTATTCTTTGGTAGCGAGGTAGAAGATCTACGAGAGATCGATCCTCTATCAGGCGCCACGTTGAGATCGCTTGCATCTGCTGCTGTTTATCCGGTGAGCCACTTCGTTACTGGTCGCGATTCGGTAGATCGGGCAATGATAACGATAAAGTCAGAGCTTAAGGAGCGTTCGATGGAGCTGCTTAGAGATGGCAAGCTTCTTGAGAGTCAACGGCTAGAGCAACGAACATTGTACGATCTTGAGCTTCTTGATGAGATCGGATTTTGTCGCGGGATCGAAAACTATAGCCGCCACCTTGCTGGACGAAAAGCAGGGGAGCCGCCAACTACTCTGCTTGATTACTTTCCTGATGATTTTCTTCTCGTGATTGATGAGAGTCACGTTACGGTGTCTCAGTTAGGAGGTATGTATCGAGGGGATCGAGCTCGCAAGCAAACCCTCGTTGATTTCGGCTTCCGATTGCCATCTGCCCTGGATAACAGGCCGCTCAATCTAGATGAATTCTGGTCTCGTGTTGGGCAAACTATCTTTGTTTCGGCGACTCCCGCAGACTTTGAGCTGGAGAAGAGCGCTGGAGTTATTGTAGAGCAGGTCAATCGTCCTACTGGATTACTTGACCCAGAGGTGACGATTAAACCCGCGACGCATCAGATCGATGATTTGCTGACAGAGATCCAGAAGACGGTCGCAGCAGGTGAGCGCGTATTGGCTATCACTCTGACTAAAAAGATGGCCGAAGATCTAGCGAGCTACCTTAGAGAGATCGGCGTGCGCGCGCGTTACCTGCACTCGGACATCACAACGATAGAGCGGGTTGAGATCCTGCGTGGACTACGTCGGGGAGATTTTGATGTGCTGATAGGAATAAATCTGCTGCGTGAGGGGCTTGATCTGGTAGAGGTAAGTCTTGTGGCGATCCTTGATGCCGATAAGGAGGGTTTTTTACGTTCAACTAAGTCGCTGATCCAGATTATGGGGCGAGCAGCTCGAAATATAAACGGGAGAGTGATTTTGTACGCCGATAAAATTACTCGTTCAATGCAGGAGGCGATAGGTGAGACTGAGCGAAGGCGCGCTATTCAAGCGGCGTTTAATAAGCAGCACGGCATTATCCCAACATCTGCCAAGCGCGCAGAGCAGCGATCCCTCGGAGAGGCCGACTTAGCCTCATCGGTGACAGATAACCAAGCGTCTTACGGATTAGAGATTCCAGCCGATCCACGCGAACAGCAGCGACTGGTTGAATCGCTTAAGCGCGAGATGTTCGATGCCGCAGCACGCAAAGAGTACGAGTTGGCCGCTCAACTAAGAGATAAGATTAATGCGATAGTGCAGGTGGCTATGCAGGGTGATGGCGATGGAGGGAGTGGGTAGTAGGGGTACTTTTGCCGATGCAACAGTACTCTTTCTTGACTTGGCTTCACATCCCCAATAACACCTGAACATGCACCACGTTACGATAGGCTGGATCTTCAAACGGAATTCGCCCGTCTTGGACCTCTCGTCCTTCGATTTCGATCCTTGCTACGCCCCGTTGAATCCTGCCAGGATTAGACACTTCAATGACAAACGTGCGCTCGCCTCGGCGATACTTGATAGAAGAGTGTTCCCACCCGCTTGGTATGCAAGGATTAATGGTAAAGTAAAGCGGGTGGACTGTTAGCCCCATAATATGCTCAATGCCAGCCTGATAGAGCCATCCGGCAGATCCAGTATACCAGCTCCAACCAGCACGACCCCGCAGTGGAGGTTCAGAGTAGACGTCACCACACATAACATACGGTTCTGCGCGATAGGTTTCAATGCCACGCTCTGTTTCCGTAGCATTGATCGGGTTAATCAGGTTGAATAGCTCAAATGCTTTATCACCTCGACCCTGAAGCGCAGTCGCTATAATGAGCCACGCAGCTGCATGCGTGTATTGTCCACCATTTTCGCGAACTCCCGGTGGATATCCCTTGATATATCCAGGGTTCTTATCGGTTTTATTAAATGGTGGTGTAAGGAGCTTGATTACTTTACCCTCGGTATCTACAAGCTCTTCAAGCGCTGACTCCATCGCTTGATCGGCACGCTCTCGCTGCGCAGCACCACTGATAATCGCCCAGGATTGGCAGAGTGAATCTATTTTACACTCGTCGCTATCCTTACTACCAACAGGAGTTCCGTCATCGTAGAAAGCGCGTCGATACCAAGCCCCATCCCACGCTTCATGTTCGGCAGCAACTGAAAGTTGTCGCGCGCGATCCTTTAGCGCCGCTGCCGCCTCGTGCTCGCCTTGAGTCTCCAAAACAGGCGCAAAGCGGTTAATCACTTCGTTATGGAACCAAGCCAGCCAGACACTCTCACCACGACCGTGCCGACCGATTTCATTCATTCCGTCGTTCCAATCACCGGCTCCCATAAGTGGTAGTCCGTGAGGACCGACCGCCTCTGTGGCTTTGAATGTGCGGAGGCAGTGATCAAGTATTGAACCCTCCTCAGAGCTCCTCTCTGGGATAAAATAAGTTTCCATCTGTCCATCAGCGAGAGGCGCTCCCTGTAAGAACGGAACCCGTTCGGCTAAGATAGAATAATCGCCGGTGACCTCGATGTAGCGAGCAACCGCATACGGGAGCCACAGTAGATCGTCTGAGATGCGAGTGCGTACACCTCGGCCAGTAGGTGGATGCCACCAGTGTTGCACGTCGCCTTCCTTAAATTGTCGTGCGGCATGAATCACGATCTGCTGTCTGACTAAATCTGGGCGTATCGGTAATAGAGCAAGCGAATCTTGCAACTGATCACGGAAACCTAAGGCACCCCCGCTCTGATAAAAAGCCGAGCGAGCAAATAGCCTACAAGCTACGTTTTGATACAGCAGCCAGCCGTTCATCATTATGTTAAATGATTCATCAGGAGTTTGAACCTCAATGGTCGATAGCAGATCTTTCCAGAATAGCTGAACTCCTTGAAACTCAACTCGCTGCATCTGCAAACTCTTATATCGTGGTGCTTCTCGCCGCATTGAATCCATCGAACTGTGCTCTGAGATGAAAAAGATAACATTTTTCTCCTCCTTTGGCTTTAAGACCACAGAGATATGCAATGCCGAACAATGGTCAAATCCAGCTCCGGTCTTGGTAGAGAGCTTGATGCCCCGCGTTTTGGTCGCTAGGAAGGCTGAACTGCCGCCGCGGTTTAGGATATCGGGAGTCTCTAGGTCTCCGTTACGGCCGATAAACTCAAGCCGCGAAGCTGTATAGCTGATGATTGGCTCGCTAGAGCCAACTGCTACTACTCTTCCAGCAAACTCGTTGTTGTAATAGTTTTGCGCGCATAGCGTCTGGGTTGTAAGATCAAACGAGCTGGTTACAAAGCGGTAGGAATCCTCTTTGGTCACTCCCATGACGATGTCACAGTAAAGAAGAAGCTCAAGACGTTGCTCCTGTGATTCCGAATTGGCTAGGGTTACAGAAAACCACTTCACCCGCTCCTTATTTGATCCAGTGATAGCTAGGGTTGATTCGATGCCGCTGTTGTTGGTCGAAAAAGACGAGTAGCCAAATCCATGCTCAACGGAATATTCCAGATTTTTACCTGAGGGTTTAGGGGTTAATGACCAAAACTCTCCAGAGTCGGTTTTTCTAAGATAAATAACCTCACTTACAGGATCAAGCACGGGATCGTTTGACCATGCAGTGAGTCGATTTTCTCTGCTATTCTCAGACCAAGTGTAGCCACCACCTGACTCTGTTACCATAAACCCAAAATGGGGATTGGCGATAATATTGGACCAGGGTAGGGGAGGTCGAACGTGCCCAATACGCGGAAGTACGTAGTGGTTGGAGCCTGGTTGAAACCCTCCAAGCGAGTTGCTTCTCATCAGTGCAGGCGGTGCTCCTGACGGCCGCTGAGTTCTGACGATACTTCTTTGCGGCGCTGGAGTAATAATCTGGTTAAATCCGCCCTTAGCCAAGAGCTCTCCTAGGTCTCCAATATCGCAGTCGAGTACTACGCGAGCAACTGTTTCGAGAAGAACCCCTTCGGCATCAGAGATCTGACTTGATGATCTGAGGAAAACCCCTCCGCGCTTGTCGAGTAGCGCGCCCGCTGGGCTCAAGCGGACCGTATACTCGATGTCTTCTGCGAGGTGCTGCATGTAGCTGCCCTGATTTTTGTGGAGAACTACCAGATCAAATTCAAGGCCACGCTCGCGCAAGAAGTGGTGTGCTAGAAGCACCTCTTGAAGTATGCGATTTTGGCGCGAATCAGAGATCTTAACTAGAAGAATCGGCAGATCGCCTGAGATGCCAAAACGCCAAAGTGAAGATTGGCTCAGTTTGTTTACCTGAATTACCTCAGGAGTGGCCCTAACATTCTCCTCATTGTACATCAGGCATCCGGCTAACCTGTGGAAGAGATCGGCTTGAGCGGAAGAGTATGCATGATTGCGGAGTTCAACTTGCGCACGACTCCAGGAGAGCTCAAATGCACGGTTTACATGCATCAGATCTTGGTAGCGCTCGATCAACGCGTAGGCATCCTTTCTAGATCTGGTTGCGCCTGATATAAAAACGAGCGTTTCGCTGGCCCCCGGATCTAGCCGTACGGTGCAGCCGAGAGCGGCGATCGGGTCCACATTACCATCAAGAGGCTGAATTGATGCCCCGGCAGTGCTAATTGTCTCTGGTTTCTCAATAGAGCCCTGCCTCCCTAGAAAGCTAGCGCGTGATGTATAGAATCGAATCGGCGCGTAACTAGTTCGCAAAGTAACCCGATGTAAGAAAAACAGCTCCTGTTCATGCTCAGTACGTGGACGCCGTGTGCACAGGATCGCATCCGAATCAGGAATTGGCTCTGCCCGTACGAAGAGTTTGTTGAAGGCCGGATGGGCGCTATCTGACCTCTGCGCGTTAAGAACTGGTTCAGTATAGCTTACCAGATGAAGTTCGCGCTCCTTATCTCCCAGATTTGTAATGGTAATTCGACGTAGTTCAACATCATCTTCGGGAGCAACTGTAATCTCTGTGTGTGTGAAAACTTTGTCGTCGAAACGTTTAAATTCAGCACGGCCGGGGCTAAAGATCGCTTCGTACGAGTCTGGTTCGCGCTTGCAGGGCTGATAGGCGCACGACCATATAGTGCCTTTGTTTGAATCGTGGATGTAGATAAATGTGCCGTATGGGGAGGTTATTGGGTCTTCGCGCCAACGGGTAAGCACGGTTCCGCGATCGAATAGGCTACAACCTCCTCCTGCCGAATCAATGAGCACCGAGTATCTTCCGTTGGAAAGCAAACGAACGCGCGGAGATACTGTGTGAGGCGAGGTAATAACTTCAAGTCCTGTGGTCTCTAGTTCAGCCTCCTCGCGATGGATCATCGCTAACTCAGGTTCGTGGGGAACAATTGCGGCCACCCGCTCTGGGAATCGTTCGTGAAGCAGTAGCTCCGCAGAGCGAACGACCGGTTGGTCATGGAACCGTTCGCACATAATGTTGTTATTAAGCAGGTTATTTATACTAATTAGGGACATTCCCTGATGATGCGCAAAGAATGATTGAACGATGTGCTTCCCCTCCGTTCGCACGTGTCGTGAGGTGGTGTAGTCGATCGCTTCATAAAATCCGAATTCGCCGCGAGCGCCTTCTGCTTCGAGAAACTTGAGGTTTGATATCGCTGAGTCAAGAGAAGGGGTAAAAGAAAGCGCTAGCAGTGTTGAATACGGCGAAACTACTAGATCCTCAGAAAGACCTCGTTTGAGTCCTAATCCCGGAACGCCAAACGCACGGTATTGGTAGGTCTTTTCAAAGTCAACGCCACTGTATGCCGACTCAGATATACCCCAGGGAGCCGATTGGCGAGCGCCGTAGTGTATCTGTGCGCTCACCACTGCTCGTCCTGTTCTGCCAAGGATTGTTGTCGGAAAATCGCGCATCACGATAAACGGCATCAGGTACTCGAACATCGTACCGCTCCACGAGATAAGCGCTCTACCACCGGCCGTATTAGCTAGAGAGCGACCGAGCGAGAACCAGTGCTTTTGCGGCACTTCGCCGCGAGCTACTGCTAGAAAGCTCAACAGACGTGCCTCTGAGGCGAGGAGGTCGTAGTAGCTAGGATCCTTGCGGGCATGTTCCGCATTGTATCCGATAGTAAATAGGTTTCTTTCACCATCATAGAGGAATGAAAAATCCATCTCGGCTATGATACGTTGTAGATTCTCCATCGTGCTTGAGCACTCGATTTTAATTGATTCAAGAGCAGCTAGGGACTCTGCTAGCGATGATTGCAGGTGCGTTACGGAGGGTTGCCACTGGGAGTCAAGATCTCCACCAAGGGCGGATTGACTAGTAGCCGTAAGTTGCTCCAGGGCACCTTGGACTGAGTCGAGTGATAGCTTGCCGCGCTGTAGAGAGCTCAGCAGATCAACGCATAAAACTAGTAGGTGCTGGAGCGGGCTGGTCGAGGTGTCATGTCGTAGCTGAATCGTCCGAGCAGAGGCAGCGAGTTCTTGAACAGGGAGAAGCCAGCCTAGGAATGGTCGCACACTCTGCAGATCGGATAGTAACGAATGAACTCTTCTATACTTATGAGTAGCACCTGTTTCTCCACTGGCGAGTTGTACTAGTTCATTTGTTAAGCGCTCAGCAGACTCACTAAGAAGGATAGTTGCTAGATAAACGGTATCACTGGCTGGATTTAGAGTGAGCTGTTCGCGTAGATTACGTAACGTCGAAGCGCTAGGAGACTCACGCAGAAAGTCCTTGTGCGAAAACAAATCCTCAATTGCTTCAACCAGAGCTTCGGAGTGTTTGTGGTTTATGATCGGCAATGAATTCGCGCTCTCATAAACAGAGAGTAAAGCATAGAAATGACCCAAAAGATTTCCGCTATCTACGCTCGATATGTATCGCGGGTTTAGCGGCGCTAAGTTGCGAATAGCGTACCAATTAAAGAGGTGGCCTCGATATTTCTCCATCGCTACGATGGTGGATGTGACGTGTCCAAGCTTTTCAAGAGCGCTCGGTAAAGGTATGAACCCTAGATCGTAGGCCGACTGCACGCTCAGCATCGATAGAGATATGTTAGTAGGGCTTGTACGTTCCGCTACTACGCGATTAGGAACGATCTGAAGATTGTCGGGCATCAGGTAGTTGTACTCGGAGCAGAGGTACTGTCGGAAGAATGACCAGGTATCAAACGCAAGCTCTCTTAGGTAGCGTTTCTCTGAAATGGAGGCTCCAACAAGAGCCACTTTTTTGGAGCGCGAGGCGGCCTCTGCTATAAATGGTGAAAACAGCCACAGGATTGTTAATGGAACGGCGAATAAGAGGTGACTAGGCTGGAAGTGCGCAGTCAATCCGAGGGCTACAAGCACTACAACAATAGCCGGAGTGAATAGCTTTAAGTATTCTCCGCGCTCATTTTTTAGGCGACGCTCTGCGCGCTCTGCTGGCTCCCACTCTAAGAGATGCCTTCTTTGAAAACACACCCGATATAATGTGATGCTGATCGCGTGTAGCATGAGCGCGGCTTGGTGCGGTAGAAACGCAATACCCATGAACGAACGCACTGCATTACGCCACAGATCTCTACCGATATCTCCTAGGAATCCACCGATTGATATGCCTACACTCGGGAGCGCAAAGACGGCAGCAAGCCCGGTAAATACTGGAAATGCAATGACGATAAGCACGATTGTTGTCCAGGTGAGCGGCCCCCCCGGAAGAAATAGCCAGCCTCCGAGGATAGCAGCGAGGCACGCTGGAGGGACAAGACTCCTTCGCAAGTTGTCAAACATCTTCCACCATGAGAGCAACGAAATCTGGCTGCGCTCGTAGCCAGATTTCGTTGGAACGCGGCGCAGTAACCACGGTAGTAACTGCCAATCTCCGCGCACCCAGCGGTGTAATCGCTTTGAGTAGGCCATATAGCGAGAGGGGAAGTCATCGTAGAGTTCAATATCAGAAGCGAGAGCTACGCGAGCAAACGAGCCCTCAAAAAGGTCGTGGCTGAGAAGGCTGTTCTCCGGTACGCGGTTGCGTAGCACGTGCTCAAAGGCATGCACATCGTAGATCCCTTTACCCCAAAATGAGCCCTCGCCAAAGAGATCCTGATACACCTCTGATACGACATTGGTATAGGGATCGAGACCTGCTTGGCCTGAGAATAGTTGAGAGAAGAACGAGTTCCCTGCTGACGTCAAGGAAATAGTAACTCGAGGTTGGATGAATGCGTATCCTTTTACTACTCGATTGATGACCGGATCTATGACTGGCCGATTCATCGGATGGGAGATCGTAGCTACCAGCTTTTTACCGACATCCCGCGCTAGCTGTGAATCGCTATCAAGGGTAATAACGTATCGAACATCCCGTAGCTGCTCTGGCCTTCCCACAATTAATTGAAGTGAAGTCCCCTGGTCACCCAGGATGTATCTATTTAACTCCTCGATTTTACCACGCTTACGCTCCCACGCCATCCAAACTCCCTCACTCGGGTTCCATTGGCGCTTTCGAAAGAAGAGCAGAAATCGATCCTCACTGCCGCTTGCATGCCGTCTATTTAAGGTTTGAATGCCAGCCGCCGCAACTTTAATAATCTCCTGATCTTGAGCAGTTTCCTCGCTTTTTGCATCAGGCAGGTCGGCCATAAGTACGAATGTAAAAGCTGGGTCATCGTTGCCGAGGAATCTTATCTCCAGACCATCGATGGCGCGCTGAATTGACCCTGTTGAGCTAAAAATAGAATGAACTATTACTAACGTCTTTGACTCAGCAGGAACCGGACCATCGCTCTGCAGCTTGGGAAGTGGTCGTGGTTTAATCCACCGAGAGACCAGGTATTGCACTAAACTTGAGGCAAGCTCTGACATCGGCAGGATCGATAGTAGGAGCGCGACAACTACAACTAGGTGCGTGGCTTCAACCCACTCGGAGATGAGGCACACATACCCTCCAAAGACCAAGGTTAAAAGAGCTATCGCGCCTAAGTAAGTAGAGAGCGCGTGTCTAAAGAGAAATCTCTTCGCTAATGTGCGTAGTGGTGGTTTAAAGCCGAGCTTTTGTTCAAGAGTCGAGCGACCAGCACCTAAAAGGAAATATCCGACGTACTTGTGCACTCGCGATTGTTCGTCTGATTCAGTCCAGGTGCTCGCCGCTTCTTGTGCGCACTCGGTAACAACTGAGGCTATCTGCGAATCGGTGCGCTGGAGGGATTTTGCTAACTTCTCCACTTCTTGCCGCAGAATATCGCGAGATGTGAAATCATTCTGTCTGTAGAGTCGAGCTGGATCTTTACGCAGCGCAGCTTCGCAAAGACTGACACTCTCAAACCACTCGCGCCAATTCATCTGGTCAACTGCGTTAAGGGAAGTGAGAGTGTTTCCAACCGATATCTGTCTAGTGGCTTGCCTATGATCCTCAGCTCTCAAGAGGTCTTCCGGATCAAGTCCGCGCTCGCGCAACTTCTCCTCCAGAAACTGAAGCGCCATAAACGCTTTGCGGCCGCGACTTCGTAGTCTTCTTAAAAGCTCAAGGGCGCCGTGGAGAAGGAAATTCTCGCGCTCGCTGATGCGCCGAGCAAGTTCAACCATTATCTCTGTTCCGGTTCGAGATTCATCTCCGAGCACCTTATCAATCAGAGAGAGCACCTCTCGGCGCGCCAAAAGCTCTCTCTCTGCTTCCTCGGTTAAATGTCGCAGGTTCTCTAAGAGAGCCAGCCGTAGCATAATCGGAAAGGCCCATAACTCACCCGATGATAGCTCGACCCGCTGTTGATAGGCTGATATGAAGCAAGAAGTACGCTCGGCATTAATGCTTCCATCGGTGTGCACTACGCATTCAAGTGCTAGGTTATAGATCCGAGGTAGGCCTCGTAATTCTCCTCGTGTGAGCTTTGGCAGAATCCGATAAAAACTTCGCGGCAGGTATTTCTTAATCTGCGCTGCATGTCGCTCGACAAGATGGTAGTTGTCGAGTAACCACTCGGCGCCCGCTGTCAGGGTCTCATTATTGTGTGCTGCCTCGGCCAAGCGGAGGTAGACACGCTTTAGTGCAGCGCGATTAGACCTATAGCTCCGCAAGAGACGACTGGAGTGAAATTGCGCAACTGCCGAGCGATGCGAATCTGCCAATTGCGCAGCAAGTTCCTGTAAGCCCTCTATCGATAATACTTCGGGTTGCCACGCCTGCACAGTTTGCACAAAATCATTGCTGTTTCCGCGTGTACTGCTGAGGTTATAAAGCAGAGCCTTAGCACGGCTGATAATTGGCTGAAATTGGATAGTCACTCTGGTATATCCCTTGGGCTAAACGTCGCCTTAGACTATACGACAATCGAGGATTTTCTGCACGAAATAGTCGCTCAAGTTTTTGCCTCGTAACTACTCACCGGATTTTAAGATCGTCGCTGCAATTTCGTCGCTAAATGAGCTGATTTTCGCGGATCTTTAATAGTTGCGATGGATTATTTTGTGGTGAGCAATTGCTGTAGGTGCTCCCTCCTAAGGACTCCGAATGTGCCGCTCGATAGGTCGTTTAGAGCTACAGTGTTTGACCAACGGATCGGCATGGTAAGAGCGGTTTCAAAAAAGCGGTTAACTAGAGTTCGCCTGACTGAATCGTGCAGATCGGGAGTTAGGGGGTTAATTTGCAGTAAAGCCAACGCTGAGGTGTAGCGGACACCTGGCGCACGCATCGTCCTAAGGTGCCACAGTCGTGAGACGATAGGAATCGCCTTTGATCCTAAAGCACCACCAACCAGGGCTGCGCCAATAAGCCTCTCAGCGTTATCTGATTCGAGGGCTGGTAGTATCTCGGCAAGCACAGCATCAACAGGTATGACGGCGATCACTTCTGCCGTGCTCCTGCTCATATTTCCTTGAGAGGCAGATTCAATCGCCTGTTTGACGTAGTCGCGCCAGGGATAGTGGGTGTCTTCGGTATAGGCTAGTGCCCGCAACAGCTCCGGAGTTGGCTTGGTATCCGGGGGTTGTTTAGTTGAGATTGCCCGTATGGCATCAGCTACCTCTGGAGAGATGACGCTGTGATGTGTGAGCGCAGCTAAGATTCGTCTTTGAGTTGTGGCGGGACAATTGAGCAGCATCTGGGCCACTAGGGGCCCTCCGACCCTGGAGTCGGTGCGTATCTCTTGATTTGCAAGTTCAACGAGTGGCTCAAGATTAGACACGCCTTCTCCCACCATACGGCACATCGAGCCAACGGTATCGGATGCTTTTAAAATAAGATCCTGTTTGCATGCGACGAGATTAGCTAGAGCATCCTTTTTAAAAGCTGGCAGACACCGCTGTACGCTGCGCATGATGTGTTCGGAGATCTCAGCGTCATCAGCCGCATAGCTACTCAATGCGCACAGAATTTGACTGCGGTCACCGATAAATGAGCAATCTGCTAGTTCAGCTAAGCTCTTTGATAAGCTGTATGCTTCTATTTTCGTCGCTGATCGAGAGCTCACCAAGAGCCCTGTAGCTGAGAGTCGAGACACGCCAGTGGGTAATCTGGAGAGAGCTTTACGAAGCGTATTGGCTGCATTCTTTCCGATTGAAACAAGGGCCCTCTCGGCTTCAAGTGCCGCCTCAGGATACTTTAGCAGCTCGATTAGCTGTGGGAGTGATTTGTGTGAGATATCCCTTCGTGCCGCTACGACATTGAGTGCTGATATACTCTCACTTGTTGGTGGAGTCGTTAGTGCAAGCGCTAAAATAGTTGGGTTAAGAGCTGGCGCTTGTTTAGCTAGATCGAGCGCAGCGGACTGCGTTGCGTGCGATCGCAGAGACTCGAGGATAAATCCCTCAAATCGACCGTATTCCTTTCCCAGGGGGATAGTTTGCAGCAGCTCTATGACAGCTTGCTTGATGTCTTGCGGTTTTGTGGAATCTAGAGGCTTAGTTGTTGTTTTAAGAAGCTGCTGGGCGACTGTAATGGTATCGGCTCTACGTTCAGGAAACGCGGCCAGCGCAAGTAGTGATTCTCGCCACACGGTTGAGTTTGGATTTAGCGCAAAGCGACGTAGACAGGTGTATGCCTCACCGCGGATCTCTGGTGAGCCTTTTTCAATACCAAGAGAGCAGATCTGCACAAAATGATGCGGAACTTCTATCTTTAAATCACATAGCTGAGTAACCGCCTTGCGCGCTAAAGGTGGCGAGCTCTGCACTAGACATTTGACCCCTTCGGGAGTGATCGTTCCAGAATCGAGGATATCAGGAATCCCTGCTATTAGCTCTTGAAGAGACTGATCTGCTGTGATTCCACCCATAGCGATACAGGCTCTAGCGAGAAGTGGAGCGAAGAGCTTTGTTCGGTCGGGATAGGCAGAGATCTGAGCGAGGTCCTTAATAAATGTGGGCCAAACTTGGGGCGTTGGCTCAGGTAAAACGCTAATTAGATGTTGTGCTTGGTCCGCCGTTAATCCCGGTAAAAGATTGATCACCGCTCGGAATGCTAATGCTCCATCTGAATCGAGCGACCGTAAGTAGCGTTGCATATCGGGAGGTAGCTGCTCCTTTCGGGTGGCGATCAATGAAATCAGGTAGGGAAGCGCCTCCTGCTTAAACTCGTGAATAAAGTTCCTTGCAACAAGTGTGCGCTGTCCGAACGTATGTGGCACAATCGACTCGATCTGTTGAGTTTCGGGGGTGCGTCCTTGAAGGTGAGCCGCCTCTGCTATCGATGCGGCTACCTCCTCTAAGTTTACGGCCACCTCATCACTGAGGGCCTGCTCACTGTAGGTAGTTACGAGAGAGGGTAGTATCTCAAGGGCAAGAGGGCCGGCCAGATCAAGCAGTTCCAAGGAGCACTTCTTGGCGCGCAGCTCACGCTTGGCATCCATACTTTGCCACAACGCGCCAGGTATTAAGTCGGCTCCTCGTGGAGCGGTAAGAGTTTTAGAATCGCTAGGCAGCTGACTTCCAGGAGCTACGGCATACACTTCTGGGGCCGAGGGGGATTCGGTGTTTAGGGCGATAACCCGTGCAAAAAAATCGAGTAGTGAAGACTGCTGCTCGATTGAGAGCTTTGAAAACTCTAAACGAGCTTGATCGCAGTCCTCAAAGATGGCGCGTTTAACCGATTCCTGCGCTATTGCAGTCGATGGAATAAGAGCTAAACAGAGAAGGATAACGATTACTCGAAGCGCCATGAGCCGTCTCCTTCTAATAGTAGTACATGTTCATGGAACTTGCGAAGCTCTGTAACTTCGCCCGTACTTACGTACTTGTCGACAAATGTCGGCAGAGTTGAATAAAGCGCCTCAGCTATCGTCTGATCCATAGCTGTGGTTGATTCGTCCAGAAAGACAATCCGCGGCTTGATCACCAACAACCGAGCAAAAGCGAGTCGTTGTTGCTCTCCGGTTCCCAGGACGTTAGGCCAGTCAAGCACTGCGTCGAGTCCTCCAACCCGTTTAAACATCTCAGTTAAGCGTACTCGCTCAAGGATGCTAATAAGTTCCCGATCAATAAGCGCCCTTCGCGGCGCGCCGTAGAGCAACTGCGAGCGTAGCGAGCCCAGAACCATGTACGGGCGCTGTGGAAGAAATAGGGCGTCTCCCAATCCTGGTCGGACAATCGTCCCGCTCCCGGCATCCCAGAGGCCCGCGATAGCGCGGAGGATTGAACTCTTGCCACTACCGCTTGGGCCGCAGATCAGCAGGGATTTTCCGGGCATGGAGAACGAGAGGTCTTTGATAAGAACCTGCTCTCGCCTCGGTGTCCAGATAGTCACCGAGCGAAAAGATAAGGTATCTCCGGTGCGTGTTGCTATCTTGTTACCAGGAGAGAAGGGCTCTTGTGCGGCATCGAGCGCCTCAGAGAATGAGCCTAGGCGGTTAATTACAGCCGCAAAAATACTTAGGTTTCCAAAGTGATTTACCACGATAGAGAGCGCGTTAATAACGAATCCAAATGCCGCGCCCGCTTGAATTACAACACCAAACTCGATCTGCCCATTAAAGAACAGAGGCGCAACTATAACAGTTGGTAGGACAGTCAGCAGATAGTTATATCCAGTGGTAAAAAATTGGAGGTTACGATTCCAATTAATAACAAGTAACAGGTTGTTCAGCGCTGATTTCAATCGTTGTCTAGTTCGGGTGAATTCCTGGCTTTCTCGACCATAGAAGGCTATTGATTCGGCGCTATCTCGAATATTGATCAGCTTGTAGCGATAATCGGCCTCTTTCTTTAGCTGGGCGAAATTAAGCCCTACTAAAGGGCGCCCTAAGAAGTACGTAACGATTGAACCGATGATAGAATATGTTATAGCCGCAACAAGAAGCTTCCATGAGATCGACCAGAGGACGTACACGTAGAGAAACAGCTGAACTGAAGAGTTAAAGAGAATCAAGCAAAATGTTAAGCTTTGCGCGCAGAATGAACGAACGTCTTCCTCAATTCGTTGATCCGGGTTGTCGATATCACCACGTAAGTTAAGGCGATAGTAAGCGCGGTGCTGAAAGTATCGTGAGAGGATGCGATGACTCAGCCAGCGTCGCCACAAAAGCCCGAGTCGTTGCTCAGAATACGAGTAAAAAACCACGATAGGGGTAGCGATAGCGAACGCTACAATATATTGCACAAGTTTCCAGCGGAACAGATCGGAATCCCTGGTCTGTAAGGCGGTCATAAAATCGCGGCCGATGTAGCTCATCATCACGCCTACACCGTTTATTGTAAGGGAGAATGTTAAAACCAAGGCCACCAGCGCCCATGCGCGATACTTAAGCTCGGACTTAAAGAATGGACTAGCCAATTCTATAAAGCGGCGAACAACATTTCGGTCGAATGTGGCCATTTATCCTTCGCTTAATGTGTCTTACACACCGACTTGTTCGGCCTGAGAGATTGCATTACGCAGCAACCCCTCCGTCACGACTAACAACGGTTCTTTCGTAATCCGCCCACGCCGCCGAGAAGCCTCTGCCTGCCGTTCGTAATTCGGGAAAGGAACCTACTTCTTCAATCTGCCCGTCCTTAACATACACGATTGTATCGAACAGAGGGACGAGCGCCAGACGATGGCAAGCTGTTATTACACAAAGTTCTCTAAACTCATGGAGGATACCCGCAAAGATCTGCTTTTCGGTTAGTGGATCGAGGCTTGAGGTCGGCTCGTCGAGCAAGAGGATGTCTTTGCCGGGAACCCGCAAGATTCCACGTGCCAGCGCCAATCGTTGACGTTCCCCAACAGAGATATTTAGTCCCGCTTCTTCAAGGTGGCTATCCCATCCCCGTGAGAGTTTCTCAAGTATGTGGTCGATGCGGCATATCTCGACCGCTTTCTGCATCTGCTCTTGGGAAAAATCCTGATCAAACTTTATGTTGTAACGAACTGTCTCTGAAAATATCTCAGGTTCTTGAGGAACAAGCAGACTAACTCGCGCTATATCGTCAAAGCTGATTGGTGTGCCGTTATCTATTGTTGCAGTGCCGTCCTGAGGTGCAAGCATTCCAGCAAGAACTTTGAGCAGCGTTGATTTGCCTCCACCACTGGGGCCTACAAGGGCTATCTTTTCACCGCGGCGGAAAGAAAAGGATAAGTTTCTGAGGTTGGCAGCATTGCTGCCATACGAGAACGAAACATTTCTAAGCTGCAACGAACCCCATTGCGGCTTTAAGTTGCCCGATAAAACTGGAAGTGCGATCTGCTTAGAGTCTCTTAAAACGCTCGATGCATCGTCGTATGCGGTGGCCGCTTCGATGATTCCTCCATAGTACCCGGTGAATGAGCCGATCGCTGCGAAGATGCGATCTAGATAGTTTAGAAGAACATATACTTGAGCAACGTCAAAGGCTGTTCCAAGAGAGCGTTGGTTGCCGAAGTAGATATATAGCGATGTTCCCATCACTAGGCTGTAACCGACCGCTATAGTTCCCCACTTAAGCTCTTGGTATTTCCAGATCTTACGTGAGAGCTTAAATCCCTCATCTTGCTGATTAGTGAGATATGCTAGGGCGGGTTGCTCTAGGTGCAGAGTCTTGACCGTAATAATGTTCGAAAGGTAGTCGACGCAGGTACGGTTAAGTTTGTCATAAAATCGATTGTTACAACGGATGTTTCTGGTGAGTCGCGCATTGAATAAGATCATCACCATTACGGTAATGAAGCCCATCACCAGAACCGTGACTGCGACCTCTACATCGAGAGCAAAAAGCAGCAACGAAGCCGCAAAGAACTTCATTATTCCGTCGATAATCTGCCAGATGTAGTTCGATACCACCGATTCAATCGCACCAACTGAACGGTGTAACTTACTTAGGTTCTCTCCGGTATGATGGGTGACGTGCCATTTAAGGGGAAAAGAAATTAGGGCAGTGAAAACCTCCTCAAGTTTCTTAAATCGCGCACCGTAAGCAGTGGTTCCTTGATAGTAGCGACCGAAGTGATGTGTCGCGGCGTAGGCCATCTTTAGAAGTATGTAGAACAGGATCCAACGGAGACTCTCTTGGATTGCGTGTTCGGTGAGCCCCTCTCTAACGAAAACGCCGAGGATCCAACCGATCGCCCACGGTACCAGAAGGTCAATTGAGTAGGCCAGGACGTAAAGGGTGATGAAACTGGCTAGCCGTAGTCTGTTTCCGGCAGTGGAATCCCAAGATGCTTTAGCCAAGCTAATAACAGAACTAAGGGTGCCGGAAGTTTGGGTCGTATCGTTCATATCGGGCTGAAAGTATTTAGCGAATGACAGACATCCGTTACCGCGCACTATATAGGCTTCTCCAAAAGTCTATAGCGAAATACGGGCTTTTGGAGAACGCTATCGATTCGCGGATGCGAATCAAAACAACAACCTATAGTGATGTGGCGCAAAAGCCTTGCCAGTTTTACTGGCAAGGACTTTTGCACATCACTATAGCAGAGCCCGTTAGTCGTGTCTCGCTAGGGCCAAGCCGCAAGGATTATCCTAAATTCGGCAGTTAAGGAGGATGAAAATGGTGCAGATACTCGAAAGCACAAAGGATTTTGATATTTGTGGAGGCGCAACCCTGGCACCGTCAGGGTGAGCACCGCAAATTCAAAAGCCGAAGTGATTTCGAGTAGATGCGCCATTTTCAGACCCGCAACTGCCGAATTTAGGATTACAACTGCGTTATATAGGGTTCTCCAAAGGTCCATAGCTAAATCCGAGCCTTTGGAGAACGCTATCGATTCGCGGATGCGAATCAAAACAACAACCTATTTCAGACCAGTAACTGCCTAATCTGGGATAAGTGTAGGATGCACTGGGGCTAACTATTGAAGCGCATAGGAGCCAGCAGTTACAACGAGTGATATCCGTAGCGAGCCGCTAGGATGACAAGTAGGTTTGCGGCTGTGAGGTGCAATAGCTTAAGCCACGTCGGACTGAGTAAGCCCAGCGTTGAGATGCCTATCAAGACTGTAATAGCTAGAGCCCAGAGCAGATGCTTGCGAGCGGCTACCGCTTGTGGCGTAGAGGTATCGTTGGCTGAGAAGGTGATGAAAAGCCATAAGCCCATCGGAATCAGCAAACCAAGAAGGGGATGCAGAACTCTTAGGCGTACTGCAGGATGGGCATCTAAAGAGAGGTCGTGTTGCAATCCGTCTAAGAGCGATTGGGAGGGCATCAGGTGCGATCCCAGCGCAGCAATAGCCCCTGAGATTAGTAGTGCTATTACAGCAATGGCTAAAGCATAAATATGCAGCGTCCTCCGTTTTGAATGCGAGTAAATATTTGAATGCGAGTAAATAGTGGAAGAATTGCAAAGGCCTGACCTGAGGCTTTCAGCAGTTGCCACCTCGGCACAAAGCAGCAGAGATGTGTTCAGTAAGTGTAGCGGCATCACAACGAGTCGATAGATTGACTGACTCTCGTTGACTAATCCCTGTTTAACAAGAAAACGACCAATTAGAGCCTCTGAGATGGTGAACAAGAGAGTGAGCCAGACCCAGCGGCGCGCCGGGTGCCCAGATGGCATAAGCGTCCGGATGAAGGCTATTTGGGCTATAACCAAGATCCCAAAAAGTGCAGTGGAATAACGGTGAGAAACCTCAATCCAGGTTCTCCACTCGGCACCCAGGGGTACAGCAGTGCCGTGACACAGTGGCCAATGATCGCCGCATCCAGCGCCTGACCCGGATATCCGCACCCAGGCCCCCCAAGCAATAATGAGTAGTGTGTATACGACGAGGATCCAGGATGATCCGTACAGAATGGATGAGCTACGTGCCATATGATCTAGCGCCGCTAGGCTAGCGCGCTTTAATCGGGACTACAAGCACCGGCACTTTGCAGTGTCGCAATACGTATTCAGTAACCGATCCGAGAAATGCTCGCCTTATGCCTGACCTGCCGTGGGAGGACATAACAACTAGGCCGGGTTCGTTATCTGTGATGTAGGTAACGATGGAATGTTCCACTGCTACCGGTGCCTGGATGATGTGATAATTTGCGCGGGAGGATTTGAAATAATCAGAGAGCGATTCTTTGAGTGACTGCTCAAGTTCGTTGTATGTGTCAGTAACTGTCTGTGGCGAGAGCGCAATAGGGGCTTCAAACGCTCCCAAACTCGCCTCGGAGTACTGCGGTGAGGTGTTGATACAGGTTAACAGGGTAAGGCTGCAACCGTAGGCCTGCATTAGCGAAGCAGCCATGCCAAAGGCACACTGCGCCTCAAGGGATAGGTCTGTGGTTACGAGTATGGAATTTATGCGCTGTAGCTCCGCCACCATAAGATTAATTGTAACTACTC
Source organism: Bdellovibrionota bacterium (assembly GCA_040402735.1). GTDB lineage: Bacteria > Bdellovibrionota_C > UBA2361 > UBA2361 > OMII01 > OMII01. The sequence continues at coordinate 26,107 of JBBALZ010000019.1, forward strand.
AGCTTTTTAGCCGTTTTTATACACTAGGCCAAGCTTCTTAATAATGGCGGCTTGTTGATTGGTAAGAGTGACTAGCTTTTCAAATGGCATCTGTAAGGACTTGTCCATCAACCTAACCTTATAAGCGGTTTGCAAAGTTCTAACAGCATCCTCTGGAGTTATTTTTAGCTTTCTCAATTTGTATCCGATGAATGCGTACACGGCATGGGCGAGGTAGCAAATTCTGACGTGCGCTTCTACGTGGTGACGCAGCCAAACTCGGATGGGGCGTAAGGACAGGGGGCCCTTCAACTGCCTGAAGGCTCTTTCAACTACATCTTTGTCAAAGTAGCGCTGAACAACCGCTTCGGTCGAGAGCGCTGTCGTGTGGTAGATAAGAGAGAAACCGAAAGCTTCCTTTCTTTTCTTGCCAAGGTCTTCAAATGAACGCTCTCTTTCGGCAACTTCGATTTGCGGGTGGTACACAATTACGATCTCGCCTTCCCGATACTTTTTCGCAGTCGCATAGACCTTTGTGTTTTTGAGGCATACCTGACATTGCGCGTTGAAGATATCCTCGCGCTTTAAGTCGGCTAAGAATGATTTGGTGAGGGACGGAGTTTTTCTGACCCCGACGATACTAGTGATGTTGAGACGATCAAGCGCATCAAGATTTTGCTCGCTGTACATGCCCCGATCCATTATAATGCCCGAAATACCGCCTGTTTTAAGCTCTGCGAGCATATCTTCAAATATCTTTACGTTGTGGATGTCACCGTCATACATCTTGTGCAGTAAGGGGAAGCCGTTATCAAAGCTCACTCCAAGA
>JBBALZ010000020.1:0-26063 GCA_040402735.1 Bdellovibrionota bacterium
CTCATTTAGCGACAAAATTGCAGCGACGACCTTAAAATCAGGTGAGTAGTTACCAAAACTTTAAGACCGTCGCCGTAATTTCATCGCTAAATCAGCTAATCTGGACGGATTTTCTTTGTTGTTACCCCCAAACTCAGGGGGTTTTTTGTGGGAGAGTAGTTAATTAAAAAACCCCAGGCTCTAGCATATCTAGAACCCAGGGTCTCTTTTAAATCTGCGTCGAATTAACCGCAAGACTTTAATTGAACGTAACTACTCACCGAACTTCAAGAGAGTCGCTGGAATTTCGTCGCTAAATAAGCTGATTATCGCAATTCTCTGCTCTAAAATGGGGCCAAAAATGCGCTGAGCCTACTGTATTTAATGAGTTTAACGGGATTTGGCCGCGCATTTTTATCCCTGTCAGGAATGCCAGTCCTTTCGAGTAGATAGCGGGAGAATTGCGAGGCCATGATAGGGGCTAACGTCATTGCGGCACTATCTGCAGAGTAGTTGCAATTGCACTTGATTCAGCTTTTTTGAACGAAACCAACTCTGCGGCGCAACTTGGCTCCCTGCGCTAGTCATGGAGCCAAGATTGCGCTTGTCCTGCTATTGCGAGTGATTTTTTTTCAAAAATCACTCGCACAGGATTTAGTTCACCTTGAAGTGATCGCGACGATTCTTCGCCCACGCCTCTTCATTGTGCCCAGGATCAACTGGTAGCTCTTCTCCGTAGCTCACAGTGCTGATCGAGCCTGCTGGAACTCCGAGAGTGCGCAGATGATCTGCTGCAACACGTGCGCGGTTTGCTCCGAGCACCATGTTGTACTCGTTCGTTCCACGCTCATCACAGTGACCCTCTACCTGCACCGTTGCTCCATCGTGAGCCTTAAGCCACTCAGCATTTGAAGCCAAAGTTGCCCTAGCAGTTGCATCAAGCTTATATGAGTCAAACGCAAAGTAGATATCCTTTAGAGGACCATCTGACGTTGCGCTTCCGATGTTTCCATCAGTTGTAGCTGTACGGCACGAACAGCCAGTTGATATTACAGCAACCAAGCAGATCGCAAAAAATTTCAAACTCCGAATCATTCTTCCCTTCCTCCCGAAATGGATTGTACACACTTTTGCTTTACCTGAACTTTGGCCCTAATTGAGCTTCCGTCCGACGGACACCCACGCAACCCAACTTCTTTGGTTAACGTGAAACCATCACAATAAAGCCTACGGCACCCGTACTTTGGTCGTACCGAAAGGCACGAATCTGAAGCACTTTTTTGCTCAGAGTCCTGCCTCCCGAAACAACCCCAGAGGTTGCTCCGAACATCGCCCAACACAACACTAGAGATAAGACTTTTAAGCACTTAGCTGGAGCAAACGCAACGCTAGCTTGAGACTTACCACTGCTATTGCTGTCATAACAACATGACAGCACCCTGTTACTGTTTTAGCGACACTGCAAGTGATACTCGACAAAGGCCATTATTGCAACAGGTTATCATCGATTAATGTAAGCTTTGCATGATAAACGAAAGGTAACTTACTCAGCCATTAACCACTACTGCAACAGGGGCCCCCAGGCGGGCTCGTAATCCCCACCTCTCGATGAGGTTATCTGTTTTATTCCAAGCCCATCTACCCGCATCATGGCGATACTAAAGACCCCACCGAACTGAGTGGTAGCAAATGTAATGTACCGGCCGTCTGCCGAGAACTCAGGATCTTCGTTCTTGCCAATGCTAGTTAATTGAACGGTGTTTGAGCCGGCTGGATCGCTCACAAATATGTTCTGTCCTCCGTCTGAAATACAGACAAAGGCGATCTTATCACCAGTCGGTGACCAGGCTGGGGACGTGCACTGGCTTGATTGACCAAAACTGACCCGGTGTGGATTAGAACCATCGGCGCCCATCACGTAGATCTGCGGCCCGCCACCCCGATTGGAGCAAAATGCTATCTGTGAACTATCCGGCGATGGCACTGGCGATACATCGATTGCCCTGTTGGGTGGTGTAAGGCGCCGCAATCCTGAACCGTCAAGGTTCATAGCCATGATATCGCTATCCGAACCCTCTGTGCGCGAAAAAACGATCTGATCGGCATTGAGGAAATGCGCTCCTATTTCTAGGTCCGTAGTCCTCGTGAGCTGCTTGACACTCTTTGAGGTGATATCGATCAGGAACAGATCCGGAACCCGATTCCTAAAAGAGGTGTAAACTAATTTAGTGCCCGAAGGATCCCACGCGGAAGACAACGCCAAGCCCCGGTCATTAGTCAACTGACGAATCTCGCTGCCATCCATCTCCATAACGAAGAGCTCTTTAAACCGACCCACGCGGGAAGAGAAAGATATCTGCGTCCCGAACACACCCGGAAATCCCGTATAATGCTTCATCACTTCATTAGCGAAGCGATGCGCCATCTTTTTTAGCTGCGAAGGATCACCCTCATACTGTTTAGCCAAGACAACTGTCTGTTTCTGCACATCGTGCAGATAAAGCTGTAGCCTGACTTTACCACTAGAGAGGGATATCTGCCCTTTGATTAATCCTTCTGAGCCGATCACACTCCAGTCAGAGTAGGCTGTTGCTTCCTGAGCGCCGCACTTGCCCGGGCTTTCTATAAAGCTCTTGGGGTTTAGCACCTCAAAGTACCCTGATAGATCCAGATCCTTTGATATCGTCGAAGGAACCGTATCTGACTCGCCCCTATCACCACTCTCCAAGCACAGGCTTGGAATACCTATAGGTATCAATTTTCCCGCGCCTCGAACGTAAAGGTCGGTCTGCGCCGAAGCGCTTACAAGGCTGAGCATAGCACTGGATAGAAATAATAACTTTGATAAGTTTTGGCGAAAAATCTTCATGAGGTTTTACCGTTTATAGAACACATCCGGCCCTTAGTTTACTTGCGACTGCTGCGGATCGCTATGGGGATATTTGGTTGGACAGGAATGGGAGACAGTATTTAGTTTCTGTTCTTACTACCGCTTCTAACTCTACTCTCTCGGATCAAACGTAATCCTTACGCTCTTAAAGTACTGCTCGTAAACACTAGGCGGGGGCGGTGGAAGGGGTGACGCCTTTACCGCTGCTCTGACAACGGAATCATCATAGCTACTATCCCCAGAGCTCTTAACCAATCTAACGTTCTTAATCACACCATCCGGCTCTATCTCAAAAGCTATTACAGTAATTAACGACGAGTTCGCATCGTACCACCTCCAAGCCTCCTTAATCCTGGAACGAACGATCTTCTCGTATGTAAAAAACTCAGGTGGGCGCACTACGCCTCCTCCCATCCCTGAGCCCCCTACCCGCGCCGCTCCAAAGCCCTTACCACCAGCATATGAGGATTCGCCTAAATAACGCTGCATCGCAGCCTGGTAGCTTTTATCTACCTCGTCACCTTCGCTCTTTTTAGTGGTCTTAGACGGTGTCGCCGTATCACTTTTCTTACTCGGAGCGGGAGTAGCTTTGGGGGTCGCTTTAGGCGGCGGAGTAGGCTTTGGAGTAGGCTTACTCTCAGCCACACTCACCTCTGCATCCTCAACTACCTCCTTCTTAGGTTCTATTTTCGGAACTTCCTTCTCTGGTTGAGTTTCCTGCTTTGTCTCGGCTGCAACGTTCTTCATCGGCGCAATCGGCGATGGCTTGTCATCTTTAGGAACCTGGCTCATTCCACCGATATTCTTGCCGCCCTCGATAGAGATCGAGTAAACCACCGGCTCCGGCATGTCGCCAAAGTCAGGAAACACCTTAAAGAATATGAAAAAAGCGAGAGCCACGTGGGCTACCACAGAGACGGAGAGCCCAAACCTAAACTCGCTATCCCGGAATCTCCCACCAGGCTTGTATCGCAAGGCGCTCACAGTCAATGTCGATAGCTCCTAACTCTTCCCTTCTGGTGAGGCGGAAACCAATCCTATCTGAGTTATACCCCCTGCATGAAGTGCTGCCATAACCTCCATGATCCTGCCGTAGCCAAGAGAGGAATCACCCTTAATGTAGATCTTACGCTCTCCCTCAGGCTTGTTGGCGAATATCGCCTTTACCTTATCAGCCAACTCAGGAACCTCGACGCGATTACCAGCACCGAGAAACACCCCACCAGTTTTATCAAGCGAGATAACTATCTGCTCACTCGAACCACGCAGCGGTGCTGTTGTGGCTTTTGGAAGATCCACCTCCACCCCCTGCTGCAACATCGGAGCTGTCACCATAAAGATGACCAACAGCACCAACATCACATCAACTAAGGGCGTAACGTTAATCGCCGCTATCGGCCCGTCATCATCTCCACGAACGTTACTCGCCATATCATCTTTCCCGTGATGCAAAAGCCATTCTTACTTAACGAAGTATCGACGAGCGATGTTCAAAAACTCCTCTGAGAAGCTATCCATCGATTGTCTAAACTTTTTGATCGTTGCGGTGAAGTAGTTAAACGCAACTGCCGCTGGAATCGCCGCTGCCAGCCCTACCGCCGTCGCCACCAACGCCTCTGAGATCCCCGGCGCTACTGCTTGAATCGTTGAACTTTTGGCCTGACTCAGACCATGAAACGCATTCATGATACCCCAGACAGTTCCGAAAAGGCCGATAAACGGCGCAGCACTGGCGACGCTCGCCAAGAATGTTACTCCCTTCTCTAAGCGATGAGACTCCTCTAGCTCTGCGCGCCGTAGAGCGCGTTCTACGGTCCCAAGCTCACTCGCGGGATCAACCACAGCGCCTCCAGCCTGCTGACTCTCCTGAACTGTGTGTAGCAACTCGCGATACCCCGAGGTAAACACCGACACGAGTGGGCTAGCGGTGAGTCGTCGTGAGGATTCGTCGATACGAGCAAAATTACGACTCTCCCAGAACACCTGAGCAAACTCATCTGAGTTTGCTTGCGCTCGCCGAAACTGAATAGTCTTGGCTATCGTTATAGCCCAGCTCCATACCGAAAGCGCTATGAGCATCAGGAGTACGGTCTGCACCACCAAGCCCGAACCAAAAACCATGTTAAGAATAGTCGGCGCTTCTGCCACTGCTGCTGGTACCGGTTCCACGAACAATCCTCCTCGTTGTTTGAATTGCGATCTTTTAGACGACTTATAACCCTCAGAGCTCTAACCCCGTAAATATGCCACATAGGTCTGGTTCACACCAGATATTCAACGGGATTTCGTATTAAGAACTACCGCAAGTTACAAACGCCCAGCGCAAGCGGCAAACTGTTCCCTTTTGTAGCTTGCAAGGGTATAAACCACATAATCAGAGCAAATCACATAGGGAGAATAATTTATGGCGGCAGGAATAGCGATCAACGGATTTGGCAGAATCGGCAGAAACATTCTGCGTCAGCTCTTCACCTCTAAAAAGTCGAGCAAGGTGCAGGTAGTAGCAATTAATGACCTCACAGACCCGAAGACCCTGGCCCATCTACTTAAGTATGACTCGGTTCACGGCCGGTTTCCAGGAACCGTTGAGGCTGGTGAAGGCTCAATCATAGTTAACGGGCAAACGATTAAGATCCTCGCTGAACGCGATCCTGCGAAGCTCCCCTGGGGTACCCTCGGAGCTCAGGTAATCCTTGAGTGCACCGGACTATTCACCGACAAAGAAAAAGCGCAACTACACCTCCAAGGCGGAGCCAAGAAGGTCCTCATATCAGCTCCGGCCACCAATCCTGATCTAACATTGGCATACGGAGTAAATGACACCTCGTACAACAACGCTGAGCATAACATCATCAGCAACGCCTCGTGCACAACAAACTGCCTAGCTCCAGTAGCCAAGGTTCTACACGAGAACTTTGGGATCGTTAAAGGCACTATGACAACGATTCACTCGTACACAAACGACCAGCAGATACTTGATCTACCGCACAAGGATCTACGCCGTGCTCGTGCTGCAAATCTCTCTATGATTCCGACAACGACGGGCGCAGCTAAGGCGGTTGGTTTAGTAATCCCGGAGCTCAAGGGCAAAGTTGATGGTTTTGCTATACGAGTTCCGACACCGGATGTTTCAGTGGTGGACTTCGTAGCAGAGCTTAATCAAGATACCTCTGTCGAGGATATCAACCGCGCGCTCAAGAACGCGAGCGAGAATGCTCTTAAAGGGATCCTCGGTTTCTCTACAGAGCCGCTTGTGTCTATCGACTACACTGGAGACACGCACTCATCAATCGTAGACTCGCTCTGCACGATGGTTATTGGCAAGAGGCTGGCTAAGGTAGTCGCCTGGTATGACAACGAGATGGGCTTCTCAGCGCGCATGTGTGATGTGACCGATATGATTGCTTCCAAACTGTAAACTCCGCGGAAACCCGCGTGGCGGGGGCGGGTTTGCGCCCTAACCCGCATCGCTTGCTGTCTTTTTGTCTCGCTCAGGAATGCTGCCATGTCTCACCGCTCAGTTCTTCTCGTTGGCAACTGGAAGATGAACCTATCACCGTCTGATGGAGCGGCGTTTGCTCGCTCGTTGCGCGAAAATCTGCCGACTCTTACACACACACAGGTATGGATTACCCCACCTGCATTGAGCGCTGCTCACGTGCTACGAGAAATTGAAACTTCGGTGATTAAGGTAGGAACGCAGAATGTACACTGGGAGAGCTCCGGAGCGTTCACAGGCGAGAGCTCAGCAGCTTTCGCCAAAGACCTAGGTCTTTCATTCTCACTTGTTGGGCACTCCGAACGTAGGACCCTCTTTGGGGAAACATCAGACAAGGTAGCGCTGCGAATGAAGGCCGCGATCTCTCACAACCTTACTCCGATCGTTTGCATCGGCGAAACAGAGTCTGAGAGATCCTCAGGACGCACGGAGGCCGTCCTGCAAGCACAGCTTGAGCCGATCTTTGCGCAACTAACCTTGGAGACGGCTTCCCTAGTAATCCTGGCCTACGAGCCCGTGTGGGCCATAGGAACCGGCAAAGTGGCCACCGAGTCAGAGATCCAGGCCACACACGCCTACATTCGCCAGCTATGGAGCACGCATTTGCCAAACTGTCCGTGCACGATTGTATACGGTGGTAGTGTAAGCCCAGCCAATTTCTCTGGAATAGTGGCTCTGCCTGGCGTTGATGGTGCCCTGGTTGGGGGCGCAAGCATTAAGCTAGACCAGTGGTTAGAGTTAATCTCGATAGCTGAGCGATCTAGGTTATAAACCCAAACGTTATTGCGGCAGCATTTGCTGAGTGGTTACGCTGCTAGAAAGTCGAGATTATTGAGTCACTAGGCCTCTGTCGCGCTGTAGCGCCAACCAAGAAAAATCGATCAAGGGAGTTGCGACCACTTCCTGGCAAAAACGCTATACGAAAGCTACCATCTCGCTGCTGTTGAAATACCCGCGCCTTCGGGAAGAATGAGTAACTTTTAGAGTACGGACGCGCTCCAAAATTGTCGTGCACAACTACTGTCCAGACACCCGTAGCATCCCCATTGATCTTAAATACTCTGGGCTCGCCTGACTGAGTTCGCGAAAACTTTACAGAGCGAACGACTTTGCCATTTGAATAAGCGACTATTTTTTGCACATCACTTCCAGTTAGCGCAAACTCTGCGCGAAACTGCGCTGGAATATTGTTACTGGCAAATCCATTTTGGCGACGCTGACGAACCGCCAAGTCCTTTAAGGTCAGCCCCGGAGCAAACGCCTCACGGAATCTTTGTGCAGCCATAACTCCGCCTTTTGTATCGATGAAGCTGACAACTGGAAGGTCTAGCCAGCGCAGCATCACCCCACGATCAGCCCCAGCCGCCCGTAGCCCCTGAAGCGCTGATATGTGCGCTGAGCGCAAATTGTTAGCAACCTCCTGACTCTGAGCGCCTTTAGTATCTCCAGCTACAATAGCATTAATTTCACTTTGCAGATGCTGCACGGCATCCTCAGCTGGACCACCACGCAACCCCTCCTGCTTTAAGAAGCGCGGGATAGCTCCGCGCCCCTGCTTCAAAAAGCTAGCACCTTCCCGCGAAACGAGCTTTTCAAAAGTTAAACCCGTTGGAGCATCAGCTCTGCCTCCATTTTCTGGACGAGCCTTGACGCTAAAATCCCACCCTGAAAATATGCCACCCTTGCTCGGTGCTGGCACCTGTTCATTATCTAAAGCTCTCTTAGAAACTCGTTGAATGTCTCGACTGGTCTCAGCGCCACTCCTCTTAGAGGAGATATCTGCATTAATAGCGTTTAATCCCTCGCGCGAGAGTGCCGCGCGGGGACTGTTATCACTCTGTTTAGGCGCAGCTGCCTGTTTTGGGCCTTGCGTTGTGGAAGCAGTATGCTCGCGACTTGTTCGTGGCTTACCGTCGAAGATTAACTTGACTCCCTCGGGCATAAAGAAAAGCCCAACCACGATAGCGCCAGCAACGATCGTTAGACCGACAGCTCGCGGCGTTAATCCCAAAAATCTCGTCTCACCAAAGTTCGCCATGGAATACTCTCTATAGAGTTCACATTGTAAACGATCCGCGCGATTTACTCGAATCGCTGTAGTTGTTTTGGACTACAAACATTCCTGTCCAACTTTCGTGTCAAATCAGGTTATGACCAGAACAAACTATCTAGAACTGATATGAGGCCAAAGAACAAAGGTGTAACATACCCCAGGTATGCAGACCGGGGGCTTTTCTTGGACTTGGCTATCTAGCTGAAATTACTCGATTCCTACTTGCCCGTGGTATTCCACAAAGCACGCACATCTCCTCGCAGCCGGGCACCAACCTGGCTAATCACGCGACTTGCCAGAAAGTTAGCCCTGTGTGCCGCATCGTATGGCGATAATCCGTGATTGACTCCGTGTAAAAACGATCCGGCAAACACATCTCCGGCCCCCGTAAGGTCTCTAGGTTCACACTCAAAGGCTGGAACATGGAGCTCTTCACCCTCCCACCAGATATGAGCACCCCGTGGACCAGCCGTGAGGATAACGTATGGGAAATGCTCTTTGAGCTTACGTCCCGCACTTACGACATCCCTTGTTCCAGAGAGAGCTGCGCTCTCCTCCTCGTTAGCAAAGACTAGGCTAGCTGACTCCAAGGTCTTCCTTAGAGGCTCTCCAAAGCCGTTTACTATCCAAGCATCGGAGCACGTGACTGCGATTTTAGTACCTGCTCCCCTCGCAAGTTCAACAACTTTCGATATAGCTTCCCTACCCGCATCAGAGTTCGAGAACACATAACCCTCGATGAACACCCAACGTGAATCCTTTATAACTTGAGCGTCTACATGCTCGCGGCCAAGCTCTATAGACACCCCAAGCGAGGTTCGCATAGTTCTCTCCGCATCCGGAGTGACCAACGACACAACCGTACCCGTTGCTCCAAGCTTGGCCAGCGGAACAGGCATCTGAATGCCCAGCTCAACACACTCGTTACGAAAGAATCTCCCATACTCATCATCAGCCAGATGCGTGACCATCGCTCCCCTACCACCTAGCTGAGCAAGAACTATCATCGAATTAGCTACCGATCCTCCGCTACAGAGTGCGGGTTCCTTACCCGCAAAACGACTGAGCAAATTATGCTGCTCATCAACACTGACAAGCCGCATCGTTCCTTTTTCAAATCCTAGCGGCTCAAAATCAGCTTGAGAGACATCAGCGAAAATATCTACCAGTCCATTACAAATCCCTGTTACATCGATCGTCTTCATACGAGCATTCCTTTACAATACAGCAGGCGAAATTCTAGCGCTGATTGTTCTATAAGTAAAATGTAGCTACGCTGCAAATTCTGCCGCAATAACGTTAGCTCCTATTAAGGGGCGGCTTTGCGGAGCAAAGCGGGGTGGAGATAATAACTACTCACCAAAAAAAGGCACCCCCCGACTAGGGGGTGACAAGAAAAAGGATCCGCCAATTTCAGCTCATTTAGCGACGAAATTGCAGCGATGATCTTAAAATCCGGTGAGTAGTTACACAGCTTCTTTTAGATAAATTCGTTAAGCCTACTAGCCGCAATTCGCATGTAGCTCCATCGCAAGATCCCAACAGGCAAAAAAATCTCTTGAAAAAAGGGTCAGGAAAGCGCAAAACGGGCAGACAGCCGGGACACGAAGGTAGTACAATAGAGGGCGTATCAAATCCAGATCGTAACTACTCAGCACTTTGCAGAACGAGAAGCTAAAAACAGCAGCCCAGTAGGGGCTGCTGTTTTTAGCTTCTTGTTCTGCAAAGTGCTAAAGTGTTACCTTTTTTGTAAATCACTCGCACGAGGTTTAGTACCGCGCCCTCCAATAACCGTATCTCGCAGTATTGTTGAGTAACCATCCTCATATCAACCAACCTGTAGCTGAGCTACAAACCTTAGCCTGATTCTGTTCTACAAAAGACCAGCACCCCAAAGAAGTGCAGAGGCATTCATGATAGCTATTCCGAGAACCAAGTACGGGCTTCATTTTCATGACGTATTTTTTTCTGATGATCCGCTAGCTGCTCGAGAGCAATTTAGCTTAGCTCACTTTAGTCAAGCCGCTCTGCCCCTAGCTGGACTCGAGCCTTGCGCCACCAAAGTGGTAAACCTGAGAGTCGATGAGGGCCCACTTTTCACCGCCCTATCAAGCAACACCCGCTACAAGATTCGCCGCGCTGAGCGCGAAGGAGTCATCCCGGTCATGAACTGGGCACCCTCAGACTTTAATATCGCTTCTTTCTGCGAACACTATGACACCTTCGCCCAGTTTAAGAACCTCCCACTCAGCAATCGCAATAAACTGCTCGGGCTCAAAAGCGCATCATCTCTCGTCCTGGCCATCGCCCGCGATAGTACAGAAGCAACCCTGGTAGGCCACGCATATATCGCCGACAGAGAGCTTGGACGCCTTAGACTACTGTATTCCGCATCTCACTTCCGCTCATCTCAGGACACAGAGGAACGCAATCGGATCGGCCGAGCCAATCGACTCCTTCACTGGCACGCTATGCATAGCGCTCGGTCAGATGGATTTCAGCACTACGACCTCGGCGGATTTCCGATGACTGAAGGCGACCCAGAAAAGAACGCGATTGCCCGATTTAAGAACGAGTTCGGTGGAGAGCTCGTTATGGAGCACAGCGGCTTCCTAAGCCGTCACACTATCATTCAACGCGCGATCCCAGCAGTGCGACAGATAATTGGAGTGCATCGATCATGAACGCCGTATACCTATTTCGAATGGATGACGTAACTCCTGGTATGGATTGGAATCGCTTCTGGGCCCTTATGCAGCTTTTTAAACGTCATCAGATTAAACCCCTTCTCGGAGTCATTCCTGACAATCGAGACCAGAATCTAGAACGGTGCACACGCTTCACGAGATTTTGGGAAGCGCTGCGTGGACTAGTAGAGTCTGATGCTGTTGATATCGCGCAGCATGGATACCAACACATCCTCGTCCATCGCCCAGACGCATCGATTCTCGGGCCCTCTGTTGGGGTTCGTAAAGAGGTATCCGAGTTCGCTGGAGATCCATTCTATGACCAGGATTTCAGGATTCGTGAAGGTCGCCGAATTCTTGAGCAACACGGCCTGTCGACCTCTTATTGGATGGCACCTAACCACTCGTATGATAGAACAACTCTGCGCGCCCTGCGCAACAATGGATTTACCGCCGTAAGCGACGGCGTAGCGCTATTTCCATTTTCAGTCGACGGTCTTGTATTTGTGCCACAAACATCGTGGAGACCGCGATGGATGCCGTTAGGTATTCACACCTTCTGTTTACACACCAACGAGATCACACCGCGTCAAGTCAAAGACCTACGCGTCTTTCTAAGGCGGCCCTTTCATTTCGGTCGCTTCTCCACAGTCGCGGCTAAAGGAGCGTTATCTGCCGTTCAAACAACAGCGAACCAGTCCTACCAAATTGCATACAAAGCGCTCTGGGCGCTGCGCAGAGCTTCGACCTAGGCAGGGCATGGAGATTCTCGTGATAAACCAGCCTCATTCATTTTTGAAAAAAAGTAACGTAACTACTCGGTACAAAGTGCTGAGTCGGGGCCTCGCAATTCTCCCGCTATCTATCTCGAAAAGACTGGCATTCCTGACAGGGATAAAAATGCGCGGCTAAATCCCGTTAAACTCATTAAATACAGTAGGCTCCGCGCATTTTTGGCCCTATTTAAGAGAAGAGAATTGCGATGCCCTGGTGCTGAGTAGTTACGTCAGCCTTTTCCAGTAGATAGCGGGAGAATTGCGATACCCGAGCGGCTAAGCAAGTCCGGCAACCCCTACCGCCACTTGGCGCAGGTCACGCGCGCCCGTGAAAAGACCAGCAATACGTGCCAAAACAGCCTCTACCATGGCATCAGGGCAGCTAGCTCCGGCTGAGACCAATATCTCCACCTTGGGCTTATTAGGCAACCAATTATCAGACACGACTACTCCCTTATGAAGATCTAAGTGTCGAATAGAATCCCTAGATAAAATCTCATCGGCGTCTTTAACATAGAACACCGGGATCCGCCCCTCGCACAATTCAACCAGATGCGAAGTATTTGATGAGTTATAGCCACCTACCACAACCGCTACATCAGCATTGTGCTCCAGAAGGGCCCGCATTGACCGTTGATTCTCGGACGTTGCGTAGCACAGAGTGTCCCGAGTATCGGCAAAGTGCTCGGCTGTGGCATCCTCACCAAATCTTGACACCAAAGCCTGCCGCATCATCCGGGCTATTTCATGGGTCTCTTCAGCAAGCATCGTTGTCTGATTCACAACACCAAGCTTCCTAAGATCCTCAGGCACCCGAAAGCCTTGTGAGTAACGCCCTTTGAAATCCTCAAAAAAATTATCATATGGCTCCTCGCCACGAACATAACGAGCCAGCAACTCTGCCTCGTCGCGATCACGCACTACAACACTTGGTCCATCGAGTCGAATCTGAGAAAAGGTAGCTCGCGTCTCTTCGTGAGTGTGCTTTCCATGGATAACGATCGAATAGCCCTGCGCTGCTAGTTGACGACCTCGCTTCCAAACCTTCTCTACGAATGGACAGGTGGCATTGTAGCTCTGAGGATTAAGCCCCAGAGCTTCTAGCTGCTGAAAGATCTCCCGTGTTGTGCCAAATGCTGGCACGATCACTACATCCTCTTTCTTTAGCTCTGAGAACGGAACGATCTGCTCACCTTCTGCTGTCTGTAAAAATGAAACGCCGCGCGAGATCAGATCGGCGTTCACATGTGGATTATGAATCATCTCGCTCAACAAAAAGATGCGCTTGCCTGGATTTTCTTCCAAAGCTCGGTAAGCTATCTCAATAGCGTTCTCTACGCCGTAGCAGAACCCAAAGAACCTAGCGACACGAAACACCACCGGACCCAGATCGAGCTCACTCGCTGAGAGATCATCTTTACGTGTATCGGCCGCTGCCCGCTTGCGTTTAATAGCTCCTATAATATCTGAGCGATATGCGCGAGGAATATCAAATTGCTTTGGCATAATTGGGATCTATCACTATTTGCGCGCCTAGTCCACGAACAGGCTTCGCAACTAGGGCATCGCATCACCCTACTGGCCAACAACTACCGAACCGTAAATTACCTCGCTTGTAATTGGGGGTGGCTTTTTAATGGTTGGCAGGGAAGTCTTTTGCTCCGGCGCTACCGGTAGCGGAGAAGAGGCAATCGTATCAAGCGCCGCAGGCACCTCAGTGACAGACGCAGACGGGGCTACAGTCGCTGTTGCATGTTCAGGTGTTACGGGCTCAGGTGTTACATTAAGAGGCGTTGCAGTTAATGCGATTGAAGGCGTTGGCAAAGGCTTGAGCCCCTCCCTGCCGTTAGTAAATATCGGGCCAAACTCGACCTCTAGATCCTCAAGTCCGCGCCACCTAAAAGTCATAGTGACCGCACCCGCACAGGTGAATCTACCCTTTCCACGTGTCCCAAAGCGCACAAAATTAGAGAAAGGCACGGCAAGGTCTGCGTCCTTCACTGGCTCACCTCTAACGATTGTCGACGCTGAGAAGTGTTGGCCTGTGGGATCCTGGGAATCATACACTCGGGAGTCAATACTAAAGTTAGGGCACTCAGAGACCAAAGCATCACTGCTACACTCGGAATTGGCAGAGAACCTTGAAACGATAAACGCGTAGGCCCCCTGTTGCGTTAAATCAAAGCAATTTAAGCCAGCGCCCGACAAAAGATCGGGGTTTGAATCTCCATCCCACGAAAAGGCGATCGCTACATCAGTTGCGTCCTGAGCTTCTATTTTGAGTTTACCGGCTGGACGACCTACTTTCAGACTAACCTCGCCAGCGAGCCCCTTGATTATCGATATTCCGGTGTGACCTCCAAGGTTGTCAGCTACTCGGAGCACCCCACTACATTCACGCTGCCCCTCACCGCAAGTAATCGATAGAGGACTTGAAAATGTCTCTAGAGGCATAGCAAGAGCAAGTTTAGAATATCCACAGAGAACCACAGCTACGCTAGCGAACCCAAGCAGAAACAATCGACGCGAAAGACGGGGCATAGAAACTCAAAGCAGAAAGGGAGACTCGCTAGATAATCCGGGATTTAGACGAATTTGTCGATGCGATCGACGCAGGTTTGTCTAAACCATATTCCAAAACAGCATTTCTGATAAGGTCGCTGCAATCACCTAATATCTAGGCACAGCACCTCACCACGCTCATTGCACGGCGGTCTGTCGGGTAGAAAGACCTCAAAGCTAGTCCCCTTACCGATAGCTGAGGTTACATCAATCGATCCACCGTGGGCGTTGACGATGCACTTCACGATAAACAGACCAAGACCAGACCCTGAGACCCCCGCATGAGCCGATAAACGCGAATAGCGCTGAAACAGGCGCTGGGCATCACCAGGTTCCATCCCGACACCGTAGTCACAAACAATCAACCCTATCCCCTGCTCACGCCGCTCAAGTGTTACCTCGATGCGACCACCCGAAACAGAGAACTTGATCGCATTACTCACAAGATTTGTCAGTATTCGTTCAAACCCGAGCGCATCAACACATCCCAGGATCTGTCGATCCGGTATGCTATGGAGCACCTGCATCCCACGGGTCTTTGCGGTTAAAGCAAACGATCCCACGACACGCGTAACAAGATCCGCTAGCGGAGTAGTGACTGGGTGCATTACAAAAGCCCCCTCCTCCATCCGACGCATACTTAAAAATTCCTCGATCAAGTTAATTGCTGAGTTGGCAGAGGTTGCTATCCTCTCAAGTAACGCATGGGCTCTCTGATCTGGGGCGGGAGTATCGAGCAAAACATCGCACGACACAGCGATAGCGCCGAGAGGCCCCTTTAGGTCGTGGGTCGTTGTTGAAAGAATCTCTCGCTGAAACTGCTCGCGCCGGCGCTTCTCAAGGATATCACGCACCCAAACTACCAATGTGTCTGTAGCTGCACCATCGCGCGACGCCGAAACTGAGACCTCAAACGCTCCCTCCTCCCCATCATCCACGCCGCTCTTGACCAATTCAGTCGTCCACACCTCTCCTGGCGCCAAGCTTTTAAGCCGCTGTTTAAGCTTTGGCAGGATCTCTGCACCTCGAATCACAACCCCCTCCGGGATATCGCACACATTTCCTGAATCAACACCACACGAAACAAGAAATTGGGCAAAACCTGAGTTGCTGTATCGCACCGCGCCATCTCGCTGTACCACAGCCAATCCGTCATTACTATTTTCAATCGCCTCGCGTAACAGATCGCGATCGCGCATAACCTGAGCACGTTCATTCTCTGCCTCTTGAGCTTTGCGCAATCTTTGTAGAACTAAGTTCAAAACATCCGGGAAGGAGGAATCGAAATTTTTGACCATGAAATCGTTAGCACCTGCCCGCATCGCAGCGACTCCATCGCTGAGAGACGAGGATGAAGTTAACACGAGCAGTGGAGTCTTAGGCGCGCACTCCTTAAGCGCCTGCACCGCCTCCTCACTGCAAAGGTCTGGGAGGTTCAAGTCGCTGATGATGAGGTCAAATCCACCAGCACCAAGCTCCTTTCGGCCATCAGTCACCGAGGCACACTTGGTAACCGAACTTACCAGCGACTTTAATCCTCGCTCAATCAGGAGCGCATGAGCCGCTTCGTCCTCTACCAGGAGCACTTTTCCAAAGATCGTTTCGTATTGAGCCATAGAAACACGCTACCAGTTGCTTATCGATAACAAACAACGGCATCGACGCTTTATTTTTATCGGCAGATCGACTAAGGAAGTGAAGAAACCTTTATTAGGATACACCACTATGATCAAGCCTGACCACTGGATAATCGAATTTGCGCAGAACGGCGGGATTACCCCTTTTAATCATGAGCATGTAAATCCTGCTAGTTACGACGTTACTGTCGGTAATCACTGGATCTGCCCTACGCGGGACCCTGAGGAGCTAATCTGTGATTCAATCGTGCTTTTCCCTGGTGAGGTCATCCTGGCAACCACTCAGGAGTTTGTTAAAATGCCAAGAGATGTAGTGTGTGACCTCAAGCTAAAGAGCTCACTCGGCAGGCTATGGCTCAACCACAGCCTAAGCGGCTGGATTGACTGTGGTTTTTCCGGTCAAATTACCCTTGAACTGCAGAATCTGGGGCCATACCCACGCGAGCTGGTCAAGGGCATGCGGGTAGCTCAACTGGTATTCCTCGGAATGGAATCAGCACCGCGGGTAGCTTATGGTGAGGGGGGTAAGGGTCACTACCAGGGCCAAACAGGAGCTACCAAGGCATGGTCAGACGATTTCTTCCCGCGGGTGCTGGGACCTAAAAAGGGGGCTGCATAAATGAATATTTGTCGGGTTGTAGCGGATTTGAGTCTTCTGGCCTGCTGTGGTACCCTCTCCCATCTACATTCCCGATGTTTTGGGTTTTATAGTTTTGAGTAGTTATGGCAAATCACAAATCTGCAATTAAGCGTCACCGTCAAAGCCTCAAGCGACGCGAGGCAAATCGTTCAGCTAAGGCAGCAGTTCGTACTGCTATCAAGAAGGCTGAAGCAGCAGCAAAATCAGGCACAAAGGCCGAGGCACAAGTTGCCGCTCGTACGGCTGAGTCGATGATGTCGAAGGCTGCCAAGAAAGGTTTGTTTCACAAGGCAACTCTCGCTCGTAAGGTAAGCCGACTTCAGGTCAGCGCTAATAAGGCGAAGTAGTCGAGAGCTGCTGGCTAAACTGAACAGCTCATCCGCAATCACGGGATTGCAACAAAGAAGAGCCCTCAAGAATGGCTCATTGTGTAGCATAGCGCTATGACTCGGGTTGAGCACTAAATGGAGCAGAATTCCTTTTACTGGAAACAAGCTCATGTGCGCTGTTCCCCAGCTCAAGCTAACATGCCACCCATAGTCGGTGATTTACAGCTACCACAAATCCGGCCCGTTGATTCTGCTCACCCTCTCAGTAATGCAATAGGTCACTGCGTTAGTCTACTTACCTTAGTTAATCAGGGATCAAAGAGGCGTATCTTTGGATTTACCTTTGAGGATCCTCTTTTAAACTCAACAAACAGCGCTATGACAGCGCGGCTTGATGCACACATCTCTCCTCAACGCGCGCTAAATCGGGCGTTGGAGGGGCTAGAGACCCTAAATGCGGCGCTCCGATCTCTTAATAGTCGTGTAATCTCGAGAGCTAAAGACGTCCTTGATATAATCGGGCATTACGGATCTAGCTTATTGAGAAGACCTTCATCTGAAATAGTCAACTTCATCGATCATGCTGCGCCTTTTTTGGGGAACATTTCAATTTCTCGTGGAGATGGATCTCAAGATTACTACAGCGAACCCTTTCGTCATTTCTGTCAAGGCCTACTGATGAAAGGTGATTTTGAATCAATTAAGCAGTTACTATTATTACCGACTGCCATTTGGTTCAAGGTGCAAGTACTTACGTGCATAGTTGAGCAGGCAGATACCAGCGGAGAAATTAATCTGATCGTTAACTCTACTAATCTGCTTGAGACCGCTATTAATGACATTGATTCAGGATGGCGTAGACTAACACGGGATCAGCAGACTCACGCGACACTTCTTACGGCTAGACTTGAAACTTTCCAGGATAATTTCAGCGTTGCTACCGAATTGCTTATCGCCATTGCTTTCGACCCTGATATTGCACGATCGATTGGTAGGGCATATGGACTAAACGCAGCTATGCGCCTCAAGAAACATGGAGAAACCATTACTACAGAGAACCTACAGGATATTAGAAGTCTGTTGCATTGGACTAACCAGGGGGACACAGATTTCAGTGTGGAATCAACTCGCTTAAACGCTCTAACTGGCTATTTAGAAGGATTGGCAATTGGACACAGGGTATCCCCGAGCGATTCATTATCGGAGTATCTGTGCAAACTAAGACTTAAATGCAAAGTTATTGAGCGCGATGATTACTTAAGTGCTATGGCGATGTTCCTTCAGATATCCAGCCGCTCGGGTGCAGCCAACATATCCGAGATGAATCAATACCTTGCACTAAAGTTACTCAATCCTCCCCCCTCAGATGCGATCCAAACAATCAACTGTGTATTGGAAGTAGGCATGAGCCCTCTATTCCTAGCGCCAGGCCAAGCGCGCAATCAGCTCGCGATGCAGGTCATAAACTTCATAATGAAACTTCCCAACCCTGCAGACTTTTCCGGTGAAGTAGCAGCTATATCCGACTTCCTCCAAAAGCGCGGATATACAGAGCTCGCCTTAGCTTTGAATCCGCTTGATCATTGCAACACAGACTGTGACGAAACGGATAAGTGCTTATGGTTAATCCGGCGCGCTAACCGAGCAAATCAGACTACAATTGACGATAGTTTAATGCAGAGTTCGATTATCTTGACGGGCGGCGACGACATACCTGACACATCGGAACTAGACCAAAATCCAAGCACACTCAGTCATGAAATTTTCCGAGTGTCCCAATCTCTAACTCTCGCTCTCGAGTTGATTAGGTTAGGCTACACAAACGAATGCTTGTTACTTCTGGATAGAGCTCGGTCGCGGATTGAAAATATGCCAGATTCAGAGAACAGAACAGTTTTCTCTCACCGGTACTGCGAAGCGGTAATAACATGTCTAGATTTATGTCCACTGACTGCTGAAACATCATGAAGAATCGCTCGGTTTTGGAGCAGATGCCTGACGGCAAGCCTTTAAGCCCTACTCTGCCGCCTGCTTTTTTTTAAAAAGTAACTACTCACCAAAAAAAGTCACCCCCGACTAGGGAGTGGCAAGAAAAAAGATCTGCCAAATCAGCTCATTTAGGGACAAAATTGCAGCGACGATCTTAAATTCAGGTGAGTAGTTACTTAAAAAATCCTGGCGCTATCCAACTACCTTCATAACCTCATCCAGCACATCAAGTTCAAAAACCGTCGCCAGGAGTGCGCTCTGCATAAAGGCGTTGTTTGGCAGCTCTGCTGCTTTGAGGTCCTTGGTGATGATAGCGAGTACGTCTAAGACGATCTCTTGAAAGCGCTTGGCGTTTGTGACAGTTATGCCACCCTCAACACGCTCATACGTTGCATTAAAATCATCCGCGTACTTGGCAACTATCGCTCCAACGGTTGATTCAACTAGCTCGGGAAATGCATACCTGACGGTGCCTACAAAGAAGAAGCGCTTACTCTCAAAGTTACGCTCGATAAAGAGATTCCGCTGAGCGTCTTTACCGGAGCTGACAGCAGTTCGGAAATCCTTGGCGAAGCTCGCCACTGCTGGAGAGCCAGAGCTTTCTCGTTTAAGCAGGTTCTTAAGCGCGGCATTCAGGTTCTTAGCCGCCGCAAAAGCTTCCTGGGCTTGTGCAACTGTTGGTGTCAGCATCGTTATCTCCTCCTACTACTTGAGATGGGCTAAAAATCAGGCGCTACGGCTTTGTCATAGAGTTGCCGCGCGGCGTTGGCAGCCAGAGTATTTAAAGCATTCGCCTCCTGACCACGAGACACCTCTCGACTACTTAGGCCAGCGAGATCACCGGCAGCTGATGGACCACCTGCAAAATCAAGCGAACTCGTCACAACGACACTGCTATCGGCACCGAAGGTTTGCGTTGCCTGTATAGCATTCGAACGCCATAGAACCGGCCCTGTTATCCTGCGCAACTCTCCAGACAGAGTCACCGTAGTTTGCATCTGCAGCGCTGTGTTACTTCCTGAACGGGTTGAACCAGTATTCTCAAGCACGTTAAGAATACGTACCTTTAACACGGCATCTGCCTCATTCTGGCTATCAACTACCGACACAGTACCGTAGCTGTCAAACTCATCCCGAATCGCCTCAGTCATGATCGTTGAGAGCCCAAGCTTTGTGGAACTGTTCTCAACCGTTGGAATATATATCTTCCGAACATCTGGAGGCAACGCGCTCTCGCTCCCTCGGAATGTATAACCACACCCTACTAATAATACGCTAAACAAAAGTAATGAAATTACGCGAATCGTCTCCATAGCACCTACCCTTTACGAGTCCTGATAGTACTAACTTTTTTGGGAAAGTGATCCATATAGGCTCGAATACCTTTGGACCATCCCCGTAGATCCCTAAGCGACTGCTCAACGGAGCGGATCATGTTCTCAGTTAACTCAAGTACCGTAGCATGCTGCTTGGCAATTCGCTCCCCTAATTCCCTATCTCGTGCAGATAGTCGCACCCCCTGTGGCGCCCATGAAGCACGCCATCTATCAAAGACTGCCGTATATTCATCTAGCAGATCCAGTGCCTCAGGGTCTGACTCACGCAAGGACTTAACCACACGCTTACCAAGCGCTAAGAGCTCCTTTGTCAAATCTGCTTGGTTCTTATTGGCCGTCATATCCCGCCGATCGCCATCCCTACCGTAAAACCCACATGACTCTCCTTAGGGTCAATCTGACGAGCTAGTTTAACCTAAATTCGACAGTTAAGGAGGATGAAAATGGCGCAGATACTCGAAAGCACAAAGGATTTTGATATTTGCTGAAGCTTAAACCCTGGCACCGTCAGGGTGGGCACCGCAATTTCAAAAGCCTAAACTGATTTCGAGTAGAGGCGCCATTTTTAAGACCCGCAACTGCCGAATTTAGGTCAAAGAGTGTGACAGTACTGTTCAAGCATATCTATCCGAGACTGAAATGCCCACTGTTTTGAGCATAGAGCGGGATAACTGCGATGCACTTGCGCCCTAGTCAACCAGCTCTATAATAGCCATTTCAGCCGCATCACCGTTACGAACCCGCGTGCGAACCACCCGCGTGTAGCCTCCATTACGCTCCTTGCAGCGTGGGCCAACATCTGCGAACAGCTTATGCACTACGGCCTTATCCGTGAGGTAAGCGTAGGCTTGCCTCCTAGCTGCCAAGGTATCGTTCTTGCCAAGTGTTATCAGGCGCTCAACGACCGGACGGAGCTCCTTAGCCTTTGGAACCGTAGTCTCGAAACGCTCAAACTTCAGGAATGAAGTCGCCATATTGCGAAGCAATGCTCGCCTGTGGCTCGTTGACCTACTTAACTGCCTAAGACCGTTTCCGTGCCTCATACTACTACTTCCTCTCTATAGCTTAGTGATCAGTGTGCTCTTTCATCGAATCGAGGTCTCGACGCGATGGGAACTCTTCAAGCTTAAGACCAAGCGATAAGCCCATGTCACCCAGGATCTCCTTTATCTCATTAAGTGACTTACGCCCGAAGTTCTTGGTACGCAGCATCTCCGCTTCAGTACGTTGTACCAGCTCACCGATATACTTAATATCCGCATTCTCAAGGCAGTTAGCAGAACGAACGCTTAGCTCTAACTCATCAATTCGACGGAATAGGTTATCATTCCAGCGTTTTGATGGCTCCTCTGATTTAGGCTCTTCACGCTCAACAATAAGATCCTGACCAACGAAGATACCGAGCTGATCAACGAGGATATGGGCTGCCTGAGCAACAGCGGATCGCGGGTCGATACTCCCGTTTGACCAGATCTCCATCGTCAATTTGTCGTAATCTGTGCGCTGTCCGACACGCGCATTGGTCACCGCCAAGTTAACCCTACGAATAGGCGAAAAGATTGAATCTATGAAGATAGTACCAACAGCGGCACCTTCAACTTTATTCTTGTCCGCTGGAACGTAACCACGACCAACTTTGACACTTACCTCCATGCGCAGGTTAGCGCCCTCTCCCAGGGTGGCTATTACTAACTCTGGGTTAAGAACTGCAACAGCGGGATCACCCTGAAGCATACCTGCTGTAACCTTGCACGGGCCTTGTGCCTCAACGTGCAGAATTGCCTCTTCCTTATCCTCGAGTCGAAGTACAACTTCCTTTAGGTTAAGCGACAATTCGGTAACATCCTCAACGATCCCCGGCATCGTCGAGAACTCATGCGATACACCATCTATCCTGACTGATGTGATCGCTGCGCCTTGGAGCGACGACAAAAGGATTCGGCGAATCGCAGTACCGATCGTCATTCCATAACCGCGCTCTAAAGGCTCAGCTACAAATTTACCGTACCGGCTATCTGCAGTTCCACCTTCTACTTCAATTTTCTGTGGGCTAATTAAGTCCTTGAGACTGACCTTTTTCATGTCTCCCTTTCCTATTAAACGTAATGCACTTTATCTTGCCTCCCCTGCCACCTCTCCCTTTTCGAAGAGATGAACTTGGGGCATCACCTACTACCGTGAATACAATTCGACTATCAGCTGCTCGCGGAATGTCGGTGGCAACTGCTCTCGTGTTGGGAGAGAGTTAACCGTTCCACGCACTGCTGCCTGATCAAGCGACAACCACTCTGCAATGATCCGCGACTTAGCCGCTTCCATACCTGCTATAATCAGAGGATTCTTCTTGCTCTTTTCTGCTACTTCAACCACATCTCCAGCAGATACCAAATAAGACGGAATAGCGACCCGTTTACCATTCACAAGTACGTGCCCGTGATTGACGATCTGTCGTGCCTGGCGGCGCGATGAGCCTAGGCCTAACCTATACACAACGTTATCTAAACGACGCTCCAGAAGAACCAGCAGCTCGGTACCGGTTACTCCCTTGGAGCTAGCAGCTTGCTCAAAATTGTTACGAAACTTGCCCTCAAGCAATCCGTAAGAGCGCTTAACTGCCTGCTTTGCCCGAAGCTGGGTCTTAAAGTTAGACCAGCTCTGTCGGCCACGGCCGTGCTGCCCCGGACCGCCCTCTCTCTTCTCTACTGCACACTTTCCGGTGTAACACCTCTCGCCTTTAAGAAAGAGCTTCTCTCCTTCCCGGCGGCACAAGCGACAAACTGAACCACAATACCTTGCCATGACTTTCTGTCCTCTCTCTGAAAAACTATACTCGACGACTCTTGCGCGCCCGGCATCCATTATGCGGTACCGGTGTAATGTCCCTGATCAAAGTCACCTGTAGGCCAGCGAGATGAAGTGCTCGCAGAGCCGACTCGCGCCCTGAGCCCGGACCCTTAATCCGAACGCTTACTGTTCGCACACCGGCCTCCTTTGCCTTGCGAGCAGCGGTGTCCCCGGCTACCTGCGCTGCAAACGGGGTCGACTTACGCGAGCCCTTGAAGCCGTTGGCTCCAGAGCTCGATGAAGCAATAACGTTCCCAGCAGGGTCAGTGATAGTAACTATCGTGTTATTAAACGTCGCATGGACGTGTGCTATCCCGACTGGGACATTCTTTTTAACTTTCTTCTTTTTCGCTGCTCCTGCAGCTGCGCGTGCCTCTGTCACAAACTACTCCTTACAAGCGTGTAGACTATCTAATACTAGGTCTTGGTTGCTGCCTTCTTACCAGTTATCGGTGCGCGGCGCGGTCCCTTTCTCGTACGTGCATTAGTACGAGTACGTTGTCCGCGAGCTGGGAGGTTCTTGCGATGACGGAGACCGCGATAACATCCTAGATCCATCAGCCGCTTGTGTGAAGCCTGCAACTCACGACGAAGATCTCCCTCTACCTTTTCACGACGCTCGATAATCTTACGGATCTTATCTACTTGTTCTTCGGTGAGGTTGTCAGTGCGAACACTCTCCTCGATCCCCGCCTCTACGAGAATCTGCTTTGACTTGGTCATCCCTATCCCGAAGATATATGTCAATCCGCGGATGACTCTCTTATTTCGCGGAAGATCAACTCCTGCAATACGTGGCATCTCTAAAACTCCTTACTCCCTACTCTCTTACGACCTAGCCCTGGCGTTGCTTGTGCTTAGGCGTGCGACTGCAGAAGACAAAAACTTTGCCTTTGCGCTTAATAACTTTACAATAGCCACAGATAGGCTTTACCGACGCTCGGACCTTCACAGCTTCCTCACTATATAGTTTCGTACTTTTCACCCCGCTATTCTCACACCCGTTATCCATGACTCGGACCCGGTTGCATAACAGCAGGAAAGACATTGAAGAACGCCAGATTTTACATAAATTGACGAGCTTTACAACCCCCCGGCGCGAAGAAAACCCTACTCAGCTCGAAAAATCAACAGGGCGGCCTGGCAGCTAGTCACTGGCGAGTACTGCTTGTGCATCCCAAATTCAGCGTAACTACTCACCGGATATTAAGATCGTCGCTGCAATTTCGTCGCGAAATGAGCTGATTTCGGCGGATCCTCTTTTTTCCACCCCCTAGTCGGGGGTGCCTTTTTTGGTGAGTAGTTACGTTGGACCTCTACCAGACAAACTTCTGGCCCGGCTTAGGAATCTCAATGTATCGAATACCGCCTGCGTTTCCCTCAGGAGTGTCCCTGAGAGTGGCTTTGATGATAGCTCCACTAGGGAGACCGGCTCCCTTGACGTTAAGTCGGTAACGCGCCTTACCATCCTTAGTTGCGCCCTCATAGGTGGCTGTGGCAATAGCTGTTGTACCATCTGGAGATAGAATCTCTAGCGTCTTAATCTTGCCTTTTAATGCGCTTCGGAGATCAATATAGGCATTATTGCTAGCTCCTCCAGGCCGATACTCACACTCGCCTGTTAACTTGAAAACCTCTGCCCATGCTGGAATTTTAGACTCCGAAGTGGGTGAGGTAGGCTGCGTTTGCGAATCGGTGGATGTAAACTGGGCCACTGGTTCAGACGTTGTAGACGTACCCGGCGGCGGTGTCGCAGCAGGATTTTCAGATCGCACAGGTGCTGGTGATGTTTGTGGTTGTGGCGGCGGCGGCGGTGGCGGTGGTGGTGGTGGTGGCTCAAAGAGCGTTGTCACACCCCCCATGACATCTAAAACAAACTTAATCGCAGTGCTTGCCATATCTCGTGCCTGCCCGAGCATTCCTCTAGTGTTCGTGATTAACTGCTCCTGAACCCCTAGTCTAGCACTTAGCAGCTTCGCCTGATTTTCTAGCAATCCCGCATTCGAATAGCCCTGCTGAGCTTGCGAAAGCTGCTCTCCTGCAGCGGTTACTTGTGGTCGTAAATTTGTAATCTCCATGACTATCTCCCGTTAAGGCAGCACGAACGCTGCAAGTTAAACCTAAATTCTGCAATTGCGGGTCTCAAAAATGGCGCATCTAATCGAAATCACTTTAGGCTTTTGAATTTGCGGTGCTCACCCTGACTGTGCCAGGGCTTAATCAAAATCCTTCGGGCTTTCGAGTATCTGCACCATTTTTCGCCCGCTTAACTGCCAAATTTTGGTTAAAGTAACTTCACCTTCAGAGGCTACTAACCATCTTTAATAGTGTTCGTAAAAACGGGTTGAAAAGTTGCTTAGGGAACAGTGATTTTGAGTAGATGCGCCATTTTTGAGACCCGCAACTGCCGAATTTAGGTTAATAGGGGCTAACGTTATTGCAGCAGAATTTGCTGAGTAGTTACAAAGATGGATATATCGTGCGAAGCTAGATCCCATAGCTCGTTAACATCTGAACAAATCGGTCCAAGATTTGTTCGTAATGTGTGGATGTAAAAGAGATTCCCCAGATCTCCTTTTTGCACCAGCTCTGAGACGTGCTGCAGCGCTTCGTTGAACAGAACAATATGCCCTGTCATGAGCGTTTTGCTCATCTGCTCGGCCTTTCTACACAGCTCTTGCGCAGCACGCGAGTTATCAGCGAGGGGTTTTTCTATAAACCTAAATTCGGCAGTTGCGGGTCTGAAAATGGCGCATCCACTCAAAATCACTGTGGCTTTTGAATTTCCGGTGCTCACCCTGACGGTGCCAGGGTTGCGCCTCCGAAAAATTCAAAATCCTT
>JBBALZ010000021.1:0-25524 GCA_040402735.1 Bdellovibrionota bacterium
CTGTCAGGAATGCCAGTCTTTTCGAGTAGATAGCGGGAGAATTGCGATGCCCTGCTACGACGATTAGCCGCGCATTTGTATCCCTGTCAGGAATGCCAGTCCTTTCCAGTAGATAGCGGGAGAATTGCGAAGTCCTATGCCCTACTAAAGCCCTCTTTTCTTGTATTGTATTTTAGTATAGAATTATACTAGAACAAACTCCACTAGCGCCCTTTTATGCAATCTTTACGCGATATCATAGATTCTAACGATCGGAGAACATCCTGCTGCCTGCCTGCAATCCCGTTTGGGTTTGCTGCTATTGACTCCGCGCTCCCATCGAGAGGACTCGATCGTGGAGCGCTACACGAGTTTCTCTACAATGATCCCTTAGAACCAGACGCCGTTGCCCTCACTATCCCTACCCTATTGGCCTACAACGCACTCTCTTCCCTCCGATATATCCTCTGGATCGGCAAGCGCGCCTGGCCGTCTCCTTTGGCGCTATCCGGATTGGGCGCTGACAATCCAACCCGCTCTGAATCGCTCTTTGGGCACTCTGTATTTATCGATCCTCCAAATGACTCCGCAATCTTGTGGGCCATCGATCTTGCTCTGCGTTCGCCTGCTGTTGAGCTCGTTGTTGCAACCTGCCCTCAGATCTCACGTACGACAACTCAACGACTAACTCTCGCCGCAAAAAAATACGGAACAACCGCTATCTTGCTGCGATCATACAGTGACTATGCAACGCCAAGTTGCGCCGCCTCACGCTGGAGTATCGCGCCTACTCCATCAACTCAGCGCTCGCCGGCGTGGCGACTCTCGTTAAACAAACTCCGTAGCGGCCTACTTCTCCGCAAAGCTGTAGGTGGGTCTCTAGGCGGCGAATGGATCGTGAGTTTGTTCGATGCACTAGAACTACCAGCATCAAAAGATAGCTCTCATGGTCAAGATCTTATCTCTACACAACGAATCCACGCATAATACCAGACCACGCCTTTATCTGTGCATCTACTTTCCTGAGTGGTCGATAGATGTAACACAACGCAAGCTTGCAGCTCTTGCTGCTGATAAATCAAGTAGTAGCCAGGCAAGTTCAGAATCAAAAACTATCCTGCTCACAACTACTGCTATGAATCAACGGATAATCGCTCGCGCCTGTCGCCTCTCACGTAGCCTCGGAGTACGCCAGAAGATGTCTCTTGCTCTGGCTCAGGCACTTGTTCCTAGCGATACGTACCACGAAGAGTTTGATCCCTTGCGTGATGCTTATGCTCTACGCGCTTTAGCTGCTTGGTGCCTCAGGTTCTCGCCGATTGTTGGGCTGGACTTCGAACTCTCACAACGACTGCTCTCACCAAGCCGCCACCATGAACTCGCTTCCCTTGCTCGCCAACACTACGGGATAACTATCGACATAACCGGCACTACGCATATTAACGGCGAGCCTGAACAATTCTGCCACAAACTTCAAGCACTCCTCTGTGGCACAACACGCATCGCGCTCGCGCCTTCTCTTGGTGGCGCTTGGGCGCTCTCGCGCTACTCAAGCAAAACCCCAAGTATTGCCCTCTCCTTTGAAAGCCTTGCGACTCTCTCAGCGCCCCTTCCGGTACGAGCGCTCCGTATAGATGCAGCCATGTGTCGCGCTCTCTCTGATATCGGTGTTTATACAATAGGCGACCTAAACCTACTTCAACGTCAATCCTTGGGGCAACGCTTCGGCAAGACGTTGGTGTATCGGTTAGCCCAGGTATCTGGCTCGGTTTCTGAGCATGTCTCTGTAGTAACTCAAGCCCCTGCCTACCGCGAACACGCAATCTTTGAAGTGCCGCTTACTAACCGTCACGCCATCACAACGGCGCTTAAACACCTCTTTAATAAACTTATGGCTAAACTCTCGCTCGCTCATCTCGCAACCTCATTATTTAAGATCTCAATCACCGATACTGAAGGCGTAACGATATATAAGGCGCTACCTCTAGCCTCTGCTACAAGCAACCAAGCGCACCTAGAGTCTATTATTCATCCGATTATAGAATCGATGCGCTTTTGCGGAGAGATCTGCTCGCTTACTCTCGAGGCTCTTGAGGTCACACGCACCTCGCAATCCCAGCGATCTCTTCACGGAGATGAAACCAAAGATCCGACCGCACTTAATTGCGCCTTTAACGAGCTACTTAACTCGTTTAGCGTACGACTCGGTAAGGATCGTATACGCAAAGCTGCTCTCACCCCATCACACACCCCAGAGCGCTCCTTTAAGCATCCGCCTCTTATTGCTGCCCAACCTTTAATCAAGAGTTCACCAGCAACTAGCGCAGCTAGCTCTAACCACGAAACTTCTCTGCCCCTTAACCTACACTCGATTTACAGCTCCACTTTCGATCGTCCACCACTGATAGTTTCTCCGCCTGAGCAGATTATCTCTATCGCTATGTTACCAGATAAGCCGCCATCGTGGATCCGTTGGCGCGGCGCTAAGCTTTCTATTATCACCGGGCTTGGGCCAGAACGACTCTCACTTGAGTGGTGGCGCGGCGATCTCTTGCAGGGAGCAGGTAATGAGCGTGACTACTTTACGATTCAAGATGAATTAGGTCGCTGGCTCTGGGTCTTTCGATGTCGCAAATCGCTCTCCTGGTTTGTTCACGGGATTTGGAGATGAGCCAAAACGCCCATAGCTCTTACAGCCGCTCTTGTACCGATCTCTATGCCGAGCTACAGGTGACAACTAACTTCTCATTCTTAAAGGGAGCAAGTCATCCGCATGAATACGTCTGGCGAGCTGCTG
Organism: Bdellovibrionota bacterium; assembly: GCA_040402735.1. Taxonomy (GTDB): domain Bacteria; phylum Bdellovibrionota_C; class UBA2361; order UBA2361; family OMII01; genus OMII01. The sequence goes on from JBBALZ010000021.1 coordinate 2,777, forward strand.
AACTTGGCTACTATGGAATTGCTATCACCGATCATAATACACTAGCAGGCGTAGTCCGCGCACATACAGCTGCTCGCGATGCAGGTGTGCGCCTTGCTATCGGTTGTCGATTAGAGCTTGATTTTCAAGGTACACTCGCTCAATCAATAGACAACCGCAGCTCTCAATACCAGCTGCTCTCACTCCTTGTTTACCCAACCTGCACACGATCGTACCAAGCACTCTGCGAGCTACTCACTAAGGCTAAGAGCACTCTAGCCAAAGGAGATTTTTTTCTTAATCTAGCTTCGTTTCTTCCGCTACTAGAGCACTGCATCGCCGTACTTATTCCTCCCTACTTTCAGACTAGGCTTCATGCGATTCAATCAAACGCCCAATTTAATTCACGTACGGATATCTTTTATGAGTTGTGTAAAATAGTGCGCGATAGCACCCCTAACAGATCGCTTCTTTCCATCGCGATCACCCACAACTACGGCCATGCGTACGACGTAGCGCTTGAGAGATCGCTACAGATAGCGCAGTCTCTTGATATCACTCCAGTAGCAACTAACGATGTCTATTACCATGTGCCGGAACGAAAGCCACTTCAAGATACTTTAACTGCGATGAGACTAGGCACTACCGTTGAGCAGGTGGGGTACGCGCTTTTTCCAAACGGGGAGCGATATCTTAAACCACCCTCTGAGATGGCGCGTCTCTTTCGGGATCTACCACACGCCCTTACTCGTACTAAGGAGATTCTCGATGCGGCAGCTAACTTCTCACTATCTTCGTTGAGCTACTCTTATCCAAAAGAGGTTACCCCTTCCGGAACATCTCCATATAATCACCTACGCTCTCTCGTCCTAAAAGGCGCAGATAAGCGCTATCCTGACGGCGTACCGGATAAAGTTCTTAAAGCCATTGATGGCGAGTTGGCGCTCATACAGGAGCTTTCGTATGAAAAATACTTCCTTACCTGCCACGATATAGTGGCATTTGCTCAATCACGAGATATCCTCTGTCAAGGTCGCGGTGCGGCGGCGAACTCGGTTGTTTGTTACTGCTTAGGAATTACCGCGGTAGACCCACAAGAGATAGATCTACTCTTTGCGCGTTTTATCAGCAAGGAGCGCCAAGAGCCCCCTGATATTGATATTGATTTTGAACACGAGCGTCGCGAAGAGGTTATTCAGTATATCTATTCGCGCTACGGCCGCCTACGCGCCGCTCTTACTGCTGAGGTTGTAACATTTCAACCACGCAGCGCAGTTCGTGAGGTCGGCAAGGCGCTAGGTCTATCGGCTGAGATTATTACTAGCCTGGTTAGGAATATCCAGAGCTGGAGCGAATATCAGATAACATCTGAAAACATACGCGAGGCCGGACTTAATCAATATGATCCGACGATCCAAAACGTTCTTACCCTCGCGTCTATGCTAGTAGGTACTCCTCGGCACCTATCGCAACACGTAGGTGGATTTATTATCTCTGATGCGCCGCTAACAACGATCGTGCCGATAATTAACGCCGCGATGGAGAACCGCACGATTATCGAGTGGGATAAAAACGATATCGAAGAGCTAGGGATGCTCAAGATCGATATCTTAGCCCTTGGAATGCTTACCTGCATACGTAAAGCGCTTATACTTGCAAACGCTAGGCGCTCACGACCACTTACCCTCTACTCAATCCCCGCAGATGACCACGCGGTGTACGATATGTTATGTGCTTCAGACACCATTGGTGTATTTCAGGTTGAATCGCGCGCGCAGATGGCGATGTTGCCGAGATTAAAACCGCGATGTTTTTACGATCTGGTAATCGAGGTAGCGATCGTTCGTCCCGGGCCGATACAGGGAAATATGGTTCATCCGTTTCTACGCCGTCGTAGCGGCGCAGAGCGGCCCTACTTTCCTGATTCACGGGTTGAGCAGATCCTTGGAAAAACTCTTGGAGTGCCGATCTTTCAGGAACAGGCGATGCGACTAGCTATCGTGTTGGCGAATTTCTCCCCCGGAGAAGCCGAGAAGCTTCGCCGCGCCATGGCCGCATGGAAATCGCACACGGGCGTTATCGCCACATTTAAAGAGAAGATCATCTCCGGTATGGTAGCAAATGGCTACTCTGTTGAATTTGCCAGTGCTTGCCTAAATCAGATTCAAGGATTTAGTGAGTACGGATTCCCTGAATCACACGCGGCATCGTTTGCGCTTCTGGTATACGCCTCTGCATGGCTTAAGTGCCACTATCCGGCAGAGTTTACCTGTGCGCTCTTAAATAGCCAGCCGATGGGGTTCTATGAACCAGCGCAGATTATCCGTGACGCCCAACGCCACGGAGTTCAGATACTCCCAATCGATGCTAACTATTCGGCATGGGACTGTGATGTTGTGTACGATGATACGTGCAACGGCGGACGTCCTCCTGCTATTAGGCTTGGCTTAAGGCTTGTTCGTGGACTACGCGAGGATCTGGCTACAGCTCTCACCAAAGCGCGTACAGAGCACGGGGGTTTTGAAACGCTTGCGGATCTGAGGCATGTATCACCGAACATCTCCTGCGCCACACTCACTGCACTTGCGCGTGCTGATGCCTTTTCATCGCTTAAGCTCTCGCGGCGGGCCGCACACTGGGAGATCTATAGGCTTCCCGACCGACCAGCGCCGCTCGATACGAACCTCAGAGACCGAAGCGCTAACGCAACCTACTCTCAGTGTATTGCACCTGCATCGCTACAACGCGAGATGTTTCAAGACTACGCGACTACTGGGCTATCGCTTCGTGCGCATCCTTTACAGTTTGCTCGCCAACAACTCTCCGCTCGTGGCTATCTTTGCGCTGAACAGCTCTTATCCAAGCATGGACTCTCTTGTGGTACGCTAGTACGAGCAGCTGGGATTGTTCTATCCATACAGCGCCCAAGCACAGCTAAAGGAGTTGTATTTATGACGCTTGAGGATGAAACAGCCTCGTTTAACCTAATTATACGCCCGAGCGTATTAGAGCACTGCCACAAACTTGTTACACTTAGCCCTGCTCTCGGCGCCTTAGGCAAGCTAGAGCGGACAGGTGAAGTAGTCTACATCGACGTACTACAGATTGAATCGATTACATCTACCTAACAGAACGACAGCCCATTTCATTACTGCTTGCGGGTGATAATGAGCTTATCAATAAGCTAAAAAGTTATCCACAGAGGCTGTGGATAACTACATTCTGAAAGCGATTACAAACGCCAAGATCACTAGAGACTCAATAAGAGCCATTCCGAGAATCATCGGCGTAAGGAGCTTGCCACCTACTGATGGGTTGCGACCGAACGACTCAAGCATGCAACCTACCACCCTACCCTGACCGAGAGCACCACCAACTACCGCCATTCCGATTGCGAGGCCTGCGCCAAGTGGAGCAAAGGTTGATGAAGCACCTTCACCTGCGTTCTCAGCAAACGCTGATACAACTGGCGTAAGCGCGCCTACAGCTACTGCTGCTACTACTGGAAGCTTTGAAATCATGTTGCGTACTATTTTCATAATTTTCTCCTTAGTATTAAACTCTTCTCGTTACGAGATGTTAGTGATGCTCTTCGCCTTCCTCATGCTGGGTTGCCAGCATTATATATATCATTGTGAGGATTGTTGGAACAAAGGCCTGCATAAAACAGACAAAAGTTCCTAAGACGTAGAACACAATCGGAGCTATGACCGGCACCAAGTCGGTAAATACCCCAAGAACAACGTGGTCGGCTGAAACGTTCCAGTAGAGACGCAAGTTAAGAGTCAGGATACGCAGGAATACCCCCATTACCTCTAACAGGAATATGAGCGGAGCCAACCACCAAATCGGGCCTGCGAAGTGCTTGATGTAATTAACAAAACCGTGCTCTCTAATCCCGTAGTAGTTAAAGCTAAAGAATATAAACAGTGCTACTGGAACGGTTGTCCAAACACTAGTAGTAGCTGCTGGTATTCCGGGGATTAGACCTATTAGATTGAGTATCAGGGTGTAAAAGAATATCGTTGCTGTAATCGGCAGGTACTTACGCCCCTCCTTTCCAAGCACAGAGTCCTGAAAGTTGATAAATCCCTCAACCAAGACATCCACCACACCTGCTACTGTGGCCTTTGCTTCCGGTATTACGCCTCCTTCTGCTCCCAGCCTAGCACGCCTCTTTGTCAGAGTCTTTGCGCATTTAGAACCGACTACTACCAGCATAACTCCAACCAAAGCAGCAGTGACTAACTTTTGGTGGTTAGCGTCTGTAAGACCAAGCGAATAAAGGTACGTGTAGTGGTTTTCCATAGCAGTAAATCTGGACGCCCCTCTGATATATAAGATTTCTCTTAACAAGGCAAATGCGACTCAAAGCTACGGCTGATTCACGGCAGCCAGCTAAACGCCCCTTCGAAACGGGGCGCGTCTGCCTGTGAATAGTTTGTTTAAGCGACTTAAAATAATCATTTTTTCCCCTCACTTAATTTAAAAATTTTATCTCTACATGATTGTAAAATTTCCCACTCGTACTATAAACACATCCTCACTTATCTGCAGGATGGTTATACCGCTAAAGCATGTAAGGAGAACTCACGAGGAGAACTTTAAGGATGGGCGAAGACTTTGGGTCAGACGACTTTAGATCTGAAGATCTTGATCTAATCGCCGGTGCTACAGACACGCCAATAAATCCAATAGTGCCGATCAACTCCGTAGAGATCGATCAATGCTGGGCCCTCGCAGTTGCGGATGTTTGTAAAAATACTAACCCTCATATCGTTGCTGCTTATATAGAACCGCTTGAGCTAGACCTTGAAGCTTCAACGAAAAGCCACATAATCGTTCGCGGTCCATCGCGCCTAATCTGTAACTACGTCACCTCGCGATACTCAAATCAGCTCCGAGAGCGTCTGATTTTCTTCTCGCAAGAGCACGATCTACTTCTCTCAGTTATACCGGCAGAAAAGAGTGCTACTGCTTCCGGATCTAATGGAGACTCTGGTAACGATGGACAGCGCCCTCAGCAACCAGCCCCTTTTATTGTAAAACGTGCACGACAGCACGAGGAATCAACTAAAATAAACCCGGATGAATCGCAGCTCACTCACGTCGCTACCCCCTCCGGAGATAATAAATCTGGGCCCCTAGATGGCGAGGTCTACAATAATATCAACCCACGTTACACCTTCTCTGATTTCGTTGTTGGTAACTCAAACCAATTCTGCCACGCAGCAGCGATGCGCGTCGCCGAAAAGCCAGGCCAGAGCTACAACCCGCTCTTTATTTATGGCGGTGTCGGTTTAGGGAAGACTCACCTCTTGCACGCCATCGGCAACGCAGTAATTGAGCGCTCTCCTAATTCGCGGGTTCTTTACATGTCGTCAGAGACATTTACTAACGAGCTAATCCTAGCTCTACGACACGCAAAGATGGAGGAGTTTAAACGTAAGCTTCGCACTATTGAGGTGCTGTTAATTGATGACATTCAATTTATCAGTGGAAAAGAGCGGACCCAAGAGGAGTTCTTTCACACATTCAACGCCCTCTACAGTGCCAAGCGCCAGATCGTTATCACATCTGACAAGATACCGACTGATATCCCAGGAATAGAGGAGCGTCTCCAAACACGTTTTTCGTGGGGCCTTACCGCAGACCTCCAAGCTCCTGATTTTGAAACCAGGGTAGCTATCCTAAAACAGAAAGCGCTGCTTGAAGAGTTTCAGCTGCCGCACGAGGTAAGCCACCTAATAGCAGAGGGTATATCTTCTAATGTCCGCGAACTAGAAGGTGCGCTAACTAGATTGCATGCGATGAGTTCGATTCAGAGCGTGCCGATCTCGCTTGAGATGGCTAAGACCGCGCTAAAGCCACTACTTCAACCTAAAGTGGTTAATGTTAACGTTGATGACATTAAGAAAGCCGTATCCAACCACTTTAATATCAAAGTTTCCGAGATTATCTCCAAACGTAGAACTAAGAACCTATCATTTCCGCGACATATAGCGATGTATCTCTGCCGCAAACACACCACGGCTTCTTATCCAGAGATTGGCGAGCACTTTGGAGGGCGCGACCACTCAAGTGTTATCCACGCAGCTAGCGTTGTTTCTGCTAAGTTATCCACAGATGCTGATGTGCGTGATGTTATTAACAGCATAGAGAAGATTATATTCGGATAATCTCAATATTTTCAATATACTAGTAGTGTTACTAACAGCTTTTACCGGGCTTTTATTTACCCCTTGTTCCTTGTTTATCAACATACTTTTCAACAGGTCTGGGGTATTTAACGTAACCTTGGGGCAAATTTAGCAACTTATCCACAACCCCTGTTGATAACTTGAGGATAAGCTGTTGTTTATCCGGTATAGGGCTTATTTTACCTGGTTAATATTACTATTTTGTCTGCTAGAGGGTAATTAAAGTTGTGGATAACTATGTTGATAACTTGTTGCTTAGCTGTGTAAAGATCTCTGGAAGTGTTAATAACTTGTACTGCTGTGAATAACAGGGGAAATTATCACGAGGATATCAACAACTTTTATAAGGTTAGTTATTTTAAAAAAACAGACTTTTAGGTTGATTTTCCCCAGAAAAACGCCTTACTTATTACTATTCACTATATATATTTATAATCTAATTAATAATAGGCATTAATAAATACATTTAAAAAGAAAGGATCCATGGAGATAACGATACCAAAAGACGAGCTAGCTAAATTACTTCACATAACTCTCGCCATAGCAGAGAAGAAATCAACGATGCCGATCTATGGAAACCTGCTCTTAACAGCAAACGATGGTACTTTGCAGATAACAGCAACAGATGCAGAGGTCACCGCAGTAGCATCAGCCAAAGCAAAGGTTAAGATCAAGGGCGCAATAACAATCTCTGCTAAGATGTTAGGAGAGCTTGTTAGAGAGCTTCCAGAAGGTGATGTAACTATTAATGTCGGAGAGAGAGCTCGGGTTGAGGTAATTGCGGGAAATTCTAACCTCAAGATCGTAGGAGTAAGTGCAGAGGAGTATCCAGTACCTACTGGCCTAAGCTTACCAACTAAGTGCAAGATCTCAGCTAAAACATTAAACGAGATGATCAACAAGACCATCTACGCAGTATCGCTCGATGAGGGGCGTTACAACATGAACGGTGTATGCGTAGAGCTTGTAAGGGAAGGAAAAAAAACAGCGCTCAGGATGGTGGCAACAGATGGACACCGATTAGCGTTGATCACCAGAGAGCTAGATGGGGTTGAATTCACCAGTTTGGTACCAAAGGGGAGTAAAACCAAAGATAATGAGAGGGATAACGTAATCGTTCCGCGAAAGGGGCTCTCTGAGGTGCGTAAAGCGCTAGAAACTGTAGGAGATGCTCAGGTAGGGGTCGATGTTATCGATGGCTTTCTGGTAGTTGAGAGTGTTAATTGGAAATTGGTAGCGCGACTTGTGGATAGTGACTTTCCAAACTATGAGCAGGTTTTACCTAAAGCAGAAGGGGTAAAAGTTGCTTTCTTAAGTTCGCAAATGGAGCATGCCTTAAAACGTGTATCGTTAGTAGTAAGTGATAAGAACAAAGGAGTGCGGCTTGATTTCTTAAATAACCTTGTGCGCATATCGAGCTCTTCACCAGAGGTTGGAGAAGGGCTTGATGAAGTAGAGGTGCAGTACAAGGGAAGAGATATGTCGGTAGGATTTAATGCGCGCTACATCATCGATGCACTATCAACTATAGGTGAGAACCAACCTTTTATATTAGAGCTATCGGGAGAAACCGGACCGGGAAAGATGTATGCAGAGGCAGATGAGTCAGCTATCGGAATAGTTATGCCACTTAGATTAGAGTAGAGACTATCCTTGTATCTTTCTAAACTAAAGGTCTACAACTATCGCAACCTAAGCGATCAAACTATAGAGTTTAAAAATGGGCCTGTGTACATAACTGGGCCTAATGGTAATGGAAAAACTAACCTCGTAGAGGCGCTCTATCTCTTATCCGGTTCAAGATCTTTTAGAACTAATTCGCAAGCCGAGCTGGTGCAGTGGGGAAAGTCAGAGGCTTCGGTCTTCGGCACGGTAGAGACTAAAAACGGTCAAGCAGAGCTCGGAATAACTATCTCTCTAGGTCAGAAAAGCGGCGCAAAGCCCGCTGGACAGAGGAGTGGCCAACGTGAGGCGTTTATAAATGGAACAGCGCTGCAGTCGGTGGCCGACCTTATGGGATCGTGCAGCGTAGTTGCCTTTTCTCCAGTAGACCTGTCGCTGGTTAAAGGGGCTCCAGCGGGCCGCAGGAAGTTTTTAGATCGACACATAGTAGACCTCCAACCGGCATTTTTAAGTTTGCTTATGGCCTACCAAAGAGCCCTAGAGAGCAAATCAGCTCTACTAAAGTCACCAACGGTTACTCCCCGTGATCTATACCCGTGGAATGAGCTGCTTGTTGAATACGGTGGAAAAATTGTTGATAACAGGGTTAAGTTTCTAGAAGGACTAATAAAAAAATCAACACTTTTCCACACATCTTTTGCTCAACCAGATGGAGCGTTGATGATTAGCCTAGAGTCAGACTTGCTTAATCCAGATGAAAGCGTCCTAAGCACAGAAGAGCTAAGGCGGGAATTCGATAGAGTAGCGTCACGCGAGATATCTTTAAGGAGCTGTGTTTTTGGCCCACACCGCGACGATATCGCTATAACGCTAGGTGGGGTTGATAGTCGCGCTTACGCCTCACAAGGACAGACCAGAACTATCGTTTTGGCGCTAAAACTGGGGGTCATTGAGCTCTTAGAGGAGAGGCTTGGAGAGTCGCCTATAGTTATTTTAGACGATGTAGACTCGGAGCTAGATGCCCAAAGAACTAAACAATTATTCCAGGCACTAGCACAACAGGAGCGGCAGATCTTTATCACCGGAACAGCTAAGCCAGCAGAGGAATTATCACAACCAGGACGGGCTAAAGTTGAGCTTATTGAAGTTCGAGAGGGGGTGGTAGGATTGGCCTCGTAGGACTGCAAAAAACACTAGTTTCGGTGCATTTTTGGCCCCCTTTTAGAGAAGAGAATTGCGATGCCCTAGAGCCACCTTTCCTCTTTGCTAAAAGTATCTAACTAACCTACAATATTGCGGATAAGGTCGTAACACGGAGTTTTGCATGACTACAGCCCCAAACCCACAACCAGCAGATCTAGTCTACGATGCTGGCCAGATAAAGATCCTTGAAGGTTTAGAAGCTGTACGTAAGCGTCCGGCGATGTACATCGGTGACACATTTTATCGTGGTTACCACCATCTTGTTTGGGAAGTGCTCGATAATTCTGTAGATGAAGCACTGGCAGGTTTTTGCACAAAGATAACCCTCACCCTTCACACAAACGGCTCGGTATCCGTAGAGGATAACGGACGTGGCATCCCAACAAGCATCCATCCCACAGAGGGAGTGAGTGGAGTGCAGGTAGTAATGACAAAACTGCACGCCGGAGGAAAGTTTGAGAAGGAGGCATACAAGGTATCTGGTGGGCTCCACGGCGTTGGTGTGTCGGTGGTCAATGCGTTATCAGAGTGGCTCAAGGTAGAGGTCAAGCAGAACGGTAAAATTCACGGCATGGAGTTTCGTAGAGGTGATCCAGTTGCGGAACTAAAAGTAATCGGAGAAGCAGAAGGATCCGGAACAAAGGTAACATTTTATCCAGACCATACAATCTTCACAGAGCAAAAGGGATTTACTTACGACACCGTGGCTCACCGCGTGCGTGAGTTAGCCTTCCTTAATGCAGGCCTACACTTTACATTGATCGATGAGCGTAGTGATAAAGAGCAAGAGTTCTTTTTTGAGGGTGGAATTCGCAGCTTCGTTTCTTTTATTAACAAAGCAAAGACACCGATATTTCCAGAGCCTATCTACGTCTCAGCAGCACGCGACGGAATTAGTGTTGATGTAGCGCTGCAGTATAACTCTGAGTATCAAGAGAATATCTACACTTACGCAAACAACATAAACACCCCAGAGGGTGGTACGCACTTAATCGGATTTAAAGCTGCGCTTACCCGAACATTAAACAACTACGCCAACAAAAACGACCTCTTAAAGGGTTTCAATGAAGGCATTCAAGGCGATGATACCCGAGAGGGATTAGTTGCGGTTATCAGCGTAAAGATCCCCGAGCCACAGTTTGAAGGACAGACCAAATCAAAGCTTGGAAACTCAGAGGTTAAGGGCTTCGTTGAGCAGATGGTAGGCGAGCATTTAGCTAAGTTTTTTGAGGAGAATCCAGCGATTGCCAAGTCAATAGTAAACAAGTCACTCGATGCAGCGCGAGCACGAGAAGCAGCTCGTAAGGCGCGAGAGCTTGTTCGGCGCAAGGGAGCGCTCGATAGTACAGGGCTCCCAGGAAAGCTTGCGGACTGTCAGAACGAGAATCCTGAGGAAGCAGAGATATTCATAGTCGAGGGAGAGTCCGCAGGTGGTTCTGCTAAGCAGGGCCGCGATAAAAAGAATCAGGCTATATTACCGCTTAAAGGAAAGATCTTAAACGTTGAAAAGGCGCGCTTTGATAAGATGCTCTCGTTTGAAGAGATACGGGTGTTAATCACTGCGCTCGGCACCGGAATCGGTGCGGGCGATTTTGACGTCGGCAAGCTTCGCTACCACAAAGTGGTAATTATGACCGACGCTGATGTTGATGGAAGTCACATTAGAACGCTACTGCTAACATTTTTCTACCGCCAGATGCACGACGTAATCGCGCGTGGCCACCTCTACATAGCGCAGCCGCCGCTGTATAAGCTTAAAAAAGGCAAGATGGAGCGTTACGTAAAGAGTGAAAAGGAGTTTACAGAGATTATCATCGGAGCAGGTGTAGACAGTGTGATGATAGAAGCCAAGGACAACAAGTTGACTCAGGCAGGCGCCATTAAGGATCTCCTCGTACGTGTTCGCGATATCCAGGTATCGCTCGAAGAGATTCAGCAAGAGCGCATTGACGAGCGAGTTATCGTAGCGCTCTCTGAGTCAGGGATAGCGTTTAATGAGACGGCGTGGAAGAGAGATGCGATTACTGCAGCGCTACCGGAGATACAACAGGCGCTTACTAGGCGTATCCCGATAGAGCCGAAGATAGAGATTATTGATGACCATGAGAGCGAGGTTGCGCTCAGGATAATCTCTCGTCGCCGAGGGGCAACATTGACAACTACGGTAACGAGGCGACTCTGGATCTCTGATAAGATCGCCGCGGTGAGGAATGTCTATGCCGATACGCGCAAGCTAGTAGGCGAGGCCCCGTACACAATCACCGCTTCCGGAGATTCCAAGGAGCTAGAGAAAAAGGAGTCGATTGAGCAGGTCGCAGAATGGATCGATGCTCGTGGACGTAAAGGGCTCTCGATATCCCGTTACAAGGGGCTAGGCGAGATGAACCCTGAGCAGCTCTGGGAGACCACGATGGACCCAACAGCGCGAACGTTGCTCCAGGTGACAATTGACGATGCGATTGACGCCGACCAGATATTTACCGTTTTGATGGGCGATGAGGTAGAGCCAAGGCGTAAGTTTATCGAGGATAATGCTCTAAAGATAAGGAACTTGGATGTGTAGCTGGGGGAGTGGACTATCTGCCAGGGATCAATGAGGCAGGGCAAGAAATGTTTTAATGTATAGGGCGTCGCAATTCTCCCGCTATTTACTGGAAAGGACTGGCATTCCTGATAGGGATAAAAATGCGCGGCTAAATACCGATAAACTCATTAAGTGAAGTCGGTTCCGCGCATTTTTGGCCCCCTTTTAGAGAACAGAATTGCGATGCCCTATTTAATGTATTCAGAAGTTAATTTAGGCTTTAATGACGAGTTATTCCAGCCCCAAGAACACACCTCGGCGCTTTCCAGATGGTGGAGGAACACTTAATACTGAAACTGGTATTGAGATCATCGGTCAAGGGAACATAGGTGAGAAAGCGCGTCAATTGCGGGATAAAACAGTTATATTACGTAATTTAGGTTTTCATACACCAACGCGGATAATTATTGCTGAGCAATTCTTAAATGAATTTTTAAATCAAAATAATTTGGGGAAAACATTGGATGCTGCAGCAGCAGGCAGAGTATCGCCGAAGCAAATTCAGGAAGGAAGCATAACAGACACTCACCGTGTCACGCTTAAAAAAATTTGCGATCTTTTTAGCTCAAGCCCTCTTGCAGTTAGATCTTCAGCGGAAGGAGACGCTAGAGGGACAGGAACATACAGAAGTGAATTCTGTGATAGTGAAGTTAATCAGTTAAATGACTCTCTTAAACGTGTAGTTGCTAGCTATTTTTCTGAAGCGGCTATCGCATTTAGGCGGGATGCCAATACAGGCGAGGGGTTTGGTGTAATTGTAGAACCGATTATTGGACAAACACTAAACCGCAATCTCTTTGGTCCGGTTCTTTCGGGGTTCGGATATACATCAACGTCAAGAGGAGGAGCTTACATTAACGTAGTTGTAGGTCTTGGAGGCGGCGTCGACAACAGAGAAGGAGAGATAATTACAAAGGAGGCAATCACGGCATATAATGGTGCATTATATGCTTATATTGAAGGTGAATGTGCTATTAGCATTGAAGCGCTTTGTGGTATGCCAAAGAGGGGTTCTGTTTTGGTGCCAAGGGATCAGCGTAATTTAGAGCCGCCGACTAATTATTATGGCAAAGCGATTATTCCCAAAGCAAATCGGAGCGGAGATAGTCCTGCTGAATACGCAACCATTAGTTTTGAAGGCGACTTGGGACAGGATTTTAAAAAAATTAATCTTACTTCGTTTTTTGAAATGATTGAAAATTTGGAAAAACAAATCGGCAATCCACAATACTTTGAGTGGGTCATGACAATAGAAGATAATGAACCAAAATACTGGATTACTCAGATTGCTGATATAAACAAGAGAGCAGATGTTTTAGATTTCAATGTCGAGGGAGAAACTATCTTCTTTGGATTCTCGGTCACAGGAACAGGCAATAAAAATTGCACAAAGATCGTTTATTGTAAGAATCCAGGAGATATTGCTTTACTTCGTGACTTTAATAAAAAAAACACAAACTATGTGCTGTTTTTTTCTAGTAGATTGACAACAAGAGCGCTCGAAGGTGTTGATAAGTTGAATTACAACGATTTCAATAATGCAGCAGTTCTTGTGGAAATACCGGATGCGCCTCACCTAGAGGATTCCCTAGCTCATTTAACTGGTCAATTAGAGATGACAGGAAAGTTTTTCGCTGTCTTAGATTCTGGACAACCAAACAATTGGAGTTTATTTGGTCGGCTATCGAAGCAAGAAGGTGGTCTCACAGTGTATCCAGGCCAGGTTAGTGTTTTGGCAAGTGCGTCGCAGAATAGGTTAGTTATTAATAGACCAAGCGAATCCTCCAATTAGTATTCAAATAAATTAAAGGCAACTACTCACCGGATTTTAGGATTGTCGCTGCAAAGTCGTCGCTAAATGAGGTGACTTTGGCGGTTCGTGTTTCTTGCCACCCCCAAAGTCGGCGTGCCTTTTTTGGTGAGTAGTTACCTTTAAGGTTGTGATTCACCTCTCCTTCCCTCCCTCGCCGTTCTTAGTGGTCAGAAGTTTTTTGACAACTGGAAGACTCAGCTGAAAATAGCAGAGGCTTGAGCCCTACGAAAAGTTCACTCGAATCTGGAAGTGGTCTTTCAAGTTTTGGAATTACAGTCTCTACTTTTGGTAGATGCTGTGTTTGGATTAATGCTCTAGGCTCAGGATTCCCACCCTGCCGGGACGGGAATTAATTCCGCTGCAGTGGTTAGCCCCTGCGGGGCTGCTGTTTCTTATGAACTCCTCGCTAAACTGCTAAAGTGTTGCTGAAATGCCAGGTTTTTCAAGTAGATAGAGGAAAAATTGCAATGCTCTCAGCCAAGGTTGACCTTGGGCACTCAGTTTTAGTAGGCTTTTAGCTTTTGGATCATCTGTTTTTGATCTTTAAAGATTTCTTAAACCTAGGAGAGAGTAGTACCATGCCATCACCAACCAAGATTACCTGGGCGCGCCGAGACGCTCGAGATGCAAAGCTTCTTAAAAAGCGTAACAAGAAGGCCAATAAGGTCAACGCAAAGAAGAAGTAGTCGAACTAGTTAGAGCCACTGAGCGCATTTTTAGTTCATTGAAGATCATAAAATCGTTGGTGAATATCTATAAATCTATCCTCTTTGGTCGATTATTGCTTGGCATCTTCCGGCCCAGAGCAATATGCGCGCCGGTAATTATTGCAGTAACAGCGGCGTGTTTAGTGGCAGTGAGCTTGATAGATATCGGCCAGATAGCGAGTTGCTATGCAGAGGGTGTACCAGAAGAAAATAATACTGGCCTACGCTCGCTTAATCTAAACGATTCCAAAGTTAGGCAGAGCTTTGTAGACCTTCCGATAATAACGCTACACACAACACAAGACCTCCTATACAAAAACGCCCAGAGCTACCAAGGATACGAGATAGCCGCTTTTGTAAATTGGTTTGCCAAACGAGCTAGCATCGACCCTAGTGTAGCCGTTATTACCTTTATCGCCTCAGATGGGTATCGGCTGACAGTCAAAGCTAAAGATCTGATTAACACAAAGAGAGTTGGAGCCCTAGCCTTTAGGGTGCTAAACACAAAGCAAGAGATATCATTTCCAGAGGCTACGCAGGGGCGGCTAACGTTTAATCCAGGCCCTTTTGTATTGGTGTGGGAAGGTGAGTTTAGCGACTCTGATCATTTGCCAAGGCCTTGGTCTGTCGTCGAACTTGAGGTAGCAGAGCCAGGGGTGCCGCAAGCATACATCCCTCACGGCAGTAGCTCTCCAGAGATACTAAAGGGGCTTGGAATCTTCCGTGAGCAGTGCTCAAAGTGCCACTCAATTAATAAAGTTGGAGGGAGCCTTGGTCCAGAACTGAACGTCCCCAAAAACGTTACTGAGTACTGGTCGCACGATAATTTGCAAGAGTTTATTAAAGAACCGCGCTCTTTTCGTTGGGGCTCACGCATGCCCAGCTTTGCATGGTTAGGCGCAGAGCAGATACAAGCGGTTATACAGTATTTACGAGCGATGAAAGGTAATAAAGTGTGCAGCTCGAGTGAGAAGTGCTAGCTACCACCGCCTCTGCCCAAGGCCAAAGCTAGGGGCTATAAGGAGCCTAATTACCAAACCAGCCAGAAAGCCCAGTAAGATCGGAGCGAGCACTGGAACGTACGTTCCGACAGAGAATAGGAACAGTTGGCAGAGACCCGCAGCACCTACCAGGCTCAGAGGGGCAAGAATTCCAGCTACACCTCCAAATGATGCTACTAGAAACGTCGCAAATGCGGCCAAAGAGATAATAATGAGCGCATCCCCTGTTGGAGAGAGCCTTCGAATCCAATCTTTGTTTAGTAGATTCGACGCTGCGGTAGCATGAATCTCGGTTCCGAACATACCTTCGTCATACGGAGTCTTAAACGACTCGCGTTGCGATGGGCCAGTTCGGCTCTGCAAGGTTAGCCCAACAAAAACAATCTTATCCTTAAACGCCTCCGTCGGTATGCGATCTTCATCAGATATCACATCGTGATATGAAAAACGCGGAACAGTTGGCGCAGGGCCGTAAAAGTTAATTAGGTCGCGGGGTCCGGGAGTCTCGTATGCTCCCCCTTCGGCCGCTCCTATGGCCATCTCGGCGATGGGACGTCCCTCTGGGAACATCGCCGAGCGTTCGGTGAGAAAACGCATTATTCGACCGCTCTCTAGCGGCATGCCGATAACTCCTAGGCCAGCAGAGCGTTCTTCGAACATCGGCGCTGGTCGGATAACCTGCTCAAGGAAGAATGAGCCGTTGAGAGTCGCCTGCTGAGTAAAACCTACGCTCGCTCCGAGAATGCTTGGCATCTTACCGAGAGCCTCAGCAAAGGCCACATCAGCTGCCGGGTCATCTGAACTATTTACAAATAGGATATCAAATACAACTCTCTTTGCTCCGGCTCGCAGCAGCTTTTCAATCAGTTTTACGTGAAGATTTCGTGGCCAAGCTGTCGCCATAGGTATATCAAGGCTTAGGTAGCTCTGTTCATCAATCGCCACCATGACCAGATCTTTAGCGGGCGCGCGAGCGCCGCGAGCGATGAATAATCCATCTAGATTGACTCGATCGGCAAATCTCCCCGGTGTTGAGAGACATGCCGCAGTAACAGCGCAAGCAAGAGTTATAGCAAACACTAACTCGCGTAGAGACAGTGGGCGAATTCGCAGATACGACAGGACTCCAATAAAGGGTAGCTTGCTAAAGGCGGTAGTTGGCAACTCTGAGATGCTCACGCCCACGGTTGCCGTAACAACATCTAGAGCTTCACTGCTCGGCGCATGTGTTGCCAGGTTCTGAACGAATGAGCGGACCGACTGCATCCGTTGCTGAGGATTTGGTGTGAGTAGTCCAAGTACCGATTCAGCGAGCCAGGGCGGAATATCGTCGCGATATTTGCGTGGATCAGGGGGGCGCTCCTCAACTTTGCGCATGATTAGCCGCGCAGGGATATTGTCCTCAATCGGTAGATGTCCAGTAAGTAGCTCGTAGATAATTGAACCGAAGGCGTAATAATCAACAGCCGGCGTAACCTTTTCACCAATAAGAGATTCAGGCGCTAGGTAGGCGATCGTTCCAAGGATCTGCTCTGCTCCTCCGGTGAGCTTTGAAACATCTCCGCGGGCAACACCGAAGTCGGTTATCTTTACCCGCATTGAATCGACTACCATGATGTTATCGGGTTTAAGATCTCTATGAATGACCCCTACGCTATGAATAGCAGCGATTCCCCGGCAGATCTGCAAAGCGATGCGTAGGATAGTTGAGATCGGCAGCACCTGATCTTCCATGAGCGACGATAATGTTTTTCCGCTCAGGTACTCCATGGTGTAGAAGCGCATCGACCCTTCTTGGCCAAAGTCAAAGGTTCGCACCACATTCTCGTGGTTAATGCGGTGGGTCAGTCGCACCTCTCTCAAGAAGCGTTCAGCCGAGCTATCGCTAATCGGGCCGGATTGTTTAAGGATTTTTAGGGCGACCGTGGTTTCCCCAAGTACCATATCTTCAGCGAGGTACACAGAGGCCATGCCACCGGCACCTAGAGTGCGAATAATCTTGTAGCGACTGGCAACTACCGCCCCTGGTGAAAGATATGCTCCGCTCGGTGAAGTTTGACCTTGAACCATTGTATTTTCCCTCTCCAAGGGAAGTCATCGGCAGGATCGTCAGAAAAATTCGTATTTTTTTACTTTTCGGCGGTTTTTTTATGGCCCTCAGAGCATCTTTCTTATGGAATCATAGGTGTAGTAATACTCAGAAAAGATCTCAAAACGCCTATAACAGCCTGAAAAGACTATGGCCCACGTAGAAGAGAAGCTTATGAAACAGACCTCCTACCCGCTTTTTCGAGCCCGCTCCAGGGATACTGATAAGCCAGCGGCGATTATAGTGCGCTTCCTAGCATGTGTGGTCTCACTCATCGGTGTTTTAGGCGGTGGAGCAACTGCCGCGGCACAGGCAGAAAAAGTCACCACAGTGGTAGCAGCGCCCTATTCAGTAGAAGGCTCGGTGACTTTTCGTCGGGCGGGAGAATCTGGATGGAAGGATGTGCGTGTAGGCAGCAGCTTTCGAGTCGGAGATACCGTTCGCACCGGCTCGGATGGAGCAGTGGCTTTTAAGTTTGTTGATGGAACGCTTGTTAGGCTCGGCAGGCTCTCAGCGATAACCTTTAGTGATGTGCGACCGAATGGAAAGCCGGTAGTTTCTCAATCTCAAGGACGCGCATTCTTCTTCTCACGTGGAGCAACCAACGAGCCTGAAATTCGAACTCAGATGGTAAACGCTGCTATTTACGGCACAGAGCTAGTAGTTGATGTAGCAGATAAAGAGACAACTATTGATGTTCTGCATGGCGCGGTTAAAGCCAGTAATGACCGTGGTTCATTAAACCTTTCGATCGGTGAGCGTGTTAGCGCTCGAAAGGGCGCAGCGCTTGAGCGTTCAATTCTGGTGCGGCCCGCCGATTCAGTGCAGTGGATGATCCGCTTTCCGTTTATCGCTACTCGAGCGGACCTCCTGGGAGGTGCTGACACGTTATGCGGCACTGAGTGTCAGGCAGCGACAGAGCGGGTGATTGAGCGAACAAGCAAGAATCAAACTATGCTTGCAGCGCTACAAGGAGAGTCGACGGCGTTTCGCCAATCTGCTCATGGAAAGCTGCTCCAGGCAATCGCTCTATGGCGCGTAGGTGATGCAGCGGCAGCTCGATCGGTACTTGATACCCTTCCAGAGGCTATAGATAAACGCTCAGCGGCGATACGTGAGGCGCTGCGTGGCTACGACGCAATTGTTAGTGGCGATGCAAGCCAGGCCAAGAAGCGCCTCGAGGTGGCTCGTTCGGCAGATAGTGATCTTGTAAACGTTGGTCTGCTTGGATCGTACGTTGCTCAGAGTGGCGGAGATGTTGATCAGGCTCTTAAGGAGGTTCAGGCGTTAAGAGAGCGTAATCCAGAGATCCCAGATCTTATGGACAGGGAGGCCGAACTCTTACTCTCAACAGATAACGCCAAAGCCGCAAAGAGGGTCCTTACAGCGCGTAATGAGAAGTTTGGAGCAACGGGGATGAGCGCCACGCTCGCGGGATTCGCGGCGTTGGAGCGTAAGGAGTACGAGATAGCAGCTACGCGATTCGAAGAAGCGCTCAAGCTCGATAGCTCACAATCGTTGCCTTATCTTGGCCAGGCGCTTATTAAGGCTAAAGACCGCGACTACTCGAGCGCATCAGCGTTGCTGTCACAAGCTATTCAACTCGATCCAACTAGCGCAGTATACCGGTCGTACCTCGGTAAGCTTTTCTTTGAAGATGAAAACACAGCTAAATCGCTCGAAGAGTTTCAAGCAGCTATAGCGCTCGACCCAAACGATCCCTCGCCGTATCTCTATCGGTCCTACTCGCGGGTAGCAAACAATCAGCCGATACAGGCTCTTAGAGATGTCGAGCGCTCGATAGAGCTAAACGATGGCCGGGCGGTGTACCGCTCAAGCCTCTTACTGGATCGCGACACCGCGGTGCGTAGCGCAGGGCTCTCGCGGGTATTTACTGAGCTTGGATTCGGTGATGCGGCTCGAATCGAAGCAATTAAGTCGCTCACCGAGGATTATGGAAATTTCTCGGCGCACAGGTTGCTTGCCGAGTCGTACTCCTCAATTCTGGATGCCGAGGCAAACCTCTCTGAGAAGCGTATTGCTGATCTGATGTCACCGCTTAGCTTTAACCTCTTTAACAGCATCGGCGAACAGCCTTCCTTTGGCGATTACAATGCGATGTTCGATAAGAAGGAGACCCGTCAGGGAGCGCGACTAGAGTGGAACAGCAATCGTGATCAGATAGGCGGGGAGTATGTGGCATCGGGGAAGAGTGAGGATTGGGGTTACCTGGCAAGCTATCAGCCGTACTATATGTCAGGCTCGCACCACAAGGCCTTCTCGGGAGCTAACACATTTAGAGCCGCGGTACAGTATGAACCAACCGTTGATGATCGTTTCATCGTCGATGGTAAGTTTACTATGACCAATGTTGAGGGCCCAAGAGATAGTGACTACTCAGAGGATGTGCATATCGGAACGTTGCGCTTGGGGTACAATAAGCGGATCTCGTCATCGCTTAGGTGGTTAACACAGGCGGAGATAGGTCGAGATCGCGACTTGACCTCGTTTGATACGCAACGTGAGGCCGCAGTGCAGGTCGCAGGACAGGAGGAGGCAGTACCAGCTACTATCGACATGCTCCAGGCCACACGCGATCGGATTCAGCGTAACAGTATATCCTCACAGCTCCTGTTTAATTCAAAGTACCTTGATTCGGTCGCTGGAGCAGAGGCGCTTTATGCAGATACAAGCAGACGTGAGCTATCTCCGGCATACGGATTTTCAGATGAGCCGGATTATCCAGTAGAAGGAGACATACGGAGCAGTAGTGCAGGCTCGCTGACCTCTGGACAGGCGTATGAGTATCTTTCGCTGAAAGTTCCAAGAAAAGCCAACCTTACCTTAGGACTTGCAGCAACATCAGTACAACAGGACCTTACAGAGGTGCCGCCGTTTAAGAGTGGTGAGAACCTAGAGACAGCGGTAACGCCTAAGGTAGGACTTGTTCTTACCCCGACAAAGTGGCTGACAACGCGAGCTGCGTACTTTGAGTCGCTAAGTAGAAAGCCGGTGCTTGAGGATCTGACAAGCCTTGAGCCGACTCTTATTGGTGGAATTAATCAGCGCTTTAACGATATCTCTGGAGCCTACAGCAGAAACCTCGGTTTTGGAGTTGATGTTAAGGATTCAAACCGACTCTATGCAGGCGCGCAGTACACGCGGCGTAATATTCGCGAGTCGTTTGGTGATGTAAGAGACCGGGCGTTGTTTGACGGAAGAGAGATATCTTCCCTTGATCCTAGCTCTTTTGGATTTTTTGACTCGCACGCAGAGTCCGATATCCTTCGCGGGTACGTATCAGCCGTTATCTCATCGCAGTCTGTTCTTACAAGTGAGACGCTTAATAATTGGTATCACGACACTGGCGCCGATTCTGGGCTTGATGTGCAGACACAGAGGCACCGATTCGGGTATAAACATTTCTTTGGCAAGCACCTCTCGTTGGGGTTACAGGCGACCTACCGCGACCAGAGTGCGGCGTATATGGATGATCCTAAGGGCTTCTGGCTTTTTGATACTGGGGTCTCGTATCGATTTGCAGAGCAACGTGGGCGGATCTTTGCGAGGGTTGATAACATCCTCGATCGCAACTTTACCTACGATCAGAGCGTCGGATTAGAGAGCCCAATTCTTGAAGGACGATCGTTTGTGGTTGGGGTGGCGTATAATTTTTGGTAGGGCGAGAATTAATAGCGGAGCTTTTGGATAGCACCCTTCTTCTTGTTGGTCGAGAAACATAACATCCCGAAACGCCCCGATCTCACACGAGCGGATTGCCTGCGCTGCCAAACTTCTCCGGGTTGCGATCGATTCAGTAAGTTCGACATTCACAAATCCGCCAAAGACGAACTCTCCGGCCTGATTAATCCTACGGTCATACGCTCTGATGACGAGAGGAGTCCGTGCTTTTGTAGCCACACGAGTCAGCGCCGGACCATGCCGCCTTGAGAGAATCGAGGGTCAAATGTCCTATTTTTTCCTAGCAAGCCCTGTTTTCAGGTGCTATAAATTCCGAGTAGAGAACCAAAATTGCCTTGTATTTTTCTTGGGTGTCGTGTAATATGTTGAAATGCTTAAAAGAAAAATCGCTGCCACGCTAGAGAGGTGGAGGAATGCTCACGATAGGCGAGTCTTGCTATTACGAGGCGCCAGACAGGTTGGCAAAACTTCGTCTGTTCGGGAGTTTGCGCTTAGTAGCTTCAGATCGTTTGTCGAGATTAATTTTTTAGAAACGCCCGAGGTTAAAGCCTTCTTTCGAGAAGGGAACCTTTCACCGAGAGGTCTAATCGAGAAGCTTTCTATATACTGTAGCGCTTCTATCTCTCCAGGTGAGACGCTCCTGTTTTTCGATGAGATACAGGAATGCCCTGAGGCGTTAACGGCATTGCGATTTTTTTATGAGCAGCTTCCCGAGCTGCACGTTGTCGCAGCCGGCTCGCTTCTTGAGTTTGCGCTTAAAGCTCTTCCGTCCTACGGAGTTGGCAGGATTGAGTCGCTTTTCATGTATCCTCTATCGTTTGAGGAGTTCGCGCAGGCCCTCGCGGGGGATGGGTTCGGCCGGGCGTTGCGTCAAGCCTCACTGGAGAGCCCACTTGATGTTGTGTTTCATCGCAAAGCTTTGGATCTCATGAAGCTCTACTGCATGATTGGAGGTTTGCCAAAAGTAGTGCAGAGATACTGCGACACTCGAGATCTGCAGGAGTGTCTTCCACTGTTAGAGGAGTTGGTGCTTGGATACGAGGACGATTTTGCGAAGTATGGGACCCGTATCACGTCAGATAAGCTGAGAGCGACTCTCCGGTCTGTTGCTCAGCAAGCTGGAGGTAAGTTCGTCTACTCCCGAATCAACCCAGGCGCGAAGCTCTCGGGTTACGATCAAGCAGTTGATCTCTTGTCTCAGGCAGGATTGATTTACAAAATTGCTCGTAGCTCTGCAAATGCGCTGCCCCTGGGAGCAGAGGTAAATCCAAAAAGCTTCAAAAGCATCCCCTTCGATTTGGGGATATACAATCGTCTGCTGGGACTGCCACTTTCTGATCTGCTCCTAGACGACGCGGTTTCATTCTCTAATAGGGCAGCGTTCGCCGAGATCGTGTGCGGCCTTGAATTAATTGTAAACGCTCCTCCTCATATCAGATGCGGACTCTTTTACTGGCATAGAGAGGCGCCTTCAAGCTCCGCAGAGGTAGACTATGTGGTGCAACGAGGTCCTGTTATTATTCCACTTGAGGTAAAGGCGGGCATTAAGGGCCAGATGCAGAGTCTCTACCGCTTTCTCTCCGAGAAGAGTGGTCGACATGCCATAAGAACTTCATTGGAAAATTTCTCGACGATATCAACACAGGTTGGTGAAAAGAGTGTGAAGGTTGAGGTGGTTCCTCTATACGCGATAGGTAGACACGTAACGTCAGGTCGTTGAGAAGCTACTTCAGGGAGTCGGTGTAAACCGGGTCTGCCGGGAGCTCAAAATCGGCAAACGCAAGGTCCAGGAGATGAGTAGGCAAATCGATCGCCTTTTTATAAGTAGCTGAACCGTGGTGGCAGTT
>JBBALZ010000022.1:0-25196 GCA_040402735.1 Bdellovibrionota bacterium
CGAGTACCCTCTTGAGCAAAGGCCTGCTCAAGTGCTTTAAGGTCTACCTCGGTGAACGCCAACGCTTGGCGATTGAGCGAGCGATCCTCAAGGATGCGCCGATACTGATTCTTGACGAGGCTACGGCGTCGCTTGACACGCGAGCTGAGCGCGAAGTGCAGATGGCGGTAGAGGACCTCGTCAAGGGCCGTACAACGCTTGTTATCGCTCACAGGCTCTCGACTATCCGCGAGGCCGATCTGATAGTGGTAATGAGTGATGGGGCTATCGTTGAACAAGGTAGCCACGAAGAACTCCTCGCCAGAGGTGGTGAATATGCTCGTTTGCACGGATTGCAGTATCCGACTGCGCGCAACTTTTAGCTACTCACCGGATTTTAAGATCTTCGCTGCAATTTCGTCGCTAAATGAGGTGATTTTGGCGGGTCCTTTTTCTTGCCACCCCCTGGTCGGCGGTGCTTTTTTTCGCCCCTTAATAGGGGCTAACGTTATTGCGGCAGAATTTGCTGAGTAGTTACCGCAACTTTTAATCCCCAATGTTCGATAATACTGGGGTATGCCACTTATTATGACCCTCGTGACCCTGTTTACCACTCTTTTAGCGTTTTCATCGTTGACGCTGTCTAGTTTCGCAGTTCCGCGGGCATCTTCCGGAGCAACCACTAAGCTAGGTAAGGTGACTCCAGGCGCAGGAACCCAGATCTTTACGACTGAAACACGCTTACGCGCCCAACAGCCGGTGGTAGTACAGAGAACGTTGCGTGGAGGAGTAGAGCTACGCCATGCCAATGTTGAAGTTGCCAACGTGGGCTCAGTGAGTGCCAAAGGGATTCAAGTCTACATCCAACAAGCAGGAGGAGTGGCGTACGCTCTTAAAGGCCCAAAGGAGCTCCTGCCGCACGAGCATGGTACGTATATATTAAACTCGCGGGTAGTGGGCGGCACACGGGCCTGGACTGTGCAGGCACGCTGTTCAACTTGTCGGCGTTAGCGCTAGCGACGATAGATTGTATCGAAATTACTCACCGGATTTTAAGATCGTCGCTGACGTTATTGCAGCATAATTTGCTGAGTAGTTAAATTGTATCGAATCTAGCCGAGTGTAAGGTCCTTAGTTACTTCGGATCTCACGGCTAACACGGAATTTAGCCTCGCCTCCCTGGGGCCTAGTAAGGTAGTCTTAGCGACTATGAGGGTGCGTGAGACTATCTCATCAGTAAAGCTTTTTTTGGTCGGCGTTTTATCGGCGGCGGTGATTTCTGTTCTGTTCCGTCTGATTCGCTGGACCCATATAGTCCCAGCGGACGTTTTTGATCGTTCTGACAGTGTTATTATCGCTTTCTGGCACAATCGTATCGTGATGATGCCTAAGCTCTACATGTACCATAGAGGAGGACGCCCAGCGCCGGCATACATGCTGATCAGTCAGCACGGTGACGGCAGGATTATCGCCTGGGCTATTCGCGTGTTGGGGATCCGGTCGGTGGCCGGCTCATCGAGTCGGGGTGGTCTAAAGGCCCTGCTTGAGCTCATGCGGCGTGGTCGCGCCGGATCTGATATGGGCTTTACACCTGATGGCCCACGGGGGCCCCGCTATGAGGTCAAGGAGGGGCTCGTTGTCGCGGCAGCGAAAACGGGGTGCGTTGTTGTGCCCTGCGCATACTCAACCAGCCGTTCTTGGACGCTGCGCTCCTGGGATGGCATGCTTATTCCGCAGCCTTTTTCCCGCGGCGTCTTTATGGCTGGAGAGGGGGTGTCGGTTGCGGCTGGCGAGGACCTAGAGCAGGCTAGGCTTAAGATTCAAAACGCCCTGAATGAGATAACCAGGAGAGCAGATGAGTATTGGTCTGCTACATAGGCTCTACGGCTATGGGGTATCAGCGGCGCTGCCTCTCGTAGGAGCCGGATTGCTCGTGTCAAAGCGTGGCCGAAGGCGTATCGCCGAGCGCTTTGGTGGTTGGGCGCCGGTTGACTCAGTTGGATGGTGGTTGCATGGAGCTTCTGTCGGTGAAGTGCAGGGATTGGTTCCTTTCATCGCGGGGATCAGAGCCGCCAGTCCCGATGAGCGCATTCTTCTTACGGCGACCTCTCCAACGGGACTTGATCGGGGTGCGACCTGTGTTGATGCCGTGCGGCTTCTGCCGATCGATGCCCCAGTATGCGTTCGGAGGGCTGTAGCAGCTCTTGAGTATCAGCGTCTGGTGATAGCAGAGACTGAGCTATGGCCAACATTACTCAGTGAGGCTTACGCGACTGGGCGACCGATGCACATCATTAACGGTCGAGTTTCAGACTATACCTTCGGCTGGTACCGCGCTTTCCGAGCTTTCTTTGCGCTACTTGTGCAACGATGCACGAGTATATCGGTTCCTGACGAGGAGCAGCGTCAACGTTTTCTCGCCCTGGGGGCAGAGGCGCATACGGTGCACATCACAGGGCACACGAAATACGATACAACCCCTCGGTTTGCTTCCATTGATGAACGAGAGAGTATGCGCCAGAAGTTTTTTCCAGGAATCGATCGACGCACGCCGATCCTTGTGTTGGGGAGCCTACGAGAGGGCGAGGAGCTGATCTGGTTTGAGGCGCTCAAACGGGCATGGGCGGCGGGTGTGGATCTCCGACTTGTGGTTGCCCCGCGCCATGCAGAGAAATTCGATCTCTTTTGGGAGGCTATTGGACGGCTTGAGCGTAACGCTGTTCGATGGAGTTCGGGGATTTCTGACGTCGGGGTGTCGCACGAGGTAGTACTGCTCGACACGATGGGGCTTCTGGAGCAGGCCTATGCGGCGAGTGACCTCGCATTTGTTGGGGCTACCCTTGTTGATATTGGGGGGCACAACCCGCTGGAACCAGCCATGTATCGGGTGCCCGTTGTCGTTGGGCCGCATACTTCCGTAATCCGGTCAACGGTGTCGCGGATGCGCGATGAGGGTGGTATCATTGAGGTACGTGATGCCGATGCGGTTTTGGCGGTGCTGCGGCGGCTCGGCAACGGAGATCCGAGTCTGCGTGAGGTAGGCCAGGCAGGGTACCTGGCGTACGCCTCGTACGCCGGAGCCACCCAGAGGGTTCTGGATGTGATCCGGATAAGTGAAGAGCAGA
Organism: Bdellovibrionota bacterium; assembly: GCA_040402735.1. Taxonomy (GTDB): domain Bacteria; phylum Bdellovibrionota_C; class UBA2361; order UBA2361; family OMII01; genus OMII01. Next base: position 3,105 of record JBBALZ010000022.1, read on the forward strand.
TCAGATCTCGTAACAAGATTTAAGGACCGATGAACGATGGCAGCTGTAAAGCAACTACTAGCACTTGTGTACGGCGCGATCGTAGCGCTTCGGGGCAAGTTGTATGACAGCGGCACGCTCAAGGCATATCGCAGCGCTCTGCCCGTGGTGAGTATCGGCAATGTGACCGCAGGAGGTAATGGCAAGACGCCGCTATGCCTCGCGCTTGCGTATGAATTGCATAAACGCGGCTATTCTCCGGCGATCCTCTCGCGCGGGTACGGTGGAACAACTCGTGGACCGCACCGGGTAGGCCCGACTGATTCGTTTCGAGATGTGGGTGATGAGGCTATTCTGATGGCAGAAGCGGGGGTGCCTGTTTTTGTTGCTCGCAAACGGGTTGAGGGAGTGCGGTTAATCGAACAAGATAAATCGATTGACGTTGTTATTTTAGACGATGGCTTCCAACATCGAGCGCTTGCACGAACCCTCGATATAGTGTCCGTATTCATTGGCGCGCCGAGAGCGGTGGAGGATTTTGTGGCGGGAAAGCTTCTTCCCACCGGCCTTTTTCGCGAGCACCGCGATCGTGCGTTGCGGCGTGCGCAGATGATAGTGCTTTCGTACCGCTCGGTTCAGCAGCCCGGAAGGCTCCCGGAGCTTGAACCTAAATTACAAGAACTGTTACCCGATACAGCCGAAGTGTACCGCTCATTTCTCGCCCCAGCCGCAGTGCAGTTAGTCGCTACAAATGGTGCGGTCGCGCCGCAGCGCGTATGTGCTATTGCAGGTATTGCGAATCCTGAAGGCTTCTTTCGCTCGTTAGAGTCTCTGGGTTTTGATATCGCCCAACGTTTTGAGTTTCCCGATCACCACGTGTTCAGTGAGGAGGATGTCGCGTCTCTAATGTCACGCGAACCGGAGTGTCTCTTTGTGTGTACCGCGAAAGATGCGGTTAAATTGAGATCTCTCTCGGAGCGAGTGCGAGCGAAGCTGGCTGTGCTTTCTGTGGTTGCCCACGTTGTGCCCTCGGATGCGTTTTATGTGCATATAGAGCGCGCCATTCGAAACCATCATCTGCAGGGTCAGCCACATCAAGCGCCTGACAGTAAGGTCACGGGACTATGAGCGGCCAAGGGGGTGATGACACGATTGAAGTGCTAAGACTCCAGGCTCTCAACGCCCCAGTAGAGCCGGGCGTGTATCTTATGCGGGACTCTTCGCAGACTGTGATATACGTCGGTAAGGCTAAAAACCTTAAGAGTCGCCTAAAGACCTACTTTACAGGTGGAGATGGCCGGTACCAGATCGAGTTTCTACTTCGTAGGGTTGCAACATTTGAAACTATTGTCACGCAAACCGAGGAGCAGGCGTTTCTGCTGGAGCGCGATTTAATTGGCAAGTATAAGCCGCGCTATAATATCCGTCTTAAGGATGACAAGAACTACCTCTCAATTCGGATTGATGAAAGGAGCGAGTGGCCGCGCTTAGAGCTCGTACGTCGCACCGAAAACGACGGTGCTACGTACTATGGCCCCTTTGCGTTTAGTGGCGAGTTGAGAAATCTCCTTGAGGTAATCCGCAAGGTTATTCCTCTAAGAACCTGCTCGGATTCGGTGCTCTATAATCGGCAGCGTCCGTGTTTAGAGTATCAGATTAAGCGTTGTTGTGCGCCATGCTGCTTGCCGGTAAAGCACGAGGAATATCGCGACCTGCTCAAGCAGGCTGTGGGCATTATTGAGGGTAAGACAGCAGGCACAATAAAAAAGATGACCGCTAGGATGGAGGGCGCGGCTGAGGATCTCCGTTTTGAGGAGGCAGCAGCGTGGCGTGATCGAATTAGTGTGCTTGAGAGTTTTCAGGCTGGGCACTCACTAATTACCTTCCGCGGCGAGAATCGTGATGTTTTTGGGATAGTACGAGATGGAACCTCGGCTGCTCTGTGTGTGTTACTAGTCAGAAACGGTAGGATTACTGAAAGTAAACCGTTTATCTTGGAAGATGTTCAGGTTTCAGATGAGGATCTCCTTGAGGCAATAATACAGCAGTTCTACGAAGGCGGGCGTGAGATCCCGTGTGAGATATTAGTTCCGTTTGATATGGCAAACGCCTCGGTGTTGGAGGCAGGCTTAGCGAGTCGCCGTGGCGCCAAGGTCTCAGTGGTCTACGCCCAACGTGGATCAAAAGCACGACTGATCACAATGGCGGAGTTGAATGCGCGCCATGCGCATATGGGCTCGAGGACCAAGGAATCAGAGTGGGATGTAGTGGCGGAGGCACTTCGTCAAACGATAGGACTGAGACAGAGCCCACGGCGTGTTGAGTGCGTCGATATATCGAATTTTCAGGGCTCAGATACCGTTGGAGCAGTAGTCGCATTCTTTGATGGAGTCGCTGATAAGGGCTCATATAGGCGATACAATCTGGCTCACTATGAATCGCCAAATGACTTTGCCTCGATCTACGAGGTTGTTTCGCGGCGTCTTAAGCGTGGAGCAACAGAGAACACTCTGCCTGATCTACTCGTTATCGACGGTGGTGCCGGGCAGTTGTCAATGGCGCTACAAGCACGAGATGAGCTCGGAGTGGCGGTTGAAATCGTGGCGTTGGCTAAGATGCGAACTGAGAGTGAGGTACAGGCTGCTGATGTTACTCGCAAGCCGGAGCGGCTTTATGTGCCCGGGAGAGAGGAGCCGATTTTACTTGATGAAGCAGCACCGCTAACCAGGTTTCTCAGTCGCATTCGAGATGAGGTGCACCGGTTTGTAATAACCTTCCATAGAGAGAGGCGTTCAAAGCGGGTCTTTAAGACTAGGTTAGACGCTATCCCTGGCGTATCGCCAGAGATGCGTCAGAGGTTGCTGCGGCGCTTTCGGACCGTTGAAGCAGTGGCTGGTGCGCCTGCAGAGGAGATTGCGGCAGAGGGGCGGATGCCTATTTCATTAGCCAGAAAGCTTCTACGGCTTCTGATTCGCGGAGAGGATTAAGCTTAAAACTTAAGTAACTACGCAGCAAGCCCCGCAACCTGGAGGGCTGGACTCTGTCCAGCCGCGTTCGCACCCGTGAAGATTATCGGCGATTCCAACACAGCACGCTTGATATAGCGTTCCGGCGGGACTGCTGTCTTAATCAATACGTTGGCAAAGTGCTAAAGTGTTACAAACTTCTCGGTGCCGTAGAGAGGGATTTGTGATAGACTCTAGCTTGTCTAAGCCGAGTGGAGAGACCTTAGCTTAGAGGTAACTACTAGTTACTTTATTATCGCGTAAGTAATCACTTTATGAAGATTCAGTGTGCTTTGTTTGTAGTAGTTGCGAGTCTAGTAGTTGGAACGAACTATGCGCGTCCTTGTGCTGCGCAGCAGGTTCGTTACATGGATTCGTCAGGTAATATTCACTTTGTAGACAATGTAAACAAGGTGCCGCAGCGTTATCGAGAGCAGGTAATGACTCCGACGCCCGTACCAGTTCTAGATCGCAAGGCTCTAGCTGAGAAGCGACGGCAGGAGCAACAGGTGCTCCGTGAGAAGAAAGCGGAAGAGAGGCGCAAGCAATCTGAAGAGCGCATCAAAAAGCGCGAGGAAGCCAAGCAAAAAGCCGATGAAGCTAAGAAAAATAGGAGAAAGGGACTACAGTCAGGATTCGGTCGGGTGTTGTAGTGCGGCGGCGCTCAGGGTTGGGGATAACAGATAGGCGAATCGGTCGTTTTTTAGGACTGGTAGCGATGTCGATTATTCGCCGCGCATCTGTATCCCTGCCAGACATGCCAACTATTGCGAGTAGTTACGCTGGATAATTTCAAAGCCCTATCAATCTGCCTACATTCATCTCTCCAGCGCCTTAATACCCGGCAGCGAATTACCCTCTAATAAGGCCAAAAATGCACCACCCGCAGTTGATATAAAGCTAAACTTATGCGCTAACTGCATGTGATGAATCGCAGCGTCAGTGTCTCCACCACCTACTACAGATAATCCGTGAGCGTTAGCAATCGACTCGCACATATCGTGCGTGCCCTTGGCAAACTCCTCGTTCTCGTACGCTCCCATAGGGCCATTCCAGACGATCGTTTCAGCTGTATGCAGCGCCTCGCGATAAAGCAAGCTCGTCGCTGGCCCAATATCAAGTGCCATCGTGTCCGCCGGAATCTCCTGAACCGGAACTGCACGACCCAGGCCCTTACTTGAGAGTGATGGAGCAACGACTACATCAACCGGGAGATACACTTTACACTCCCGTCTGGCCAGGGTACCCAAGAGCTCTAATGCCTTAGTGGCGAGGTCTGGTTCGTAAAGCGATCTTCCCATCTGTAGCCCCTGAGCGGCGAGGAATGTGTTCGCCATAGCACCGCCGATAATTAACTTATCAGCCTTAGAGGCTAGATTGACTAACGCCTGAAGCTTGCTCGACACCTTTGAGCCGCCGATGACTACACAGAGCGGCTTCTTTGGGTTTTCGAGAGCCTGATTGTAATAATTAATCTCCTTCTGCATCAGGAGGCCCGCTGCTTTTTGCTTGAAGAGAGCGGGCACACCCACCATCGATGCGTGGCTACGGTGTGCGGTAGCAAAAGCATCGCTGATAAAGATATCTCCGAACTTGGCTAGCTCAGCGCTAAACTCCCGGTCATTTTTTTTCTCGCCCGGATTGAATCGCAGGTTCTCAAGGAGCAAAACTTGACCAGCCTGAAGCTGATTAACGAGATTAGTGACTTCAGGACCAACGCAATCGGGCGCCAAGATAACATCTGTTTTGAGCAGCTCTGAGAGCTTGCGCGCGACTGGGCGCAGCGAGAACTTTAGATCAACACCTGTAGGCTCACCCAGGTGTGACATCACAATAGCCCGACCACCCTGCGATAAAACCGCTTCCAAGGTTGGAAGAAACTGCTTTATTCTATTATCGTCGGTGATCTCTAGAAGGTCGTTTAGTGGAACATTAAGATCAGCGCGAATGAGGACACGCTTTCCAGTAAAAGAGAGGTCTTGTAACTGCTGCATACTACTAAATTCCAGTTGGTTCAGAAATCCAGACTGATTGTACACCAAATCGAGATTCAAGTACACGTTGAAGGGCGCGCACTCCGAAGGTCTCACTGGCATAGTGACCCATAAAGATCGCCGAACATGAGAGTTCGCGTGCCGTGTGGTACGCCTCCTGCTTTGGTTCTCCGCTAATCAAAAGGTCGAGGCCGTTTCGAACTGTGTCAGCAATCGCAAAGGACCCGGAGCCGGTTACGATTCCGACGGTCTCTATCTCTGATTTGCCAAATGGTAAAACTAAAGGAGAGTTGGTGACGCCATCGCATGAGCCCAGTTGTTCAGCGATTTTTTGCAGCTGTGTTGATTTTGGCAATCGTGCGCGCACTCCTACTGGATTGCCGTGATATGAAAAATCAGGCTGTACATCGGTGGCGTTAAGGATAGACGAGGCGATCTGCGCGGCGTTCCCATAAATCGGATGTCCATCGAGCGGTAAATGCGCCGCGTATAAAGAAAGCCCGTTAGAAAGGCACAAAGCAACTTTTTTGGCCCACGGTCCAACTATCGGTTCGACTTTGCCCCAGAATACTCCGTGATGCACAACTAGAAGCTGCGCTCTTTGGTTTACGGCCTCTTCGATAACTGAAAGTCCAGAGTCTACGGCAAATGCAACCGTTTTGACCTCTGCAGTTGAAGACTCAATTTGAAGACCATTAAACGCGATATCAGAGAACTTATTGATTTCAAGTTCGAAGTCTAGGAAGCGCGTAATTTCGGATAACGATGCGGGATTAGTCATTAAATAGACCTCCAATAGCTATTTAGCCTCATATTGCATTAGGGCTTCGCAATTCTCCCGCTATCTACTGGAAAGGATTGGCATTCCTGATAGGGATAAAAATGCGCGGCTAAATCCCATTAAACTCATTAAATAGAGTAGGTTCCGCGCATTTTTGGCCCCTTTTAGAGAAGAGAATTGCGATGCCCTAATATTGCATGAAGGCATTGTGTTCTGCTAGGGTACGAGGCGATTTTAAGATAAGTTAGATGCTCCATCTGTCGGGGCTCGAGGTGTTGAAAATGGGATGGTTTACTAGAAGTAAAGCTCCGAAGCAGACAGTAGAGAGCGCAGAGCCGCATCAATTGCCTGATGATATCTGGACCAAGTGTCCTAAATGTGAGGCAATCCTGTATACAAAGGATCTCAGGCGTGCTTTTGGTGTGTGTCCAAAGTGCTCGCATCACTTCCGATTGACAGCTAAGCAGCGTATCCCCATATTGGTTGACCGACACTCTTTTGTTGAACTAGACGCCAACCTGAGATCCACAGATCCGCTCAATTTCAAAGATAAGAAAAAGTACAAGGATCGCCTTAAGGATACCGAAAAGAAGACCGGGTCTGTTGAAGCAGTTGTAACTGGCCGTGCGCGGATTCTGAATATCCCGGTCATGTTAGGGGTATTCGATTCTTCTTTCATGGGTGGCAGCATGGGTTCTGTAGTGGGCGAGAAGCTCACGAGACTAGTAGAGCTTGGATGCGCGGAAAAGCGCCCCGTGATTATTATCTCGGCATCGGGTGGAGCGAGAATGCAAGAGGGGTTATTTTCCCTGATGCAGATGGCCAAGGTTAGCGCAGCTCTAGCAAGGCTCGGTCAGGCTCATATTCCCTATATCTCTATACTAACTGATCCAACAACTGGTGGAGTAGCCGCGTCGCTAGCGATGCTTGGAGATCTAATCATTGCTGAACCTGATGCCTTAATCGGCTTTGCTGGGCCGCGAGTTATAGAAGGAACTATCAAGCAGAAGTTGCCAGAGGGGTTTCAGCGCTCAGAGTTCCTTTTGGAGCACGGCATGGTAGATCGTATAGTACCGCGGACAGCGATGCGTGATGAGCTAGGTATTCTGTTAAAGAATTTCGGTTTTGGCATCTGACCCCTTTCCACAAACGTCAACTCTAGTTAAGGTGGAGGCGTTATGGGTCTTATTTCAAGTATCTTAAACTGCTGTCGGTCTAACTCTCGAGTAGCTTTTGCTCTCGGAGTGGGCTTATTAATTTGCGTTGTATTCGTTCAATGTAGAATTGCAGCTGCGCAGAATAATCAAGCAGTCTTCGCCGAAGACGACCCGATGGTTCAAGCTGCTAAGCAGCTCCAAATCCAGCAGGCAACTAAACCGCTAACAGCACCAGCTGCGGCACCAGGACTCGATTTTCAAGCGCCAATTATAGAGTTTAAGAAAGAGCAGAATCAGATTATCGGCAAGGGGGGGATAACCCTGTCGGAGGGCGGAGTGCAGGTCCAGGCTGATGAAGGGGTTTTTAATACCGAGACTAAGCAGGGAGATGTAAAGGGTAATGTACTGATGACTACATCATCAGGAGTGCTGGGAGCAGAGTCTGCTAAGCTGCAAGTAGAGAATGAAACAGGGGTATTTAATGGGCTTGAATTTGATGTAGAGGAGGGTGGTTATCGAGTAGAGGCCCAAGAGGCACGCAAGGTATCTGAGTTCGAATTCGAGTTATCTGACTCAGACATGACCACTTGCAGGTGCCCAGACGGCACAAAGCCGTGGGAGGTGTCGTCCAGTCGGTGCAATTTAACACAAGAGGGTTATGCACACGCGTATGGCTCAACTGTATACTTCCAGGGGTTGCCGGTGCTCTACGCGCCATACATGGTATTTCCGGTTAAGAATGAGCGCGCCTCAGGTCTGTTGCCAGCTCGGTTTGGTTTTGGTAACCGCGATGGATTTCAGTACGCGCAACCTATATTTCTCTCCGTTGATGATACGACCGGATTGACTGTAACTCCATTTCTTGCAACGCGGTCGCGTGTAGGTTCGGAGTTCGCATTTGAGAAGGTTTTTTCGCAAACTAGCCGGGTGGATGTCGGCCTTACGTATTCAAACGAATCGTTGCGTGATGGCCAGCTGCGAGGATTAAACATCAGCAACGTAGCAGAGCCTTGGATCGATGATAATCGATTTGGAGGGTTCTGGAAGCAACGTTGGGTCTCCGATGCAAAGGATCCCTATCCCGTAGAGTTAATCGTCGATGGTCGCTATACCAGTGATAACTTATATTTAAGAGAGCTTCCCGCCCCGCAGATCGGTGAACAACAGGCGCAATTCTTGACTTCAACAGCGGTCCTACGGGGCACTGCATTTGAATTTTTAAACCTAGAGGGGCGGAGTGAGTACAATCAGATGCTGCTTGAGCCTCAAGAAACTACATTTCAAAGAGTGCCGGAGTTCGTGGCTTCGACGAGCAAGACGCTTAGACCATTTGGTTCGAATCCTCTGAATCTAAAGCTGGTAACGGGAGGTGACGCGAGCGCAACAAGTTTTATGCGAGAAGACGGCTATCAAGGGTGGCGAACTAACCTTCATCCAAAAGTAGGTCTACCATTTCAGCTCTCAAACTACGTGCGAGCTCAGGTCGGGGCGGAGCTGCATCAGACAGGGTATTCTCTGAGTGATGACGAGATCCCTATGCCGAGGAACAGTTATTATCCAGATCCGATACCCACGGCAGGGATTAATGATAAGCCAGACCCTGAGAATCCGGCAGCTATTGATCGCGAGAGAAAATATGGTGATTTCGGTACTAACAGAACGCTGCCGATCTTCACCTATGGTATGGGGACGGCTGTAGAGCGGGTATACGACCTTAATCGCGGAAACTTTTTTTCTAAGCTAGTTGCGTTGGGAGCTGAAAACGAGGGCTCAGAGCTTACGCGGCTAAAGCACACGATCGAACCGAATGTGCAGTATCGCTACGTTCCGGATATCGATCAAAACGATAATCCGCAGTTTGATTCTCTTGATCGATTTGCTCACCGCAGTCTCGCTTCGTACGGATTCACTACACGACTATATGGCCGTTTTCATGAACCATATGAACGAACTAGAGAGGTCGAAGATCTTTCTAGAACAGAGCAAACCTTGCCGATGTTTGATCTAGGGCAATCGATGCTCGACTTCGGTAGAGGCGCGACGCTATCACCATTAGCGCCGATAGATACTCGTGAGGGAGAGATACGCGAGTTGGGGCAATTCTACGTTAGTCAGGGGTATGATTTTGTGGAGGCGCAGCGTTCGGTTAGTCCGGATGAGTCAACTAATCCATTCACCGATGTGAAAACCGGATTTATCGTCTCCCCATCCGCTTATACGTCGGCTAGCTTCGACTCAAATGTTAGCGCCAATGACGCGCAGTTTACGAGTTACAATTGGGGTCTCGGATTTCGTGATGATCGAGGAGATGCGATCCGGATGAGGTACAGTTTTGTCAACAATACCTTAAGTCAAGCAGAAGGTAATATTGAGCTTAAGATCACCGATAGGATCCGTTTTGGAAGCTATGGACGTTACAGCTTTCAGGATTCCGAGTTCCAGGAATCACGCGGGTTACTGCGATTCTTCAACTCGTGTAAATGTTGGAGTATAGATATAGGGGCCGGCAGCCGAATCAACCCAGATCGGTCACAGGTTCTGGTGTCGATCTCCTTTGGTGGTGTCGGGGCTCTGAGTCAGGGATTGAATTATAATTAATTGAAGCTTAGTTACATTTCTGCCAGCACGATTGCTGGGCAAGAGATGGCTTTTTAAATTCCGATCCATGACTGGGCTATACGAATCTATGACAAATAAATGTGGGTAATAGTCAGCCCTTAATAGGGGCTAACCTTGTGGTAAAAAATCTCTTAGTGCGCTAGATTAGCGCTCTTGAGCGTGTATCAACATAGAGAGGTAGCTCGTGAAAGTCTTAGTAACTGGTGCAGCAGGTTTTATCGGCAGCAATCTTGTGCATCTCCTGGCCCGTGAACGCCCAGAGTGGAACATCGTCGGTCTGGATTTGTTGACCTATGCAGGTAATCTCAAGAACCTCGAAGCTTTGTTGACTCCGAAAAAAAATGTCTCTTTTAGTAAGACCGATATCTGTGACAGTGAGGCGGTTCAAGACCTCTTTGCGCGTGAGAAGTTCGATCTCGTTTTTCATTTGGCCGCTGAAAGTCACGTAGACCGTTCAATCTTATCCTCCCTTGAGTTTGTGAAGACAAACGTTATGGGAACGCAGGTACTCCTTGATGCAGCTCGCCAATACAAGGTATCTCGTTTCGTCCACATCTCAACTGATGAAGTATATGGATCCCTGGGGCCGACAGGAGCGTTTGTTGAGACGACGCCATTGGATCCAACCAGTCCTTATGCCGCTTCAAAGGCCGCATCTGACCTGATGGTGTTAGCAGCGTGTAAGACGCACGGCCTAAATGCTTCGGTGACTCGCTGCACAAACAACTATGGACCTTACCACTTTCCAGAGAAGCTTATTCCGCTCTTTATCACTAATGCGATGGAGGATAAGAAACTGCCACTTTACGGTGATGGTATGAATGTGCGCAGTTGGGTATATGTAACAGACCACTGTGAGGCGTTGTTGGCTGTGGCAGAGCGAGGCCAGGCAGGGGAGGTTTACAACATTGGGGGTGGAGCTGATGCTGAGTTGCCGAATCGGGATGTTACCTATGCGATCCTCGATATTTTGGGAAAAACGAGGGAATTGATTCAACCGGTGGGTGATCGCCCGGCGCACGATAGGCGTTACGCAATAGATCATTCCAAGATTACTAATGAACTTGGCTGGAGGCCTCGAACTAATTTTAGGCAAGGCTTAGAACAGACGGTCGCCTGGTTTAGCAACAATCGCACCTGGTGGCAGGAGATAAAGAGCGGCGAATACATGGCTTTCTATCAGAAAAATTACGCGGATCGCGGAGCTGCAACAGCGGTCTTAGGTGTCTAGGATAGGAAAATAGATCTCGTTAGGGCAGTCATGAAGATCCTTTTATTTGGCGGAAGTGGTCAGCTTGGTTTCGAGCTTAAGAAACGTGCTGCAGATCTTAATTTTTCTCTGGTGTCACCGGTTACCAAAGAGGTAGACATTACAGAGGGTGCGCAGGTAAAGAGGTTAGTTGAGTCTCTAAGGCCAGATATAGTGATCAATAGCGCAGCGTATACTGCTGTTGATAAGGCTGAAGAGGAGGTTAATCTGGCATTTGCGGTTAACGCCGAAGGTGCGCGCTGCGTCGCTGAGGCGTGCGCACAATCTAAGGTGCGATTGATCCATATATCTACAGATTATGTATTTGATGGGCTTCTAGGGCGGCCACTAAGAGAGGATGATCCGGTTAATCCTGTAAGTGTTTATGGTCGCTCGAAATTAAAAGGTGAAGAGTTCGTTACAGAGATAGCTGGCGAACTGGGGTTGATAGTTAGAACGCAGGCTCTATATGGACAAAAGGGGGTAAACTTCGTTCAGACGATGCTCAGGCTGTTTGCTGAGCGAGAGGAGCTAAAAATCGTCGCCGACCAATTCGTTTCGCCAACGTGGGCTGGCTGGTTGGCAGAGGCAGTGCTCGATTTAGCGCGGATTTCGGCGCATGGCACTCTGCACGCTTCGTGTTCAGGTGTCGTATCTTGGTATGATTTCGCCGCGGAGATTCATCGCTTAGCTGCACCAAGTTTTGAGGCACCAAGTTTTGAGGCACCAAGTTTTGAGGGCAAGCCGATGGCGCGTTTGGAGAAAACTACAGCGGCAGAGCTTAATCGTCCAGCTCAGCGACCTGTTTTTTCAGCTTTTGATATATCGAAGATCACCCAAATATTACGCCGAGCGCCACTTTCGTGGGAAGAAGCTCTGCAGCGGTTTTTGGTAGAGATCGGTGTGGCGTAGTAGGGAGCTAAGCGGTGACAACAGGGAACAAAGATACTTATGTAGTGGTTCTTGCAGGTGGACAAGGGAGTCGTTTTTGGCCTCTTAGTCGCTCTTCGCGGCCTAAACAGTTTCTCTCCATGGGAGGAGGTGAAGAGAGCTTGATTCAAGCAACCGTGAGAAGGGTCGAGCCCCTGGTCGGTTCGGATCGAGTTTTAGTAGTAGCAAGCGATAATTTGGTGCCGTTGGTTAAGCAGCATGTTCCAGAGGCCGGTGTGATTATTGAGCCGGACGCCCGCAATACCGCTGCTTGCATCGGTTTATCAGCTGTCGTCGCTGCGGTAAAGGATGCTAGACAGGATCCGGTTTTGGTAGTTTTGCCGGCGGATCATGCCGTTAGTGATGAAGAAACCCTGAGGCGCGCGCTCCAGGAGGCGATTACAGCAGCTAGGCACAGTGATAGTCTGGTTACGATCGGAATCCCCCCAACATCTCCGCATACGGGCTATGGATACATTAAGAGGGGCGAGGCTGTATCGGGACGTGCGTACCGAGTCGATCGATTTTTTGAGAAGCCTAGTTTGCAGCGCGCCAGTAAGTACCTAGAACAGGGGGTGTACAGTTGGAACTCAGGAATGTTCATCTGGAGAGCCTCGGTAATCTTAAAGGCATTTGAGGAGCATATGCCCGAGATGTATCAGGGGTTGCAAGAGATTCGTAAAGAGCTAATGGCTGGTATGCAGCTTGGCGCAAGTGCCTCGATTGATTCAATATTTAAGTCTCTAGAGGCAATCTCGATTGACTTTGGAGTGCTTGAACACGCTCGAAATTGTGTGGTTATTGATGCCGAGCCGTTTGGATGGAATGATGTCGGATCGTGGGATCAATGGGCAGAGAATTTCTCAAAGGATGAGAATGGAAATCTGATTCACGGGGACGCTGTTGTCATAGACAGTAAGAGCTGTGTGGTGCGTTCTGAGGGCAGGCTAATCGCAGCGGTAGGTCTCGAGAATGTTGTCATAGTTGATTCAGGTGATGCTATCCTAGTGGTGGCGCGTGAAAATGTTCAGGATGTCCGTAAGGTTGTCACAGAACTTAAGTTAAAAGGTAGAACTGATTTAACCTAATTGGTAACTATATTTGTAACAGAGCAGTCTCGGCGCAAGTTGATACACTGCTGCAATAAAGGAGTAGAAAATATATGTCACAGAAGGTTGCTCTTATCACGGGTATCACGGGGCAAGATGGATCGTACTTAGCTGAGTTTTTGCTGAGTAAGGGCTATCGTGTTTGCGGAATGGTGCGCCGCGCGTCGGTAGAGAATTTCGAGCGTATCAATCACATCAGAGCAAAAATTGAATTATTTCAGGGCGACCTGCTCGACCAGTACTCGTTAATTTCGGTAATTAAAGAGGTTCGGCCCTCTGAAGTATATAACCTCGCAGCGCAGAGCTTTGTGCCGACAAGCTGGAATCAGCCGGTGCTAACCTCAGAGTTTACAGCTATCGGTGTTACGCGGATGCTTGAATCGATCCGTCTAGTTGATCCATCAATTAGGTTCTACCAGGCTTCTAGCTCTGAGATGTACGGGCGCGTGCGAGAGACACCGCAAGGTGAGCTTACACCATTCTATCCACGCTCACCCTACGGTGTTGCTAAGGTGTATGGCCACTATATCACCGTAAATTACAGAGAGAGCTATGACCTCTTTGCGGTGTCAGGTATCTTGTTTAACCACGAGTCTCCCCGTCGTGGACTTGAATTCGTTACAAGAAAAGTGACTGATGGAGTTGCTCGCATCAAACTAGGCTTGGCTTCTGAGCTCCGACTTGGAAATCTTGATGCCCGCCGTGATTGGGGTTTCGCGGGTGATTACGTTGAAGCGATGTGGCTAATGTTACAGCAAAAGGAAGCTGATGATTACGTTATAGCAACTGGTGAGACACATACGGTTAAGCGGCTTGTTGAGGTTGCATTTAATCATGCTGAGCTGCCATGGGAAAAATACGTGAAGCAGGACCCTAAGTTCTTGCGACCAGCAGAGGTTGATCTCCTAATTGGGGATCCGAGCAAGGCGCAGCAAAAGCTCGGCTGGAAGCCCAAAGTTACATTCGAGCAGATGATTCAGATGATGGTCGACGCAGATATCGAGCGACTCTCATCTGAGGCGTAGCCAGATAGAGAATCAAACAATGCGTTCTCTCGTTCTAGGAGCAGGCGGTTTTGTAGGCGGACATCTTGTCGAGCACCTGCTTGCTCAGGGTGACGAGGTGTTCGCTGGTGTCCAGGTCTCGAGGGATAAAAAACAGAAGTATAGCGAGGTGGTTGTTGATATCACTGATGCGGATTCAGTGGCGCAGGCGATTAAAATGGGCCAGCCGGAGGTGGTCTATCACCTAGCTGGTATTTCGTTTGTGCCGGAGGCGCAGGAGGATTTTGAACGCACGTTGCGGGTAAACGTTGCTGGAACAGCACATGTTGCGCACCAGTGTGTGCTATCAAGTTGCGTTAAGTCGTTTGTCTTCGTTAGCTCTGCTGATATTTATGGCGCAGTACCCCAATCCCAGTTGCCGATACGTGAATCCACAGAGATACGACCGCTTAACAACTACAGCCTCAGTAAGCGCATGGCGGAGTTCGCCGTAGAAAGTTATAGCCGCTCGGGGAACCTACGTTGTGCTATCGCGCGCCCCTTTAATCATATCGGTCCAGGCCAGGATCGGCGGTTTGTAACGGCTAGTTTTGCACTGCAGTTAGCGCGCATCGCTCATGGTAAAGCACCAGCAGTTATGCGGGTCGGGAATCTTGAGGCGCGACGAGACTTCTCAGATGTGCGCGACATCGTCCGCGGTTATCGACTCTTAGCGCTTTCTGGAAGTGGTACATTTAATCTTGGTTCCGGCAGGTCGCGTGCTATACAAGAGGTGCTCGATACGCTAATTGGTATCTCTGGTGTTAAGGTATTGATTGAGCAAGATCCAGAGAGGCTGCGAGGGCCGGAAGTTCCTGAGTTGTACGGTAGTTACGCAGCTATTCATCAGGCGTGCGGTTGGGAGCCGCTTATACCCTTTGAGAGGTCATTAGAGGATGTGTATCGTTATTGGTACGATACTGTCGTAGCCGAGTAGTTCCTAAACTATTGCAGTAGCGGTCTTCGCTCCCAAATTAGAGCTGCGGCATCCTAACCTGCGTATGCAAGACCAGTTGCGATGCATTTTGGTAATAGCCGCGCAGCCTAATTTGGGTATTTTAAGAGCTGCAAACTTTAAAGATCCAACCACAAAGGTAATTGAGTGTTCGCTCGACTCGGTTAATTCGGCAGTAGAGCAATGTGCACCACAGTGTATCCTTGTAGAAGTCTCGAAGGCCAGCGTAATAGCTCGGACCGTTGTTGAGAGGCTACGTTGCGCCGGGTTTTCTCGGCCGATTGTGGCTGTTGTATCAGCAGGCTCTGTAGCGCATGCAGTAGCCGCGATGCGAGCTGGGGTTAACTGGGTAGTAGAGGGGCCATTAAGTGCAAAGACACTATTTGATCTTAAAGAGTGGTGGTGTGAGTACGGTCAGCCACGGCTCAATAAGCAGAGCAGTGATTCTGAATTCGGCAGGCTTGTTGGATCCTCAGGTGTTATGCGCAGCGTGTATTCGCAGATTGAAAGCGTTGCGCCGCGCGATACTACGGTTTTGATTATCGGTGAATCAGGAACCGGCAAAGAGCTAGTAGCGCGGGAGATTCACAATCGTAGTAGCCGCTGCTCGGGTCCTTTTGTGGCGATAAATTGCGGTGCCATTCCTGATGAACTGGTCGAGTCCGAGTTCTTTGGTCACGAGCGAGGTTCATTTACAAGTGCGTCAGAGCGTCGAATCGGCAGCGTTGAATTGGCAGACGGAGGTACTCTGTTTCTTGATGAAGTTAGCGAGCTGAGTCAGCGCGCTCAGGTAAAACTTCTCAGATTTTTGCAGGATCGTCAGGTAAAGCGGATAGGTAATTCAAAACTAATAAACGTTGACACTCGAATAATTGCTGCATCAAATGGTAATCTTGAGGAGCTTGTCCGGTGCGGTAGATTTCGACACGATCTTTTGTACCGAATTAATGTGATTCAACTAGCGATCCCTGCTTTACGGGAGCGCAAAGATGACATAGATCTGCTTTTTCGTTCTTGCATTCAGAAACTCTCGCCTCGTTATGGTGGCAGGTGTTTGCAGCTATCAGCAGATTCTCGTCAAGTGTTAGCCAATTACTCTTGGCCTGGCAACGTGCGCGAACTGGAGAATCTAGTTGAGGCTCTATTGGCTTTGCACCCCTTTGACCAGGTGCAGGCCAAAGATTTGCCGCAGAAGATCCTAAAGGCTATTAGCGCAAATAGCGATCGCATCAAATTAGAGCTCAATACAAACTATACGGAAGCATTTGGAGAAGCTAATCGCTTGCTTGAGACTGAACTGATTATAAGCGCGTTGGAGCGCTCGCAGTACGTGCAGAGCAAAGCAGCACGTCTCCTCGGAATTAGTCGTCGTATCCTTAAGTACAAGATGGATAAGCTTGGTATCGTTAATGAGAGATGCCGCCATACGAGCAGCTACACGGCAAGCCGAGCTTATTCAAGTAGATAACGGGATAATTGCGATGCTCTATCGCATAAAGTACTTGTGCTTTCGAGGGGTTAGCGAGAGTATGCTGATATGGAAGAGCTGCTTATGAACAAATCGTCATCCGAAACAAAGAGCCAGGTAGTTCTAAATGAGGCCAAGAAGGGGATAGGTTCATCCGTTTCAGAGCTTCGCTGGCTCGGTCGCGTGCTGGTATCGTCGGCGGATCGTTTCTACTGGGATAATGGATTCTCTAAAGCGGCGTCTCTGGCCTATTCATCACTGCTTTCGCTTATTCCGTTAACAGCACTCTGTTTTGGTATCCTCGCAGCATTTATTAGTGGCGGTGAGGAATATATGTCGCAGATTCGCGAGTTTTTCTTTAAACAGTTTGTGCCGGGCTCAACAGCGCTTGATGCTCTGTTGCCGCTGATTGATCGCTTTAGTAGCAAGATGACTTCGCTTTACTTCATCGCGGCGCTCCTAGTTACTTCGCTATTACTGCTGAACTCAATCGAGTACACACTTAATCAGGTCTGGCAGGTGTATGAGACGCGACGTATCACAGACCGAATAGCGATCTTCTGTGCGATTATCGTACTGTTGCCGGTTTTTGCTTTCTCTGGTTATTACACGAGTTCAAAGGTAGAGCCGTTGTTCTCTGATTTTGGGCTATTAAGTGGAGTGTATCACGACACCGTACCGTTCCTGATTGACTGGTTGGCGTTTGTTATGCTCTATTTTCTCGTTCCTAAGGCGCCGGTGCGGTTTGTTCCCGCTCTGTTCGGAGCGTTGATCGCATCGCTTTTATTTGGCCTGGCAAAGCACTGGTTTGCTTTTTATATTATTGAGTTCTCAACTTATGAAAGGGTGTATGAATCGCTGGCATTAGTTCCAGTATTTTTAATCTGGCTGTACGTTTCATGGTCGATCGTCTTATTCGGTGCGGAGATATCTTATCAGGCGCAGCATCTTCCACGTAGTGGTAAGCTCTGGACCCGATCGTTGATGTCTATCGGTGACGGCTCGATGCTTTTGGCGGTACAGAGTTTGATTGTCGTAGGTAAAGCTTTCTCTCGAGGGGATAA
Source organism: Bdellovibrionota bacterium (assembly GCA_040402735.1). Lineage (GTDB taxonomy): Bacteria > Bdellovibrionota_C > UBA2361 > UBA2361 > OMII01 > OMII01. The sequence continues at coordinate 20,458 of JBBALZ010000022.1, forward strand.
GATTCCCAATGAGCTTGAGATCGCTGAGGCGCTCGGTTGCAGCTCTTTAGTGCTAAAATCGAGTCTCGACTCGCTTGAGCGCGCCGGGATTATTATGCGGGGCGATTCACGCGATATGCCCCTGTTACTGATGAGGTCGCCAGAATCGATATCAATCGCAGAGATCCGTGAAGCTGTGTTTAAGAGGCGCGAGGCGATGTTTTTGGGGAGAGAGATTTCGCGGATGTATGATTGTTTTAAAGGAGGAGCGCAACCAGCAGCTGTCTCCCTTAGAGATTTACTACTTGAAGACCAAGGAGCAAAGAGTGGCGATTCATCAACGTCAATTAAGTAATGGAATGTGCGTAATAGTTGAGGAGATGGACCATGTAGAGTCCGCCTCATATGATTTGGTTGTCCCTGGCGGGATCATTTGTGACGAACAAAGCCATGTTGGGGCGAGCATCCTCCTGGGAGAGTTACTCGGTAAAGGGGCTGGAGAGCTCGACTCAAGGGCGCTCTCTGAAGCTTTTGATGGTGCTGGCATACGTCATGGTGAGGGCGTGGGGATGGATCGCTTTACTCTGAGCGGTTCGTTGGTAGCAAACAAGATCGACCGAGCGTTAGAGCTGCTCGTCTCTATGGTACGCAGGCCACATCTTCCCGAGGAGGATATAGAGCCTATTCAGAGCATACTGCTTCAAGATTTTGAGGCGCTTAAGGATAGTCCCGCGCGCCGCTCAATGGTGGAGCTATCAAAGCGCTTTTATCCTGCTCCGTATAATCGCGCATCGCTAGGTGAGCCGGAAGGCATTAGAGCTACTAATAGGGCCGTAATAGAGCGTATGCACGCAAATTGGTTCCGTCCCAACTGTGCGATCTTGTCAATTGCTGGAAAGATTGATGCGCTTAGGGTATTCGCTATGGTTGAGGAACTTTTTGGATCGTGGCAGGGCAAGACCGCTGAACTCCCCGTATTTGGTGCGCGGCCACAGCCTGATTATTTTCATATCTCTGAGCAGTCAGCGCAGTCTCAGATTGTGTTGGCTGCCCCTTCTGTGCGGTTTTCAGATGAGCTCTACTATGAGGGAAAATTGGTCGCTAGCATCCTAGGGGCATCGATGTTCGGCAGGCTTTTTGTGGAGGTGCGTGAGAAGCGCGGCCTGTGTTATTCGGTGTACGCTAGGCACAGCTCTTCTAATAATTACGGCACTATGTCGGCATACGTCGGGACAACCCCGGAGCGGGCGCAGGAGAGTATGGATGTTCTGCTGGGAGAGTTATCCCGATTGCCGGGAACTGTAACTCAGGATGAACTAGAGCGATCTCGCACGAATCTCAAGGCTAGCTTAGTTATGGGTGAAGAGTCACCAGCATCGCGCGCAGGTTCAAATGCAAGTGATTGGTGGTTGCTCAAACGAGTACGTGGATTAGCTGAAATTCAGGCAGGGATAGATGCAGTATCGCTTGATTCAATTGAGGAGTTTTTGCGTCGTTATCCATTCGCGCCGTGCTCTGTCCTGACCCTTGGCAGCACAGAGCTGAATGTACTGCCCAGAGTAGTAGGAAAAGGGGTCTAACAGAACTTTGAGGAGCTACTATGAAGAGCGGTTATAAAAAGACCAAGTTGAGCAACGGACTAACGATAATCGGCGAGAGTAATCCATCAAATGTGAGCACTGCTATCGGTTTTTTTGTAAAGACCGGAGCGCGCGACGAGACACCAAACGAGTCGGGCGTATCGCACTTTCTTGAGCACATGATGTTTAAAGGTACTACCCGTCGCAGTGCGCTTGATATCAATTTTGCTCTGGGGAGTCTCGGTGCCCAAGCGAACGCCTTCACGTCGGAGGAGAATACAGTTTACTACGCGGCGGTAATACCAGAGCGTTTCGTTGAGATGCAGGAGCTCTTGAGCGATATGCTACGACCGGCGCTTGATCCGCATGAATTCAATACTGAAAAGAAGGTCATTCTTGAAGAGATCGCCCTGTACCAGGATCGCCCACAATTCTTCCTTTTTGAAAATGCATTCAAGGATTATTTTGGAGAACATCCCGCAGGAAATTCGGTTTTGGGAAGTCACGAGTCTGTATCAGCACTGACTCATGAGCAGATGCGGGATTATTTTACCAGGCGCTATTCGCCAGCTAATGTGGTTTTAGCGGCAACTGGTAATTTTTCATGGGATTCATTCGTTGCTGACGCCGAGAGATTCTGTGGATCGTGGCGCGGAGAGACAGTTTCGCGCACATGTTCGCGCTACAGTCGCGCTTCAAAAAGCCGCACATTTAAGAAACAAAACCTCAATCAGGCGCACGCAGTGCTTATTGCAGAGGGAACGAGCGCTCAGGATAGCGAGCGTTATCCGATGGCACTTTTAGCAACGATGCTCGGAGATTCAAGCGGCTCACGGATGTATTGGGAGCTTATTGACACCGGACTTGCAGAGAGTGCCGGGGTAGATAGCGATGAGCGCGATGGAGCTGGATGCTTTTCGGCATACGTGAGCACCTCGCCGGACAGGTTGGAGCAGGTTCTTGAGATAGCTAAGGGGGTATTGGCTTCACCGCTAGAGTTTACAGAACAGGACCTAGATAGGGCTAAGTCCAAGATTATAGCTCGGATAGTTCTCGATGGAGAGCTACCGATGGGTCGGCTCATGGCTCTTGGACTGGAGTGGACCTACCGCAAGGAGAGCACACCTCTAGCAGTAGTTATTGAGCGAATAAGAGAGGTAACTAGGGCCGAAATCGAGGCCGCGCTGCACCGTTTTACACTATCAGCTTGGTCGGAATACCTATTGCTGCCAGGCTAGTTTGATAACCTGCTCTAGAAAAGCAGTAAACCTAAATTCGGCAGTTGCGGGTCTGAAAATGGCGCATCTACTCTAAATCACTGTTGCCGAGCGAAAGCTCGCGTAATTGAGGTTTTGGATTAACTAGTTCCTATCCAGAAACACCGATTTCCACGCTCGATGGGCGGCTATCGTTTATTATGAAGCCGTTCTTATGAAGCGGAGAAGTCTTTATCGGTGATTCGTATTGTAATCCCAAAAAGCCCCGATTTCGGGGTCTCTGACAGTGTAAGAACATATTGCTGATGAAAAGCGAGCCGCCTCGTGTGGCGAAAACCTTCAATGTCATCTCCGGTTTCTGTCCTGACGGACTGAAGCTAACTAATCTTCATCTTCATCTTCATCATCATCATCATCTTCTTCTTCTTCTTCCTCTTCATCCTCGTCGTAATCGTAATCGTCATCATCGAGGTCGATATCCTCGTCTTCGTCTGAGTGTTCTTCCTCTTCTTCGTCCTCTTCCTCGGATCCCTCTGCAAATACCTCAGGAGCTACCTCCTCAAGGGCACCTGTTAGAGCGGAAATGATCGAGGCGAGATCTTCCGGTGCGCAATCCTCATTCTCTATAACAGATTCGACCGCGGCACGAACTTCAGTAACCAGCGCGTCTTCTAGGTCGCTGGTTTCCTCCTCATCTTCTGTGCCCTCATCATCTTCCGATTCAGCGCCGTACTCCGACTCGAGGTGCTCTTGCAGCTCTGCGAATCCCTCTACTAGTTGTGTAAGCGCCTCTACGATCTTTTCTGCTGCTTTAGTGCTCATAGTAAATATCCAAAAAATCCCTTTCGGTATGTGAATTACGAAAGTTAATCTAATCCTTAATTTGTTGGAATGCTAAAACCGTTTTAGGGGTGAAATCAAGAGGTAACTAGCATATCATAGATTGATGCTAAGTATTGACATGTATATGGCTTGCTCTTTTTTATGTTTTGAGCGGTCTCTTCTGCGGCTATAATGGCCAAAAGTATAGGTAAGAGTAAAGAGGTCTTGTAAAAGTGGGGGGTAGGGTGAAGGTAGCTAATAGTTCTTGTATGATTTCATTCGGGCGTATCTGCGTCACTGCATTTACCTTGGTCGTAGTTAGCTGCGCGCCAGTAAATCAAGCTCGTAAGTCAGTCGTCGTGGGTGCGTCGGGAGACAGATCTGTTGTAGCGTCCCCGCTGACAGCACAGCTGATAGATTCTGGAGCGTTAGCTTCGGTAAATTCAATAGCAATCGCTCCGCCAGCGCTTATGTATGCCGATTCACAGGGAGGGCTATCTGCCGACGACGCCAGTGATGTAATCGAGCGTATCGCGCGAGAAAAGATGACTCTAAAGGTCCTTAGCGCTCCGCGAGAAGGTAAGTCAGGCTTAAGTAGATCGGGTCTGGGCAAGGATACGCCGGCTCTGGCTGATGCGATTTTACGGACAGAGATATTAAGGTATGACCGGCGGCAGGGGTCAGCCTTTGGGGGAGAGCCAGCGGTGGTATCCTTTAGGATGAACTTAGAGCAGAGCGGAAAACGTAGCCCCATGTGGAGCGCGCAGTACTTTCTTAGACAGGAGGCGCTAAGTGAGAATCTTTTGCGCTTGGGAGAAAGAGTTGGGCCGGCTGGGCTGGGGGCTGGGTGGAAGAGTGCTGAGGAGGTATTTGAGCGCGGAGTGGCAGCGGCGCTGGCCGACCTTAATGCTCAGCGCGAGCGCCAGTTCATTGTTAAGTAGTTTATTAAACCCAGCCTCATTCATTTTTGAAAAAAATGGATGAGAATAGCTGGGCGAGCGCAATCTTGGCGGAGCCAAGTTGCGCCGTAGAAGACAACAAACTCCTACGTGCCGAGTGTGTGAAAGTTAAGGGCCATGAGAGACTTTAGCTCTGAGCGATACTGTTTGATATTCGCAAAAAACTTCAGAATCGCTCCCTT
>JBBALZ010000023.1:0-24865 GCA_040402735.1 Bdellovibrionota bacterium
CACCTCATTTAGCGACGAAATTGCAGCGACGATCTTAAAATCCGGTGAGTAGTTAAGAAGCAACTCTATTCGCGTATCGCCGATAATATAACTGTAAATTGCATCCTCTTTTACTGTCGAATTAAGGAGAACTAGGTATCTATCTAACTAGGAAGACCCATGACGAATAAATACTTTCAGGCATTTGCACTCGACTTACCTAAGGGATCCCAGTCTCCGCCAGTTCTATCGGCTCGCGGCGAGTATGATCTGGCTAATTACATAGTTGCTTGCGCTCGAAAGTATGGGGTCCCCGTAGTTGAAAAACCGCAGATGTGTACAGCTCTTGAAGATATTGAGATCGATTCAGAGATCCCAGTTGAATTATTCGAAGCCGCCGCAGCTATACTAGCCGAAGTGGGCGCGCTCAATCCTAAAATCCCCTGATATTAGATCTAAAGAGCCTAGAAATTCTATCTATTGGTAACTACTCACCGAATTTAAAGATCATCGCTTCAATTTAGTCGTTTAATGCGGTAATTTTGGCAGATCTTTTCTCTCGCCTCCCCTAGTCGTAGGTGCTTTTTTTGCTGAGTAGTTACCTCTATTCTTTAGCAGAGACAAGCAGCACTCCGATTCCTGCGGACGATCATAACTCTTTAGATCGTTGTCGTGACATCTTCCGGGCACACTGATAGCGATGCTGAGATCTCCAGTTCTTGGGATTTCTTAGGGGCGCTCCTCTAAATTTTATCGTCTGCCATGCTTACACGTATTTCGCAACTTTTTATTCCGACCATTTACTTATTTAGTCTGCTAAGTATCGCAATGTTTCCTGGGCTTAGCTCCGCGCAATCGCAGTTTGCAGAAGGAGAGAATTTTATTGAGGAGATTGTTTTGCGAGACTTGCCGATATCTACGGCGATGGCGTTCGCTAATCCGGATAGAGCATACTTAGCACTCAAGGTCGGTATAGTCAGAGTTGTAGACAAGGGTAGTTTACTCACCACGCCCTTTATTGACCTGCAGAATATAGTTAATAAGACCACAGACCGTGGGCTTTTAGGAATCGCCGTAGATCCTGATTTCCCACAGCGGCCGTTTATTTACCTCTCTTACGTCTATGATCCACCGGGCTCGACACCTGACTCGGGCGACCCGCGTGTAATTCAGATATCACGTGTTACTGCTGATGCCAGCAAAGATTATGCGGTTGCTCTGCCTGGTAGTATGGAGGTTCTTGTTGGGAAGAACAGTACATTAGAGAATATGGCACTAGCGGTTCCATTGGGAGATCCGAATATACCTGAGAGGGCCTCATGCATGACTGGGTTAACTATGGATGGAACCCCGATACAGGATTGTATAGCCTGCGACGCAACCTCACATACGGCCGGAACACTGATGTTTGGTCCGAATAGAGTTCTCTTTGCATCGCTTGGAGATGGTGCGGATTATTCAGGGCCGACACGCGTAGGGTTGCGTACACAAAACATCGATTCATTATCTGGTCGCGTGTTGCGTATTGATCCTGATACCGGTAGTGGACTGCCTGATAACCCCTGGTATCAACCAGATGCTGCGCGCTCTAATCGCTCACGTACATGGTCATACGGATTCCGTAATCCGTTTAGAATCACCTTGAAGCCCGGTGGCGATTCAGTATTTATGGGGGATGTTGGAACCTCTTACTATGAGGAGATCAATTCAGGAAAGGGAATTAATTTCGGTTGGCCCTGCTATGAAGGCGGTTTTCTTGATCGCTCCCAACTAGAGGGAGAGGCTACCTCTAGTATGCCCCAGGTCGGATATCGTGCTCACCCACGTACGATTGAGTTCTGTAATCAAATGTATGCGCAGGGGCAGGGCATTATTCGCAAGCCACTCTTTACCTACAGGCATCCGTATGATGAAACCGGTAAGGATCTGGGAGCGTCTATCACCGGTCTGGCGTTTTATGAAGGAAGCGTTTATCCCGAAAAATATCGCGGGGCCCTCTTTTTTGCTGATTACGCACAGAGATTCATACGCTACTTAACTTTTGATGCAGCGGGAAAGCCAACAGCACACGATTTCGCAATAGAGGTGGGCAGCAATCTTGGCGCGGTCGAGCTATTTTCTGGCGCCGACAAGAATATCTACGCCGTCTATATCGATCTCAAGAAACGCACCAGTCAGGTGCGGCGCTTTAAGGCGATTGGCGCTGATAATTCGCCACCAGTTATACGTGCGAGCGTCTCTCCAACATTTGGCGCTACTCCGTTGGTAGTTACGGCCTCGTCCTCAAAGAGCTACGATCCCGATGGGCAACCGCTTGCGTACCTGTGGGATTTCGGCGACGGGAATACCTCAACCGAAGCCGAAGCGCTTCACGTTTATTCCGAAACTGGCAACTATCAGGTTACTGTGACGGTAACTGAGGCAACCGCGCCATTTGCTTCATCGCGGGAGTCCTTCACCGTTCGTAGCGGCCAAACTCCGCCAGTAGCACGGATTAATGAACCGCTTACCGGAACCAAATTCCAGATTGGGATGCCGGTGAATTTTTCAGGATCTGCAACGACCGAATTTCCCGACAGACTCACCTTGTCATGGAACATCTTGCAGATCCATAACGAGCACAGACACCTCGTCTCTGAGGAAGATGGAGAGCAGGGGAGTTTTATCCCAAAAGAACATGCAGATAACACAGCCTACGAGCTCTGTCTGCTTGCGAGCATCGGAGAGGGCTTAAGCGACCAGAAGTGTGTAACTTTGGCACCTCGAACAGCCCCGCACATCTTTCAGAGCGAACCTAGCGGAGCAACGATCTCCTACTTAGATGAAGAGCTCGATGTAAAGACGCCATATATTGCGCAACCGATCATTGGTTCAGAGCAGTCAATCCGAGCATCGTTGATATACGAGGGACGGAGTTTTGCTGGGTGGGCCGATGGGCGTCAGGATCCAGTAAGGAGTTTTATCGCCACCAGCTCTCCGGCTGTGTTTAAGGCTTTGTACAAAAATAAGCCACCCAAGGTATTAATTGCTCAAGGCGCACTCAAGAGTTTGCGAGCTAGAAGAGGTATCGTACTTGATGCGAGTATATCTTCTGACCCAGAGGGACAAGCGCTTTCATACATATGGAAATTTTCAGATGGAAAGCGCTTCAATACGCCGATAATTCGCAGAAACTTCCGCAAGGAGGGTCGTTATCGATTCACTTTGCTGGTTAAAGATCGCTTAGGAGCAGAAACTCGTATACGGCGAACGATAGTGGTTAAAGGCGCTAAGGGGGTTAGGCTGCTTTATTCTCTGTTGTCACCACCCTTCGCAGGAGCGATACTATAACAAAACGGTTGCGCACCGGTTAAGTTGTTAGACTTATGACACCTACCTGCAGCCTGGCGTAGTATCGCTTTTCTTCAAGGCATGTCGAATCAATCCTCAAGGCTACTGGTCTTTCTGTGGGCGTTTGCGCTGATATTTTCAGGCATCGGGACCTACTACGAGCCTCAAACGGTGCTGCATGTATGGACAGCCTTTATAACAGTAGTAGCCGGCTTAGGCCTGGCAGTCGCGCCGCTATCTAAGCGCATGCTGCAGGTAAGTGTTTGGAGTTACCTAGTTGCTTTCATAGCGCAGATGCCGGCCAATCCCAATCATCGCTGGGTGCTTTTTTTTATCGCCTTATCATTCGCTAGAAAAGATCACTCAAAAGACGGCGTTGAGATGCTAGCGACAGGCGTTAGAGGATCGCTGCGCTGGGTAACCGTAGTTGTGTACCTCTTTGCCGCTCTCGCTAAGTTCAATACAACATATCTAGACCCAGCTACGAGCTGCGCATCAGTATTTTCCGTTCAGACATTTTTTCTATATTGGATGAACCCAACCGCTGAAGATAATTTGTTGCACTTAATCGCGCAATTCTCAGCGGCTGCGGAACTACTCCTGCCGCTGCTGCTGATATGGTCACCGAGCCGTAAGTTTGGAGTTATCTGCGGAGTTGCATTTCACATCTTTCTGGGGCTTAATTTTACTCGCTACTTCGGAAACTTCTCTGCCGCCATGTTTGTTCTGCTGGCTAGTTGGTTGCCAGAGGAGTGCTGTGGTCGCATCTGCGCTTCTGCCAAGCGCTATTTTAGAGCGATTATACAGGTCTGGACCCTAGCTCTTGCGTTAACTGTTGTTCTATCGCTAACGACCCTTATCTCGGCTACTGAGTATTTAATTGCTCGTCACGTGCTCTTTCTGGGATTCTCGTGCACGCTATTAGCTCTCATTATAAGTAGCACCCGTGGCGTTATTTGCAATGAGCGGGTAGGGCGACCAAACTTTCCAGTGCTGATCCTTGCTATATTGAATGCGTGCACTCCGTATCTTGGAATAAAGACTCGGTCAGGCCTTACCATGTACAGCAATCTCCGTATCGAGCCAGGCTATTCCAACCATCTCTTTATGCCCCCGTGTCCGGATCCTTTTGGCTTTCTCTCAGACCGCGCCCAGATCCTTGAGACAACTCATCCGAGGCTCAAGCAGAGGCTTGAACAGTCAAATTCAAAAGAGCTGCCATACATTAGCCTGTGTGCGTTTATGGCTTGCCAAGACGATCTCTGTACACCGACAAACGCTAAGGAAAGTATCTCGTACCGCCGAGCTGGTGTGTTGTTTACACATAGATTAGACCAACAGCTCCCGGTTGATTGCCCTCCGTGGATTGCGCGCAAACTCCTATTTTTTGGGCCGATAGGAACTAACTCAGAGCGGGCTTGCCTGTGGTAGCCAAAACACCATAAACGACCTTAGATAATGACCGATAACTTTACTTATCGGTCATTGTAGTTGTACCAGTGCGGCTGTTGTCTGAAGCTAATCGTTTAAGCAAAACTATACAAGCGCTGGTCTATGCGAACCTGCCTCACCTGCCAGAATCATCACCGAGTTGCAAGCTAATTCTAGGCAAAGAAGATCACGTGGCCCTAACTTAATTCGTCGACGCTCCTCTTCGGTGCGACCGGTAACGATACGCAACCAGCAGGTCTCTTCACCATTTAACTTACCTTGTTGACCGCGCGGTTTATCGCGATATAGCTTAACAAGGGTGTCCGACTCGCTCTCTACAGCTCCACTTTGAAGGATTACATTCTCATCGAGTGATTCTACGCCGTAGAGAAAGGCTCGCGTAGTTGCCCAGAGCCCGCCGATAGCATCGATTGGCAATATCATATCGAGGCTACCTAACGCTCCTGGTGTCTCTACGCCGTTTACGATCGGTATATAGAAAAGCCTTAGTCCATCTGATTCAGGAATAAGCTGCAAACGACCAAAAGATTTAGTTATTGAAAACGTTACACCGCCCCGATACATAAAAACCTATAGCCCCCGTGCTTTATCTTGAAAACCTCGCCTTTAGCTTCGTGAGAGACCTTTCTGCCACGTTTCCCTAAACAATACTTTCATCACTAACTAAAGGCAAGACGACGTTATATGTCCCTGTGAGAGCTCATTTGCGCAGCTTAAAAGGTCCAGTTTTAGGAGCGGAAGTGCCCTTTTTCCCCTGCGTATCTGCGGTCTTGCGCGGCAATGCCTTAGCCAGGGTAGTCACCATACCTCGTGAACGCCCAGGATTCTTGTCCATATTGACCTTAAATGAGCTAGTCTGAACTGGATTGGGATTGTCGCTAGATTGGCTCTGATTTTTAACGGCTGGCTGCACCGCAGCTGCCGGAATATTTAACTGCTCATTGCGTTTTGGAGCGAAACGTTCGGTAGTCTCGCCCTCCTCTTGAGCCAGAATCTGCTCATCAACCCAGTCTGCTAGCCCTACTTCATCGACCTCGAAACGCTCCGGCCGCACGATGTATTCCCGCCCTTCCCACGTTTCAGGGATCTTGGCGTTAAACCAGAAAGAGCGTCCTTTTACGATTCTGCCGTTACCGAGATCGAACCAAGCTAAGCCCTTCTCCGCGGACATCTCGTGCTTAAGCTCCTCAGCGCTAACCAGATCCTTTTCGTCTTCCGAATAACTCACGGTTTGAGATTCACCACCAGAACGGCGTGCATTTATATCTAAGGCGCCTTTCATCGTACTAGCCGATATTCCGGTTGTGACGCCTGCTCCTACCGATCGCCTTGTCGATGTAATCTTTCCAAACCACTCGGTCATATCTGCTGCAGTACGATTGTCACCGATTCGCATCATCACTTTGAGATTTACGTTGGCCATTACGCGCTCATAAAACGACTCACTCAATCCCATCGTCGTGTCGGTCAAACCACCCGTTGATTGTGCTCCGAAAAGCAGCGCAAATCGCCCTCGACGCGCAAGCTCAAATAGGTTTGCCCAGGTCGGACCAAATGTTGACGATCCTTCATCGATAATTACTAAGTGTGGATCTTCTAGATTGTGGGATCTGGATGAAGTAATCTCACCGATTGATACCTCAAGATCTTCGCGAAAAACTTTAACCATTCGCGCAGCGCTCTCGGCCTCTTCAAGCCGCGGAAGCATAAAGTAGATGATTTTCCCTCGCAGAATTGCGTCAGTTAGAACCAAATCGGTGTATTTAGTGCAGAAAACGCTCCCCGCAGCGCTCCCAGATATGGCATGCAGCTCCGAGGCGATTCCTCGCAGATTCTCGGTAATCCGCGATGAGTCAAGCGACCCCTTAGGGTTGCGGTAGCTTGATGCTAAGTGACCAAGCTCAACGAGGGCTTGGCGCGCACCGATCTTGTGTAACATGTTACGTAGCTGTGGATAGGCTATCTGAAAAGCGGACAGCGCCACGGCAATATCACGAATTGACCACGACAATCCGAAGCTCTCCATCGCACGAACCATTCGGTATATCGAATCAGCCGCGAGTCGGTCGTAGTGCTTGGTTGTGCTCTGGTCAGAGGTGGGAGGTAGGCCTGCACGCAGAACCTTACGGGCTTTTACATCTGCTCGCTGATTCGTCATTACAAAATTATAGGCGTGAACAGAGTCAAACGGATCGATCACTACTAGATCCTCAATCCGACCGGTTATCAGCGCCATTAGAATAATGTGAGCCAGGGTCGCGGAATCACGCTTGGCATCGATAAACGTACAACCACTGGCCCTACCCCGTGCCATCTGCTGAAAAATTAGCGATTCTAGCCACAGTGTCTTTCCAACGCCGGTCTTGGCAAAGACCGCGCCGTGAGTGCATATCTCATCGTCATCGACCCATAACGGCTCGCCAGTATCGAGCTCAAATCCAACTAGATAGCGATCGATCATCTTCTTGTTTCGCTTACGCGCATCATCGATAGCGCGAGATAGGCAGCTCCGATCCGGTGGCATCCCAAGAACCGGGCGTCCTCCCCTGAGAATCGATTCCGCGCGTCGCTCCTGCTCCAAGGCAATCTGCTTTCCAACGCTAAAGCTCCCTATTCCTAATGCATACGCTGGAAGTATACCCAGACCCCACAAAAGCATCGGATCGAGACCGGCTCCCAAAGGTGAAGCTGCTGCTCCCAGCGCGCCAAGTGCCGCTAACCCACCTCTAAAAAGGTTAGTCTTGAGCTGCTCATCTCGGGTCGCTTTTAGATCGGTCTTTTTATAATCTCTTGCCATACGCTTTTACTTCCGATCTATGATGTGCTGGCCGATGTTACCAGCTCATCACTTAAGTCTTTACTAGGGCCGCGTTCGTCAATTCCTTGAAGCAGATTCTCAAAGTCCTGTTCTCGCTCGGCGATTGTAACCCGATCGACATCTATGCACTGCGCACCCCACCCAAAACCTAGCAGCTCACGTACCTTACTTCCTCTAATTGGTACCATTCCCCTTAATCCCAGCCGACCATGGCTGTTTGACCCCGATAAGATCGGAGTCGCCTGAAATACCGCAAAAACCGCGGAAATTTCCGGTACCGAATAATCGCCCACACGGTTTGCTAGCCAGCTAAAACTTGACAGTACATGCCTTAACACCAACCAATCGCGCATATCTCTAGCAGAAACGCCGTGCAAAGTGGCGAGAGCCTCTATACGCTCTTTGGATGGCAGCGCGTGTACTCGCTCACACGACGATCTCGTCGGTGTTGAGCCTTCAATTGCGGCCGCTTTTGCTTCCACTACCCGTTGCCCAGATGCCACTGCGTCAATCAGGATCTGCATGTGCACCAGATAATCCGGATCAATGACCTCTTTCAGTGATTTCACCAGGTCTACCAACGGAATAAATAGTAGATCTGTTCTCGTCGCATAACTGTTGGCACGCCAAGACGAAGAGTTTGGGTAGGTTGGATCAAAAAACAGACACTGCCACGCTTTATTAGTCTCGCGTAGTAGAGCGAATAACTCTAAATCTAGCGCTACCTCAGGTAGATCATGGGGGCACGCTAGTAACACCTCGGCCCATTGACGAAGCGCTAAAACATCGTCCTCAATATCGGTTGGCAAACTTATCGGCGCAAATGGACTCCGCCGCGATGCGTACACCAGCGCTCGTCGCAGGCGTGATCTCGAAGTGCTGTCATAATCCTTGGGGTATTCAACCAGGGAATGTAGAACCGCTCGCGCTGAGAGGTGCGGAAAACTAGATCGTCGCACCCACCGCTCTCCCTCAAAAGAGTGCGAAAGCACCTTGCCGCAGCCAAACGCGAGCACTAGTGTGGCGACCTGCTCTGCAGGAACAGCCCCTAAGACTAGACGCATTCGCGGAGTGAGAACGCGATGTAGGGCCGTTCCTACACGCTCGGAGTAGGCAATATTCCTGTCATTCTTAAGTAAGCACGAGTCAGGTGGTGAATCATCACACCGCGACTGTGAAGCATACTCACCGTGAAGCGCCAAAACTTGTCGTAAGATGGCCACGGTGTCATTGAGTACTCCCGTTTCAACAAAAGCAGATTCGAGAGCTTCCTCTTGCCCCGCCGGAGCAACGTACGCAGCGGTATCTCTATACCTTAAAAGAATCTGTGTTAAAGCGAGGTTTGTCGGCGTATCGACTAGATGCTCAGTCAATACATTCCACAGCTCTGATGATTTAGCCTCTTGAACTGAACTTGTTTGGGGGCATGCAAAGCCTCGAATGAGCCGATCGGGTACACCGTCAGCTGTAACTGATTCCATCTCAGCGCGAGCACCAGAATAAAAGACTCTACCATTACCCATCTGACCCATGGCATCCACGCCCTTGTATGGCTTGCAGTTACGCAATCCACGCACCAATGCGATTAGAACAACTGCAAACCACAATCGAACAGAGGCGATGATAAAAAAGAGCGCTCTGACTATTCCCATGTGGATCGCTAGGAAAATTCGGCCAAATGTCGTCAGATCCGAATCGCGTATAGAGGCAGAGTTGGAATTAAGCATACTCTCTACCACAACTCCCGAAAGACCGTTAAAGAAGCTGGCCTCGCTCGACGTGCCGTGGCGTGCGAACCATTCCTGACAGAGCTCCCATTCTTTAAGAAACGTGTTCGACCAGGGCTGCTGCAATTGCTCAAGACGCGCTCGCTGGGATTGCTGCGAGGTGGTATGTCCAAGTTGATTCCGGGCAATAAAGGTCCCAGCCAGCCCGAAAAAAAATAGGCTAATAATGGCCAATACTACAGCCAACAAAACTCGCCACGTTCGATAGCGACGCGCATTCCGCAGCAGGTCAAAATCTTGCGCATTCGGTGTCGGTACAAACTCGGTCACCAACCAGTCTCCTTAACTATCAAGGGCATCATAATGGATACTCTATCCCCTTGATCTTAGGCGCAGAACTCCGGTGAATCAATCACCAATCGACCAAACCAGGAGTTAACGCGGCGTCTAAAACCAACTGTAACAGCAACAAACGAACCTTAGGTGTTAGTACACGCCTTAAGGCAAATTGCCCATACCTAGAGTAGACGCTCCGGCGCTGGATCGTTGCAGATAGCTGCAGCGAGGCTTAGTTAAGGGGTAAGTAGTTAATAAACCTAAATTCGGCAGTTGCGGGTCTGAAAATGGCGCATCTACTCGAAATCACTTCGGCTTTTGAATTTGCGGTGCTCACCCTGACGGTGCCAGGGTTGCGCTTCCGCAAATATCAAAATCCTTTGTGCTTTCGAGTATCTGCACCATTTTCATCCTCCTTAACTGCCGAATTTAGGATAAAACATGTTACCTTTGCCGGGCGCTAAAGGGTTTATTATTAGGTATCCAATTATGAAGCTGACAGCAAAACTTATCGCGGTAACTCTCTTTATCCCTCTGCTCGTTGCGGGTCAGTCCGAGGCCCAGACATCGGCGCAAGGCAAAACGTTGGGAGGTGCTCGCCCAGAGGTAGCCGCTGAGGCTGTTGCCCACTACGCACGCTCGCGGGCGCTTCTGGTAGCAGCCATAAACGAGTTCGATAAAGGGCGTAAGCTAGCGAAACCAGACGAACTTTTAGACTCACGCGCCTGGCGTACATCGCTAATTGACCGGGCCGAGGATCTGGAACGGGTGCTTGACCCACAACCGCGTGCCACCAGAGGCGGTATTAAGTTTGAGGCCGATCCGCGGCTTTTACCTGAAGCAAAACGCTAATCTGAGATGATTACTAATTGAGGCGTAAACGAACTATGGATGACGGTCACGTAATTCCAGCACTGAACGAAGATTGGTCCTTTGCAGGAGCAAAGCTCATGGAATGGATGGCGGGGATAACCACAGCTTTCCTGGCAAGCACTGCTGTAGAAAAACCAGCCGTTTGGATGCCGTTTTTAGTGTTGGTGATGATCGGAACAACCCTTAGTTTAGCTACCCTTAGAAAACGTTTTCCCGATGAGGAGCGTGGAGTGATGAACCTATTAATGACGACGTGCGGCTTTGCCCCTCCAGGCATTCCAGTCCCTTCCAAGCTCCAACCACGCTGGAGTGGCGGACGAATTACTACACTCGATAAGGACTCTATGTTTATGCAGCTAGAGCTTCACCAGACGATTCAGATGGCTCAGGAAGAACCGAGAAAACGTTAAAGGGTTTTTGAGACGAGGTAAACTCATGCGAAAGGTAAATGTTGCTGAGAAGATAAGAGACCGAGTTGCCGATACGAACCTTCATGTAGGAAGGGATAAAGGTGACACTATTCGTCTCTGGGAGAATTATAAAGATCAGTCGCTGATGTGGCGATCGCTTTCGCTGATTCAGCTTCCTACAACTCTGATTGCGATAGCATTTGCAGTTTTGATGTGGTCGACGCGCGAGATAACCCTTACGGTTCCATCTAAACCGATGCCAGGAATATACGCTGCGCAAGATATCCCCGATAACGAATTTGTTAACGTCGCTATGGACTACGTAAACCTCATAGCGACATATCAGCCGCGTACGGCCCGGAGACAGTTTGAGGAGGCCGAAAAAATGCTGAAAGAGCCGCTTCTAACAAAGTTTAGAGAAGAGATGATTAACTCAGAGCTTGGGGCGATCGAGCATTCAGCTCGAACTCAGGTATTCTTTGTTGATCCGCTAAAGACCGCCACGAACCGTCGCGGAAACGAGGTAACTGTATCGGTCTCGGGCGAACGCTGGAAGGTAATCGCCGGAGCTGAGTTGCCTGTAGTCACAAGCCGATTCAAAGTAACGATGACTACCATCCCAAGAAATAAGATTAATCCATATGGGATTGTTATTACGAGTGTAACCTTTAAGTCTAATACGAAAGGCGAGCGGATAACGGACGCCGACGTAGATGACGATTCAATGGGAGCTGACCGATGAGATTAAGCAGTATCAACATTTCATTAGCATTGCTCTACTCATGCGCGGTATTAGCTAGTGTTCTGAGACCGCAACAGGCCTATGCACGAGACGTAGAGTACTCAAGTGGCAGTGGCGAAATACCAGTATGGGTCAACGTTGGAGAGCCAACAGAGGTGATCTTCGAAGGAGGTCGCATCAAGAATGGATTTAAGAATAGAAATGCGGGACTTGACCTAGAGAGAAAGGAATCCTCACTAATTCTATTTGGTAAAGAGAATATGAATGAGCGTGGTGAGGCACTGCTTGTAAGGTTGGATAACGGAACGTCATATCCTTTAAGGGTCAGAAAAGCCGATTCAGACAATCCACGCGATGCACAAGTTGTTGTGGGCGATGGCAAGGGAGCCATGGGAGCTGAAGAAGAGGAGATGCCGCCATTTCAGGACCGCTCATATGAGTATGCTCCAGCAAGTAAAGTTTCCGGTCTTATGCGCGAGATGGCCCTCGTTGCGGAATTTGGAAAATCAAGTATCCCGGGCTATCAGATCAGCGACAAGTTTAAGGGACAGACAGTAGTGAGTGACGGGGCAATTATAGCGAAGATTGATCGGATATTCGTAGGCCCTAACCTTTGGGGATATGTCCTCGATGCATCAAATCTTCTCGACCAATCGCAGAAACTTAACGCCGCATCGTTTCGAATCGACGGGACGCGGGCTGTATCTGCATCGAACTGGGAGCTTGCTGCACGTCCTATGACGATCGAGCACCAAGTAGCTGGTCGAGATCAAGCTAAAGTTTACATTGTGACACGCGCACGGTAGGAGCCTGAGTCGATATGATGCAATTTTTACGAGACCTAGGACTGCGACTGAGAAGTGAGCGTAAAACTCAGTTTATTACTCTGCTCGCCCTTATCGCTATCGCATACGTGTTTTTCTCCGATAATTCGGGCACCCGTCGAGCTGCCGCGCCGAAGCCTCAAGTAAAGGTTGGAGCTAACGATCCTAATGAACGCTGGACCGATCTGGTTCAACGCTTTAACGGTCAGTTAACGCAGCTACAAACTACAACTGGGCAACTCCAGGAAGATATGGCAACTCAGAAGAAAGAGATGCAGGAGTATGAAGCAACGACTGCAGCTATCTTCAAGAAGATCCTTGAACGTCTCGAACAGGTTCAATCTAGTAATGCTGGTCAGAGCGTAACAAATACCGGACCACAAGATCTTAACGCCATCGACGATGCTGCTCCAGTGAGCGTTAATCCTGATGAGCTAGAGTCACTTGAAGATGATCAGCCGGTGGCAGTACAGCCACCAGCACAACCAGCAAAGGCAAGATTAGCAGCTATTATGCCCGGTGATTCTGTGCGCGTTAAGCTGCTAGCTGGTGTTAATGCGCCTACCGATGGAACTCCCTACCCTGTTGTCTTAAAGCTTTTGGGTGATGTTATAGGTCCCGATGGTAATACGATACCTCTTGGTGAGGGGCGATTAATTGCAGCAGCTCAGGGCTCCCTCACAGATGCCCGCGCCCTACTCCGCATCACTCGATTGAGTATCCGATTACCGAATGGTCGCCGCAAGGAGTTCGCAGTTGACGGATGGATCGTTGGAGAAGACGGAATTCGTGGAATGGAGGGCGTGTTAATCGATCCAATCGGCAAGGCGATAGTTGGTGCTGGTATAGCGGGCGGTTTATCGGGCTTTGGTCAAGCTATGCGCGCAGCTAACACCCAAACCCAGATGTTCTCTAACGGCGGAGTAAATCAATCAGTCGATCCAGGAGCGATTCCACAATATGCAGCCGGTGTTGCAGTGTCAGGAGCTGCAAACGAATGGCAGCAGATAATCCGTGAGCGTATTCGAACATTAGTTCCTGTTGTTCAGGTTTTATCAGGTCGCGAAGCGACCGCTGTTTTCTCACAATCGTTGGCGATACCAGACTTACTAGAGCAGGTCGATCAAGACCCATCAGTTGTCTACACGTCACTTGATTAGGTGAGAAGGAGGAGTACTTATGCGAATTATTTCTATAATGACAATTATCTCTCTCTCGTTAGCAAGCGTCGGATGCAGCGCAATGGGACGAGTGCTAAACCCGTTCTATGAAACCCCCTCACCTGTCGCCTACATGGGTGAGAAGAACGACGCAGCTTTGCTAAACGAGGGATCGGGAGGTAAAGGCGCAAGCGCCCGTGCGGCTTTAGAAGCCATGGGAACCTACCAGAGAGCCCATGCCCCACAGCCCAATAATCCAGTAATGCAACCAGCTGTGGTGCGACTTATGTGGGTGCCTGATCATTTAAACTCTCACGGAGACCTCGTTCCTGCTCACTACTACTACTTAAAGGTAAAAAAGGAGCAGTGGGCGGTTACAGATGCATTTGAGCTCGAGGCGCAACTCGGATCAACTACCGGGAACGCCTCATCGATTGGCTACGTAAATCCGGAGGATCTGCGATAATGCCAAGGTTGTTTGCCATAACAGCGTGTTGCATTCTTGCTGCAGGATGCGGAGGAGTTAAGGACTACCAGCCGATCCCCAGGAACCCCGGCCTTTTTATGCCATCAGTTCGCACGGTGGGTCCAGAGCCGGTGTACGCTCGCACGAGATGGGTTCGTTCTCCAGAGGTGCTTCCACAGCGCGACAAAGGCACTCAAGGAGGAGATAATCTACGAGAAGCCCCTAGCCTTAGACCGGTGTTTCAATTGTCTTTAAAGAATACCACCCTAGAGGAAACCGCTAGAGTCTTAGCAGCAACGGCGCGATACTCAAGCTATACGGCACCTTCGATTGCAAAAGATAAAATATCTGTAAGAAATCTTGGAACAATAGACGAGTTGGCGCGGATAATAGAGAGTAAGGCCCGCGTTCAGGTTGTAGTAGACCATGAAAACAGGGAGGTACGTTTCCTGGCTGCTCATGCAGATCAGCCACGACTTTTCGACGAGTAGCTACTATGGGTATCAATCGGTTACAGCGCCAAAGGTTGTTTCAAGATGAAGAGCTGTTTAACAAACTCCTTCCGTTTGCGCGCTACGATCAGGAGAATTCAATATTTGTTCATACTGATGCTTCGCTTTGGTCTATTTGGGAGCTGCAGCCTAAGTGGATAACTAAGGTATCTGATGCAGAGGCTTTTCAGCTTTGCGAACGGGTCCAGGAGATGCTCGATTCGTTAGATCATAATTTTTCAGCGCAGTTTTGTTGGGTAACTACATTTGATGTTGAAGATCTCTTACGCGATTGCATGAATCGCTATCCGATCTCCGGGCCTGCAGGTTGGATGGCTAAACGTTGGATCCGTTCGATTCGACTCGCAAGTCAGAGCCGCTCACTTCATAGACGTCCTAGAAAACTACGATTGTACGCCTGTTTCCGGTACGATCCCCCTTGGGAGGGAAAGGGATTCGGAGCGCAACTTGCTCGCACTATGAAGATGTTTTTCTACGGTGCTGTAGGACTAAGTGCTGAGCAGCGCTATGCCGAATACATGGGTTTTGCCAATAAATTTAAGGGAATCATGGACGGTACCGCGGCTAAGCTCGCGGACCTCGGTTTCTATCCACGCCGTGTTGATGGCCAGGGTCTAATAAATCTGCTCTATCCGATCCTTAATCGCAGAAGTGTAAAGCCTGGTAAGCATCGCCGAGGTCGCGGCACAGCGATACCGGTACCTGAGTATGATCCGCACGATCTTCTGGGCAACCAGATATCTGAAACGCATGTTGAGCATCCACGTGACGGTATCATTCGAAAAGATGGTCGCGTCTTCCGATCTGTTTCTATGGTCAAGCCGCCTAAAACCTGCATGCCGCTGATGATCGCTCCGCTGCAATCAGCTCCATATGAGAATATACTCAGTGTGACGTTCTCTAAGGAGCCTAAAGAGCGTCAACTTGAACGACTCGATCGTCTCGATGGTACGTTGGGTATGCGCGAACGTAGCTGGGGAGGTCGATCAAATCAGAAAGTTTTGCATCAGATAAGCGCAATCCGCCAAGCTCGGCAGGAGCTTTACAATGCTAGAGAGCAGATCGTCGAGGTAGGCGTTCACCAAACCTTTATCTGTCAGAACGATGACGAAGCTGTGCGTGCAACATCGGAGGCGGTTGCGTCATTCCCACAACTAAACGGAGCGCGTGGAATGTTGCACGAGATCTCCGATATGGCGGTGTTAATCAACTCACTTCCGGGAGCATACGATCCATCAACGGATGGTGCAGGCTGGACCACCACGGTGCAATCTTCTCGTGCAGTTCGGATGTTTCCGCTCTGGGGCAATTGGCGCGGTAGTGCTGGCAGTCAGATTCTGCTGCCTAGCCTCTGGAATCGCGAGCTCGTTGGATTTGACCTTTTTGACTCGAACATCGCACCCAATGTACTCATCAGCGGAGTATCCGGTGCCGGTAAGAGTTACCTGATGTGCTTTCTAATCACTATGCTTAACCGCGGTCACTACTCGACCCTTTCAGATGGCAGGATAGTACCACGAAATCCTATTACCTTCATATTTGATAAAGGAATGGTAGGACAGCCGTGCGGATTCGAGAAAATAGCGCGATTGTTTGGTGGTCGCATCTATGAGGCCACTCCCTCGCGAGCTCCAGCGATGAACTTCCTCGCCCGTCTTGGAGAGATATCGCCAGATTCTCGCAACGACGACTATAAGGACCTAATTGACATGTGCGCGGATGTTATCTGTGACATGGCAACAGATGGAAGTAACATCCCAGACCGTCTCGAGCGAGGCAGCGTGGCTGATTCATTAATCGAGGCGCATAGGATTTATCGTAGCGGCCCAATGAGGCGCGAATTCATCCTTAGCGATGTGGTGTCGGTGTTGCGTGCGCCACGTCGAGTAGATGAAACTGACGATGCCGCTAAACGCAGACAACGCATATCAAGCCTAATAGCGGACTATTATGGTGAGGGTACCTATGCGCGATTCTTTGATCGTCCAGGATCTTTAAAGCTCAAAGAACGCTTTATAGTTTTTGACCTTAAGGCTCTCAGTCGAAACCCCGATCTACAACGCGTTTTCTTAAAGATCGCCATGGTGTGGGCTGATACAGTAATGAACGATCCTCGTGAACTTGATACTCGCAAGGTACTTGTTTTTGACGAGGCTCACGAACTTATCGGAAAGACCCAAGCTGGCACGATTGAAACAGCTTTCCGTCTCTACCGAAAACGTAAAGGTATCGTTATAGCCGCATCTCAATCGGGTGAGGATTTCTACGTTGGATCGGGTGGACAGGCTATCGTGCAAAACAGCGCGCACAAGATATTCCTGAGACAGGATCCAAACAAATTCCATTTAACTGCGCAGGCCTTTAACCTGACGCCACAGCAAGCCGACGTTATCATGCGATTGCGTACCGTTAAGGGTGTGGAGTCACAGTTCTATCTCGCATCTGATATCGGAGAAGGCGCTCTAGTCCTTCCTGTGGAACCTGCCTTCTACTGGGTTAGCACTAACAACGGAGATGACAATCAGCTGTTCACCGATGTATTAGCGCGTCACAATGACGATTTTAGCAAGGCACTTGAAGAGGTCGTTATGGTAGCTCCATATGGAGCAAAGGATATGCAGCAGAGAATGATGGGAGGTATGCCCGCGGATGATTCCGATGGTCTAGATGTTGGTGGAGCTATTAATTCGATGATGGAGAGTGGCTTTAGAGACTCTGGCCGATAAATTCAGATTGTAAGGGAGATGTTTATGAATATGCAGTTGTTTGGAAAATTTGTACTGATTGCGGTTGTTGCCTTGGGTAGCAGCGGATGCGGATGTTGTGGGAGCACAAAATCAGAGGTGGTCAAACCTAGCCTAGTTGAGTATAGAGTTCAGGATGTTCCAGGGGCAGTAGAGTATATCTGGGAGGAGCCTATGGTAGACGTTACCGATGTCCCTCCAGGGCTGGATCCTGAGGGACATTACTATCGTCCTGGGCATCAAGAGGTCGTAGAGATCCGCCAAGGAAGGTGGCAATATTACAAGAGACCGTAGTTTTTCACTGGATCCCTTATATGAGTCTTATTAGCATACGTAATTTAGCTGGGCCGTTGCGTAGTAAGTTTCAGATTAGCGCACTGGCGATAGCAATCCTTTTAGTATTGGTAATTCGCCTTGGACTATCGAGGAGCGCCAATCGCACGGAGGTGGCTTCGGAGACTCCTTTACACTCTGCGGACCTGCTAGGTGCGCTAGATCGGTCTAATAAACCGGGCAAGCTGGGGCGCAGGGCCTCTGCGCCCCAAGATCAAGTGCTCGATAGCCTGGTAGCGGAAGGCTTTGACGATAGTCAACAGGATGCTCCAAAACAACAAAAAAATGAGTCATTTGAGGATATTAGAAAGTCCCTTGGCCTGGAGTAGGGTTTTACAGCAGTGTCTTTCTTTTCCCTTTAAATTGTAACTAGCTGAAGCAGAAACCTCTTAAGTCACGATAGGGGGTAGAACTGTGCACATCAGATGTAGAAGGATGGGCACTGGTTTTGTAGTGTTGCTTTTGTCGCTTTGCCTTGAAGGGAACCCATGGTTTTTCAAGTTAAAAATAATCTCAATAATCAAGCCGGGTACTCAGATACCCTGTACTTAGAAATCCTAAAGTGTGGTCGAGTAGTAGCACAAGCTCTGCGTACGGTCACGGTGTTATCGCTTATGTTGACCGCTGCAAATGCAGTCTCACAGGAGCAGGATCCAGACTTTATAGATGCATTTGCTCCAGTGGATGCGAGCGCCGCTGCGTTTCACAACGAGAAGTTTCACGAAGCCGAACAAGCGCTATTAGAGGGGCTATCCCGAAAAGAATCTTCGTCTGGACAGCTTGGAAACGAACAACCAACACTGCGTAACGTGTCAGCCACATCAAAGGCGCGCCTTAAACCAGCAATAGTCAGCGCGTCCGAGCCGATGCCTTCGCCTCAGGTGCCAGCCGTGTTGGAGCATACATCATTAGGGGATCGTCAGAACAAGATCACACCCCAAGAACTTAAAGCGGCAGGGCAACAAGAGCAAAAGGCACAGCAACTAGAGGCCACCAAAAAATTGGTTGCTACTGCTCAGGTTTCAGATACCTTTCAGGAATCTGAAACCAAGGAACCCGATTCCAAAGAACTCGATTCCAAGGAGCAGAAGCGTAGCCAATCTGCAAAGATAGCGCCCAAGATAGCTAAGGCGCCTCCGAGCAATGTGCGTTCGCAGATAGATGAAAAAGATTCCGAGATTAAAAACCTGAGACGCGAATTAGCAGATGCAAAGAGCTCTCTGGCCGCTGCTGAGCTAGAGATCTCAAGGCTATCGGCCATAATCCAGGAGGCTAGCCGTGCTCGTTTCTCCCTACCAGACAGCGCTACAAATCTGGCTAAGACTCCTACGCAAAGAACAACCGTGTTAGCACCAACCACCAGGCGTTCTACATCATCTTCCTCCTTAGCTCCATCACCAGTAGCTGCAACATCAGCGGCGCAGCCGCTAGCTTTGGCTGCTCCAGCGGAGCCATCGGGAGACCTGCAAGTGGCAACGATATACGTTGACAAAGCAGACCTGCGGCTTGGACCAGGACGAAATCACTCTGCACTGATGAGCCTACGCCGTGGTTCAAGGCTAGCTGTTGAGGCTCGTCAAGGTGATTGGTATCGAGTCTTCGCCCCTAACGGCCAACGTGCGTGGATCCACTCATCGCTTGTTCGTTTCGGTGATGGCGCTGCTGGCACAAATGATTCCAGCTCCGTAAAGGTACGTGGATATGACAGCAAACTCGACTAGAATACGGGCCGACATTGGCTTAAGTTTGATTGCAGCTGTCGCGGCAGCTTTCTGCAGTCATAGATGCCATGCTCTTCCGATTACATCAGGTGCACATAACCTTGCGGCTACAAGCTTCGTATATCCAGTAATGGGGCCACGAACCTCAAGTAGTTTTGGTGTTCGACAGCACCCTGTCTTCCGAAAAACTCGCAAGCACCACGATGGGATTGACCTAGCAGCTCCAACAGGGGCAATTATACGTTCAATTGCGTCAGGTTATGTCATATACGCCGATCGATTCGGTGGCTACGGAAATCTAATCGTTGTAAAGCATGCTAATGGGCTCACCAGTCATTATGGACACTGCAATCAAACGTCGGTTAAAGTTGGTCAGAAGATTTTAGCAGGCGGCGTTATCGGCACCGTTGGTAGCACCGGGCTCTCAACTGGCCCACACCTGCATTTTGAAATACGCAGAGATGGTCATCCTCAACATCCAGAGACATACCTTCCCGGCCTCGCTACACCATCTCAAGGTTAGTCTATTTGTAGCTCTGGTTTGGGCATCGCAACGCTCCGGCTATCGTAACACTTTAGCACTTTGCCAAAATCCACAGAGAAGAGAATTGCGCTGCCCTGAGGTTGGGAAAATTCATTGTAACTACTCACCGGATTTTAAGATCATCGCTGTAATTTCGTCGCCAAATGAATTGATTTTGGCAGATCTTTTTCTCGCCACCCCCTAGTCGGGGGTGCCTTTTTTTGGTGAGTAGTTATTATCTCCACCCCGCTTTGCTCCGCAAAGCCGCCCCTTAATAGGGGCTAACGTTGTTGTGGCAGCATTTGCTGAGTAGTTACAATTCATTTAGTTGTGCAAAACGCTCGAAAAAAACTACAAAAAACTCTGCTCGCTATATGTCACACCAAATGGCGGTGTTAGCATAACCTTTATATAAACTGGGACGCGGAAGTTGCGTCGTTAACAATCGTGATACGTATATTAGGTTATTGAAATATAGAGGAAATTATATGAAGACAAGTATTAAATCATTATTTGCTAAGACCCACGAGGCGGCACTCGATGTTACTCGCAAGCTTGCGATTGCAAAGAGTGCTCCTACTGAGAAGCAGGCCCAGACGATCCTGTTCGTTGCCGGTATCATCTGCTTGGGAATCGGATTCTCAAGTGATGTATTCGCAAATACAGGAGCAGGAGGATGGAATGCTCGTGGTGGTGAGATTGAAGATGCTCGAATTGCAAACGCAGTGTCGACACTCTTTAAGTTTCTTGAAGGAAGCTTTGGAGCGTTGATAATGGCAGCTTCCGGAATCGGAGCGGTCTTAAGTGCGGCTTTCGGTCAGTATAAGATGGCTTTGAGCTGTATGGTTGTAGCGGTGGGTGCGTTCATCCTCCGTTCGATGCTCAACACCTTCTTTAACACTCAGTCGATTGAACAGACTGATTACGCGACTGACCAATAAACAATAGGTGAGTGTCTAACACTCATCGTACCGGGCCGGAAGGGTAAAACCTTCCGGCTTTTTTTACCCTTTCCTGCCATCTTGCGCTGGCTCTGCTTTCTTGAAACTAGCTAGACGCTCCTGAAGTACCCTTAGGCAAGTTTCATCCTTCTCTAAGCCTTTACGCTCAAGCAAAATGCTCCGACTCTCGTCGACGCTTGGATCTAATCGGCCGTATGCTAGTACCCTAGCGAGCGGTTCAGGGTGGCGTGCCAGAAGCCTAAGGATATCCGGGGTTGCATTCCAGTTGGCCCGTCGAAGAAAGCGCGCAGCTTCTAGGTTAAATACATCTTTGGAATCAACATGTGAGCGCGAAAGAAGAACGAGCACAACTGAGTCTGCCGGAGGAGCGAGATTAAACCACGCAGTAATAAATGGAATTCGAGATTCTGGGGGAACGGCCAAAGCTGATAGAAGCGCGATAATCTGCTCTCGTGATAATCCGCTGGCCGGTGTGGTCAGGGTCGCCAGTAAACGTTCGCCCTCTTGCCCAGTAAAAACAGATCGCAGCTTGCCTGCCGCCTCAATTCTAACTTTTTCAAGCGGGAACATTAGCAGATCAGATAGTTGCGCTACGGTAAGCGCCCCTTGAGGAAGGTTCCCGAGCACAAGAGATATTTTATCGGCCGCCTTTGCGGAACCCCATCCTGCGAGATCTTCTAGATCAAACCAGTGAATCAGAGTCGCGATATCTCCGCCTCGATCGCCCAAAACATTTAGCAGTTCTGACGCGGTGGCTTCGCTTGCCGATACAACCGGTTCAATAAGTGACACTTTAGCAAGTGTCAGCCCCGCTTGCTGCTCACTTCCTAAAAACCGATCAAAAGCCTCGCTGCTTGCATTGCCTGTAACGATTTGCGCTAGTCCAATAGCTGGCGTATCGCCAAGCTTAGCTACCCCCATAGCTTTAGCTTGGGAGAAAAGCTGCCCAAAAGGAGCTGGCAAACGCGTCAGAATATCAACTGGCAGATTTTTAAGATCATTAGGTAGGTGCTTTAATGATGATTGTCCCAGCACTGCCAATAGCACTCCTGGGTGCAGCGTTTGTGTATCTGCGATCTGAGCGCGCCCCTCAGGAACGAGTCCCTCTAGAGCAAAAACTAACGCAGCGTGCTTATCGACCGGAGTTAGATCCTCTCGCCAGCCATCCGAAAGAGCAACTCGCAACAATGCTGCCTGGACCCCGTCAGGATTTGCGCCAGCTATCAGATCGTTGACGATGGTGTTAATCGCCGCTGGCTCCCGACGAATCACAGCTGCTCGGCCTACTACCGCCATGCGAGTCCGATCACGACTGGCCCACTCGGCCTCGTACTCTGCAGAATGTTGCGCTGCAAGCATAGGAACTCGCGATGTCAGCTCAAAGTATAGAGCTGGATAACGATCTTTAATAATCCAACCAGCCGCAAAAATGGTGGCTACGCCAATAAGAATCGGCGTTGTCCACGAGCCTTCACGTTTAGGCGCATCTGTACGCAGCACCTCGCCGTTACCTGTCGACTGCTCTGGTATTCTGTCTGTATTTCGATCTATGGGAGCTTTTGCGCCCGGCCTAAGCAAGCGCCCGCTTCCCTTCTGAGCTTTTACATTGAGGCTATCACGAGATGCATCCGGATCAGGCACAGATAATTTTCCTAAACCAAATACTGCCGCGACCTCCTCTATTCGCGGTCTCTGTCGAGGAGCCGGTAAAATAAGCTGCTCAACTATCGATCGTTGCGGCGCAGAGAGAGACTCGCCTAGCAGAGTAGTCAGAGTTTTACCAAGGCAATAGAGATCGGCTAAAGGCTCTGGTGGCTTGCCGGATGCACTCTCAGGTGGAAGATAAAGATCCGACGACTGATGCAGCGTTCCTACGAAGGGATCAATTAGTAATAGATCGGCACCATCCCTGACTATGTTTGCCGGACAGATATGACCATGAGCCAAGCTTCGACGACTAAGCTCTGCAACGCGCCTAATCAGACCGTGTGCCATATCGAGGCGCTCTCGCGCACTTGAAATTCGCCCACGCTCTAACTCATCCTTAAGAGTCTCGGCAAAGTACGGACGAATGAGCATAAATCTCCCTTGCCCCGGGAGTAGCTGTGCACGCTGTTGTGCGGTGCATAATACCGAAAATCCCTCGAGCTCTGAGGTTACAGAACGTGCTAATGAGTCGCTTAACGCCATTGAAAAGCGCGCCAGGTGTACCTTGCCGAGCAACAACAAAAGCGGCCGCAGATCCCACGGCTCAGGGCCAAGCATTACATTTACGCACACCGAACCGGCTGGAAAAAACCGAGAATATCCCTCAAGTTCTGACCGCTGGCTCTCATTTAATGCCTCTGGAGATACGAGCTTCACAGGAAAATCACCACCTATATGTAACCCGGTCGGAGAAACTCTGACTTTATCACACAAAGATCAGCTCGACGAGACTAGATTGATTGATTGATTGATTGAGCCAGGACATCGCAAATCACTCTTTTAAAGTAACGTAACTACTCAGCAAAAAAAGGCACCCCCGACTAGGGGGTGGCAACAAAAAGATCCCCCAAAATCGCCCCATTTAGTGACGAAATTACAGCAACGATCTTAAAATCCGGTGAGTAGTTACCTTTTAAAATAGCTCTCAAGTCGCTACAAACCCCGCTCTGCAACTATCTTGCTCATCTCAGCCCTTAAAATCGGCACTATCTCATCGTAAGAGAACTGTCCTAACAGAGTGTGGCCTTTCTTGAGGTTTACATGGTTTGGTGCACACCAAAGTCCCAAGTCAGCGTCATCGGTCTCCCCGGGCCCATTTACTCGGCACCCCATAACGGCGATGGTTAGCTTCTTATCCGAGAACTCCTCAGTCATTACCTTTACCTTTTGCGCCAACTCAACAAACGCCTCATTCTCAACCCGTGAACATGAGGGGCATGAAATTATATTCAAACCGTGATGTTCAAAGCGCGGAACTGAACGGAATCGACCGGCGTAGACATCCTCGATTATTTTCCTGCCAACCGCTACCTCTTGATATTTTTCGGCGTGCGGAAGCGTAAGGGAAACGCGCACCGTATCGCCTATTCCTCGCGCCAAAAGACTTTCAAAAGCTACGCGAGTTTTAATTTCGCCCATCGGCAACATCCCGGCCTCAGTTACTCCAAGGTGCAGCGGGATCTCTTTAAATTCCTCAGCAAAGCGCGAATTAATCTCAACAACATCGTTAGGATCGGAAGCCTTGAGAGATACAACGTAATTCTGAAACCCGAGCTCCTCAAGGTATCCGATATGTTCGCGCGCTGATACCAGAGCGACTTCAATCGGATCGTCCTGCTTCTCTGCTTGGATTGGATCTAGCGATCCAAAGTTTACACCGATCCGTAGCGCCAGGTCGTACTGCTGGGCAACGCTAACGATGTAGCGCACCTTTTCATGAACTGGAGTATCCTTTTCATGGTGATAAAGATGCCCAGGATTATAGCGGATCTTTTGCACGTACGGGGCAACAGAGCCGGCAAGTTTGTAACTTTCCTGCAGATCTACCACTAGCCGAGCATCGGTTTGAGCTCTGATTGTCGCTAAGGCTTCAACATCTCGGCGGCTATCGATCGCTATGCGAATAACATCTGCTCCATGTGTTTGGAGGAGCTTTATCTGGTTGAGCGTTGCCGGAATATCCTGCGTCTTAGTTGCGCACATCGACTGCACCGATATCGGGCCCTGGCTACCAATAATCAGATCGCGAACCGTAACTGTTCTCGTTTTTCTTCTAACTATCTTAGGCCCACTACTGATACCTACTAATGCGTCTTTTGTCTTTGGGTCGCTCATATATCTTTTTTTTGTAACTACTAAGCAAATGCTGCTTCAATGACGTTAGCCCCTATTAAGTGGCGGCTTTGCGGAACAAAGCGGGGTGGAGATAATCCTAAATTCGGCAGTTGCGGGTCTGAAAATGGCGC
>JBBALZ010000024.1:0-23573 GCA_040402735.1 Bdellovibrionota bacterium
TCTTATTCGGGTACGTTTACGTGCACGAGCACGTGCAGGTGCACGTTTTTTGGCAGACTGCCAAAGTGTTACGTTTGGATTAATCTTTGCGCTGCCAGTAGCAGCGATCGTCTGGCCACAACTCACTTCGTGGCGCGAGCGAGTTGGTGTGCTCGTAGGGCTAGCAGTAGCGGCGCTCTTAAGTCTTGGGTGGTGGTGCGTAGTGAGGCGTCAGAGGCTAGCCACAGTGCTGGGGCTTTCACCGTGGCTTGTGTGGTGGAGTATCGCAGTTGTTCCGTATGCGCTCATTACGCAGCTAGCGATTACCTATCGCAGTGTCAGGAAGGCTCAACGAGAAAACCCTGATGTAGTGGTGTGCGCTGATGTAATCCGTCAAGCGACAGCGCCGTCGGATATCGTTGCATTTTTGAGTGATACACAGCGCTACAATTCGCTTGCCTACTACAGCGGTCGTCGCGGCTTACATGTTGAGGAGTTTGCATTTCCAGTTGATCGGTATGTGCATCACGGTGCTCAGGTGGTGGTGATAGCTCTGAGCGCAGCTCAGCAGGATGCAGCTCGGCGGTGGGTTACCTCTGGTCGTAGGAAGTCCCGTGACAGTAGTGAGCGTTCGGAAGCGCGTAACGTAGAGCTTGTTGCCGAAGCTAAGAGCACGTACGACTTTAGGGGCTCACCGCGGATGTGTGAGGTGTATCGGATGCGCGGAGGTCAGGCGAGAGAAAAATGTAACACTTGAGCACTTTGCCAAAATCCACATTGATGGCTGGACTTTGGTCAGCCGCGTTCGTACCCGCGACCTGGAGGGCTGGACTCTGGCCAGCCGCGTTAGTACCCGCGAGGATCGTTGGTGATTCTAATGCAGCACGCAAAG
Organism: Bdellovibrionota bacterium; assembly: GCA_040402735.1. Lineage (GTDB taxonomy): Bacteria > Bdellovibrionota_C > UBA2361 > UBA2361 > OMII01 > OMII01. The sequence continues at coordinate 872 of JBBALZ010000024.1, forward strand.
AGTTGCGCCCCTTCGAGGCTGTCACAGTAAGCTGGCACAGTAAGCTGTCACAGTAAGCTGGCACATCGGTTGGGCTTAGCATGTGGAATGGTTATCTTGAAGTTCCTTAAAGGGAGTACGGTGTTAGACATCCAGCTCTTTCACGCCCTAAAAAGTGTCTGTCGCTTACGAGTTATCCACAGGGGGCTACGCTGCGGGATTGATTTTGGAATCCCTTCGCTTCGCCCCCTATGGATAACTCTACTCTTGGCTCTATCGTTAGGTCGTTGGGCTTTAAGTACATCTACCGAAACACTTAACTTAAACCTCTCTACATTTACTAACGCTTAACACTCTTAGCGCCGGATTCCCGCCCTAGCGGGACGGGAATTAGATCCGGCGCGGTTGTCAGGCTGCTGTTTTTAGCTTCTCGTTCTGCAAAGTGCTGAGTAGTTACGAAAAATAAACACAGGACAAGCGCGAGATGTTGAAAAAGCGTTTATATTCAATGGTTTATTGTGGGTTGTGAGTAGTATTGCGGGATATGCTATAGTTCTTGAGCTTTTCGTACTAATGAGGAGGTGGGAGTGAGGCAGACCGCCAAAACCGGAATTGATTCAGCACCCATATCCGTATTGGCGGAGGCGTTAGGGCTTGAACTTGATGCCTCGAACGAAGAGATACAGCAAGCGCTGAAGCCGCTGATTGAGCAGCAACGTTATCTTCACAGGCGAGAAGGACTGTGGGAGCTGCTAACCCTTATAAAAAAAGCGATTACGCCTCCAGGGGGATACTCAGGTGCCCCTCAAGTGTGGGCCGTAGAGTTTGATCGCAGGCCTAAGACTGTTGAGGATGTTGTAAAGGCCGTAAGAAGAGCGCGAGATATAATCTCTAAAGAGCCGCCCGCAACAATTCCGTTCCCGGGGGGCGCAATCACCTTACCGCCAGCACCTACTAGGACTACTGTAGCGCAGTCGAGCCACAGGAATTTAAACGTTGAAGCCTTTCGTAACGCTCTAGAATATCTCCAAGACAATGGGGTCGTTCAGCGGGTTACGGGAAGCGGTAGCTCCATTAGACTTTCTGGGCCAGCTCCTGATATGAATCGGGTACTAGCGATGAACAACATGCAATGGAAATGTCATAAAACCAAAATTTTTTGGGAGCCGTGCCCTATTTCAAGCGAGAAAACTTCAATCTTTGATATGGATGTACCTGCCCTTAGGGAATACAAGCAAAAAGCTACCAGAATAGCAGGGAGGGCTTTCTTTGATGGTGCGATAGAGGCGTGTCATATGAGTTCATATCCTATTTTGTTCGAGATAAAAAACGCTGCAGAAAGGCGTCTCTGTACAGCCTTAATAAATCTTACTAGAAAGCGTACCGGAAGCTTAGTGCTTGATGGCCCACAAGGAGCAGCCACAATCACTCGCTTACTGGCTCTCTATCATTTTCTTAAAACTGAACAAGACAATCTACCTACACTACCAGTGGATCCCTGGCGCTAAAGAGCAGAACCATCGCCCACCCCTTAACGCACCCCTGCCCGCTCACTCAACTCAGCTCTAAAGTCGCTCTCAAGGTTAATTAATTCTCCAGTTCTGGGATGCTTAAAACTTAAGCGTGAAGCATGAAGAAAAAACTCGCGCGGCACAGCATAGCTACCCGCAGCACACAGCGCGCCAACCGAACGGCGTGAGCCGTAAAGTAGATCGCCTACAAGTGGATGATCGATGTGCGCTGCATGCGCGCGCACCTGGTGTCTCCGAGCAGGTGATGCAGTTGCCCGTACAACGGTGATATCAAATGGCTCTAGGTACTGGAGTGGTTCAAAGATCGTTGTGCCTGGGAGTGCTCGCACAGGGGGGCTCGGTGGACGTGAGTAGATCTTCATTTTTTTCGCACCACGGTGTGGTGAGCCGATAAATGTTGAAACAGTTGCTCCTTCCTGTAGCTTGCCCTCGATAAGTGCCACGTAGCTTTTGGCTACTTCGCCGTTACTGAGCGCAGCGTAGAGGGCATCCCACATCTGACGGTTCTTGGCACCGAGCAGCACACCACTCGTGCCGCAGTCGAGTCGTTGAACGAGTCCCCCGTCGAGGGGGGAGCGTGATGCGTGAGCTAGTTTCGGGTCGTATTCAAGGAGCTCATCTGCGAGTGAGTGGCCACCCTGTGTTGGAATCTTCACAGAGTGCAGTCCAGCCGGCTTGTATACCGCAAAGATGTCGTCGTCGTTGTAGAAAAAAGTTAGATCGCTCACCGGTTGTAGAGTATAGCGTAGAGAACTACTCTAGGCGAGAAAAACGGGGTGACAAGAGATAATCTCCGCCAAAATAACCCCATTTAGCGATGAAGTTGCAGTGGCGATCTTATAATCCGGTGAGTAGCTACAAGTTTTCTCTGCTTCACAGTAACAATAAGCGCGTGTCAGCCCGTAGATCAGCGTTTCCAGGTTAGAGCAGCCAATTAGTTTGTTTCCTGGCGCATGGATACGGTGTAATCTCCTGCGCATGTTCACACTCCAATTGAAAAAAATCATCCTCCCAGCATTACTAACCTGCGTCTCTGGCTGCTCGGTTGTTAACATTTCTATCGTCGATCCAGCCGATACTCTGCGTGAGTTTAGGCAAGATATCATCTCGTCCAGCAAGCTAAGCCCGCTCTCGCTTCAGGCGGTAAGGACGGCTGGGTTAACGCAGAGCGAAGTACTAGAAAACGGCGTTGATGCGAACGTTGCGCGGCAATTTGAGCAGTTTGCAGATCCAATTGATAGAGCGTACATCGAGAGCGAGGTCGCGATCGGTAGAGCGCAGATCCTTGAAAAGAAGCAGCCAGAAAAGGCAGTTGCGCTCTACTTGCACGCCGCAGACCTGGCATTTCAGGGGCTCTTTCTCAAGGAATGTGCGCACCCGGTTGATGTGCGATGTGACAGCTTTAAGGTCTTCTACGATCGCTCAGTTCGCGGAGTGCTCTCGTATCTATCGAAAAAGAAGTGGGACAACCAAGCTATACCGCGCTTTGATTCCGGTATCGGGCGAACGTATTCGCTCGCGGTAGCTGAGGGCGCACATGTAGAGGATCCTAATGAGTACGGATCGATCGAGCCGGCGTCATCTATCGGCCTTGAAGGATTAACGAATCGCCATCGTCGTTCGGGTATCGGTGTAAGCCTTGTCGCATGTCGCAAGCGGCGCGATGATGACGGTCTTGAAGAGTATCTGCCGCGAGTCGGTACCTGCCTTCCGCTCACAGCGCTTGTGCGATTTCCAGATAAGGGCTGCCAAGGCGCTGAGTGTCAGGCACGCTTTGAGCTGATTAACTCAAGTACAACTGAGACATACCAGACACCGCGAGGGGCACTACCTCTTGCGGCTGATTTTACCGCGCCGCTTGCTGCAGTTGTTCAAAAAACTGGGCTAGGCGGCTGGGATGGTCTCTTTGATGCCATTCAAGGTAACGAGGATCTCCTCAAAAATACGGGATTTTACACGCTAGAACCGTACGATGCGGGTAAGATTCCACTGGTAACGGTACACGGACTCTTCTCAAATCCGCTCACCTGGCTTGATGTGCACAATGAGCTTATGGGCGACCCAGTTGTGCGTAAGCACTTTAGGGTTTGGCACTACCTCTACCCAACAAATCTCCCGATCCTCGAAAATGCAAAGACCTTCCGCGAAAAACTCGATGAACTTCACAGCTACCTTGCCTCTCACACATCTAGCGACTCAGCCGAGCGCGGAATGGTTGTTGTTGGTCACAGTATGGGTGGGTTGCTCACCCGGAGCGCAGTAGTCGATAGCACGCCGCTCATGGAGTACTTCCTTGAAGATCCAAACCGGTTAGCGAAGCTCGATCGCCGTATTGCTGATGCTGTGCGGTCGTATCTGGAATTTAAGCCTAAGCCGTACATCGACCGTGTTGTGTTCGTTGCAGTTCCGCACCGTGGAAGCTCTATCGCCGACAACTGGGTCGGACGTATTGGACGGTGGCTACTCTCTCTTCCAAAGACGGTGATTCAAAAAACTGTATACGTTGCTCGTGAAGCTCGTAATGTTCTCCGTCCTGAGCTACAAACTGCCTTCGATGCAGGTCAGTCAACGAGCATAAGTGGACTCTCAGAGAAGAGCCCAGCGCTCCAGGGGCTCTCACGAACTACGATCGATTCTTCAATACCATTTCACTCGATCATCGGCGATCGTGGCCGCGGCGATACCCCTGATAGCTCAGATGGAGTAGTCGCCTACCGCAGCTCGCATGTTGATGGCGCTCAATCAGAGCTTATCGTTCCGGTTGATCATACAGCGCATGCCCACCCTCAGGCGCTCTTAGAGATTCGCAGAATCCTCAGAGTGCATGTCGATGCTCAGAGTAACGGCGCAAAGAGTAATGGAGCTGCGAAGGCGCGAGCAGGTAAGAAATGAAATCGATACTCATCAAAGTTGCTTGGCGGCTGTTAGCGATCTGCATCGGCTTGTGGGTTGTACTAACCTTTGCCTTCTCACCCGGACTGCCGGAATCACTGCGGACTCCTGCGGCAAGTGTAAGTGCTGTGATACTGCTCCTGTCGCTCTTGAGTTGGCGTCGAATACGATTTGTGCGGGTTTTAGCGCTTATTACGCTGTTTATCGGTGGAGTGGTGTGGACAAGTATACGTCCTTCAAACGAGCGTCAGTGGGTTCCGGAGGTTCGCGAAACTCCGTGGGGTGAAATAAACGGCGATACAGTGACGATTCACAACGTGCGTAATTTTTCTTATCGCACGGAGAGCGATTTTGATCCGGTGTATGAGACGCGCATCTTTAATGTGCATGAGCTTACAGAGGTTGATATCCTCGTAGCGTACTGGGGCAGCAAGGCGATAGGCCATGTGATGGTGAGCTTTGGTTTTAACAATCGCGATTTTATCGCTTTTTCAATTGAGACGCGCAAAGAGGTAGGAGAGGAATACTCAGCAATTAAAGGCTTCTTTCGCAACTATGAGATTACCTACGTAGTTGCCGATGAGCGGGATGTAATCGGAGTTCGAGCGAGTCACCGAGTTCCGGAAGAGCAGGTGCATGTGCTGCGCACACGAATGGCGCTTGAGAACGGCCGGAAGCTATTCTTGCACTACGTCCAAAAAACTAATCAGTTGCGTGAGCAGCCGAGCTTTTACAACACATTGACGACCAACTGCACAACGCAGGTTCTTGGGCTCGTTCAGGCGCTCGGCGGAGTAGCGGACTACACGTGGAAGATACTGCTTAGTGGCTATGTGCCTGAGTATCTATATGAAACAGAGACCCTTATGCCGGGGATGTCGCTTGAAGAGATTATGAGTAAGTCGCTCGTGAATGAGCGTGCCAAGCAGTTTGCAGGCGACCCTGAGTTCTCGGTGCGTATCCGAGAAGGGGTGCCACGACCTGAGCCCAGAGCCCAGCCGCTACGACGATAGGGCGGGCTTTACCCGACATGACATGACATGACATGACGCGGCGCTGCAAGCGCCTCAGAGCGGTGTTGTGCTCCAGCGACAAACAGGGCCATAATAGTGCTTAGCGGCCCCAACATCGGCTCTAGATACTCTTATGGCAAGGATTCGTATGGTATTTCGTCGTTTCGCTCTTCTCTCAGTTCTTCCGATTGCTTCTTTTGCGGCTGTGCAGCTCAGTGGCTGCATGTCAGCGGCTGAACACGCTGCGGCGCTCCATTCAACACGCGATCGCGATCTAACCGTGGGAGTCGTGCAGCGTGAGATCCGCTACGGGATGACTCAGTCTGATGTGGCTACGGCTCTCGGCTCGCCGAATATCGTTACCCGCGAGGATAACGGCAATGAGACCTGGATCTATGACAAGATAGCCACAGAGGCTTCGCGCTCTGCTGATTCTGGTGGCTGGTGGATAATTCTCGCTGGCTCAAATAAGCAGGCTGGCGCTTCTGCGACAACGCAACGCACGTTGACTGTTGTGGTTAAGTTTGATGCGCAGCGACACGTTTCAAACTTTACCTACCACTCAACTAAGTTCTAGGTGTAAAGCTCTTACTATGACTCAGCAACAAACAAAGCTGCGCCCCGTGCTAGTAGCGCGTCTGCTAGCACTGATTTGTTTATTCGTTATCGCTGCGCTATCGGGCTGCCAGATGCAACCACCAAAGCCCCCTCTAACACAGCTACAGCTTAGGCAGCTCCAGAGTCGCTCGTACGAGAATCGAGATTTTATTACAGCGATGAGAGCAGTGATTAACGCTCTGCTAGATGAAGGTTTTATCATCAAGAACGCTGATAAAGATCTCGGCTTCATTCAAGCAACCAAGGACCTAGAGATATCAGGTGGCGGTGGCCCGGCTGTTGATATCTTTGGTGGGTTCGGTGGTGTTGGCGTCTGGGGTAATCCGCAACAGAGGTGGCGTAACTCTTCGCAGATAGATTGTTCTGGTACGCTGACAAAGGTCGGTAGCAGTACCAATGTGAGGCTGATTTTTCAGAGGAAGACCCTCGACAACTTCGGTGTGCCGATGGGGATCTCGCTTATCGAGGATCCTGAATACTACCAGAATGTCTTTGTGAAGATCGACAAGAGCCTGTTTCTCGAGCGCGAAAACTTAGTCGGTAGGTAGGGCTTCGCAATTCTCCCGCTATCTACTGGAAGGGAATGGCATTCCTGATAGGGATAAAAATGCGCGGCTAAATACCGATAAACTTATTAAATACAGTAGGTACCGCGCATTTTTGGCCCCATTTAAGAGAAGAGAATTGCGATGCCCTAGATTGGTAGGGCTTCGCAATTCTCCCGCTATCTACTGGAAGGGAATGGCATTCCTGATAGGGATAAAAATGCGCGGCTAAATACCGATAAACTTATTAAATGAAGTAGGTACCGCGCATTTTTGGCCCCATTTTAGAGAAGAGAATTGCGAAGCCCTAGATTGGTAGGTAGGGCTATCCTAAAGCCGTCTGACCGCGGTCTGCTATTAGCTGGGCTAGTTGACTGGTCCATAACGAATGTTGCGAGAGCACCTTGTGTACGTAGTGGATCGATTCACGGGGGTATGAAGCTCCAGACGATAGCGCTCTAAGGAGATTGGTTGGTCCCCAATTATAGGCAACCAGCAGCCGCTCTCGAGAGCCGCTAAAGCGCTGTTCAAGATACTTTAAGTACCAGATTCCAAGTCTGATATTTGTTTGAGGATTGTGCAGGTCATTAACAGCCTTGAGTTCAATCTTGCTTACTTTTGCTAGGTATCGACCGGTTGCGGGCATAAGCTGCATTAGGCCCTTGGCACCTCGGTGTGATACAGCCGTTTTTGAGAACTTGCTTTCAGCCCGAACGATAGCAGCGACAAAGAGTGGGTCGATATCGGCCTTGCGACTCTCGGTGACGATGATGCGAGCCAATTCTTCGTTATCGGTACGCTTTGGTAGCTCTTGTTTAATCATGGCAGATACAAACGTAATCTTTGCTTTGTCTGTAGAGCTATCAGTGAGCGCAGGGAGTGTAGTAGCAGGTCGAACTACTTGTGCTAGCTCTCCAGATACCCGCAACTCGGCCTGCTCGAGGAAGGTGTGGTGTTCGCAGATTAATAATGCGGCAAGAGCAAAACACGCCGCATACGAATAAATGGAGGCGAACGTGTTGTTGCAATAAATAACGGCTGCTCGAAATTGTTTCATACTACTTTTTCTTATTCCTGTTCGATAATCACGGCAGATAAGTTGTGTCCTTGAGATCTGCCCTGCGGATATCTGTGCTGCCAAACTTTGTGGCACGGATTTTTCCCTTACCTAATCGATGCAGGCTGTGGATGGGCCGGTTCTAAGAATGAAAATACAGTTAAAAAAGGTAGTTATCCTTTTCTTGAGAAACACTGGATGTATCTATAGAATTATAAGGACTTGCGCTCTAACATGGAGAAGTATGGGAGATACCCCAAATAAACAAACAGTGGTTGTAGGTGGCGGGCACGCGGGAATCGAAGCTGCGTACGCCTCTGCCCGTCTAGGGGTTTCTACTATCCTTATTTCGCTCCGCAGGGATGGTATTGGCCAGATGTCGTGTAACCCGGCTATCGGCGGAGTCGGCAAGGGACACCTAGTCAAGGAGCTCGACGCGTTGGGCGGTTTGATGGGGCGGGCTATCGATGCAACGGGGATCCAGTTTCGAATGCTTAACACAAGTAGGGGAGCGGCGGCGAGGGCTTCTCGTGCTCAGGCAGATCGCGATCTCTACAAAGGATGGGTACAGCGTTACTTGTCAGGGGTGCCCAACCTAACGATTGTCGAGGGTGAGGCCGCAGCGATCGAGCTTAGTGCAGGAGCGGTCTCTGGTGTTACGCTAGTCGATGGCAGCTTTATTCCCGCGACCTCGGTTGTGCTGACAACGGGTACCTTTTTAAAGGGGTTGATGCACGCAGGACCACAACAAACTCAAGGTGGCCGCCTCGGTGATAAAGCATCAAACGCTCTTAGTGACTCACTACGCGCGCTCGGTTTTCCGCTGGGGCGGCTAAAAACCGGCACACCACCACGGCTACGGCGTTCGTCGATTGATTTCTCAAAGCTCGTTGAACAGCCAGGGGATACTCCGCCTCAGCCATTTTCGTTTATGACCAGCGCTATTAATCGTCCACAGATATCGTGTTGGATGACAGCAACCAATGAGCAGGCTCACGACATTATCCGATCTAACAGAGAGCGCAGCCCTATGTTTAATGGACAGATCCGTTCAGGCGGGCCGCGGTACTGTCCATCAATTGAAGATAAGGTCTTTCGGTTTTCCAGTAAGCAGAGCCACACCGTATTTCTTGAGCCGGAGGGATTTCAGTCCGATATCGTTTATCCCAATGGAATATCAACATCGTTGCCGATCGACGTTCAGGAGCACTTCGTTCGTTCGATCAAGGGGCTTGAGCAAGTTGAGTTCCTCGCTCCTGGATATGCAGTGGAGTATGATTTTGTAGATCCAAGAGCGTTAGCGCCAACGTATGAAACCAAAGATGTGACGGGGCTGTTTCTTGCAGGCCAGATTAACGGCACAAGTGGCTACGAGGAGGCTGCAGCGCAGGGCCTTGTTGCAGGCTTAAATGCGGCCCATCGGGTGCTTGAGCGTGAGCCGGTAGTTATCACACGTGGGCAGGGGTATATCGGAGTAATGACCGATGACCTGACATCAATGGGTGTCGATGAGCCTTACAGGATGTTTACATCGCGTGCTGAGTATCGATTGATACTAAGAGAGGACAATGCAACGACGCGACTCTGCCCGCTAGCGATATCTTTAGGGCTTTTAAGCCAGGCGCAGATTGATCAGTTTGAAAAGCGCCAAGGCGCCTACGATCGTGCACTAAACTGGTTATCCGTAACGCGCTTAAAGCCATCCAAGGTAGCAAATGAGTGGCTAGAGAGTAAGGAAACAGCAGCGCTTAAGGATAGCGTTACCTTGACGCAGCTTCTTAAGCGTCCGCAATTAGCGCTAAAGGATATCTTTGAGATCGCTGCCTACCATGAGCAATTAAGCGATGAGCTGTGTGCGGCACTTGAGATTGAGTGTAAGTTTAGCGGCTACCTCGACCGGCAAGAGGAGGATGTCGCACGACTCAAGAAGATAGAAGGTGAGCGTATTCCCGCAGATTTTCCGTACGATGCAATTAAGCAGCTCCGGACGGAAGCTAGAGAGAAGCTAAAGAAACACCGCCCTGATTCTTTAGGCCAAGCGATGCGAATTCCAGGAATGACGCCGAGCACTATCTCGCTCCTGGCTGTGTACCTCAAGCGCCATCGTAGCGCGGCAGGGCTTGTGGGATAAAAAACAGCGTAACTACTCACCTGATTTTAAGATCGTCGCTGCAATTTTATAGCTAAATGAGCTGATTTTGGCGGATCCTTTTTCTTGTCACCCCTTGGTCGGGGGTGCCTTTTTTGGTGAGTAGTTATTATCTCCACCCCGCTTTGCTCCGTAAAGCCGCCCATTAATAGGAGCCAACGTCATTGAGGCAGCATTTGCTGAGTAGTTACAAAACAGCTGGATAGCTACGTCTTAACTAACTCTCTGAGCTGCTTCGCACTCAAGGTAAGCCTCTTCGCTAACTTTAAAGCGCGTAATTGCATCGTTGTATCGCAATTGAGCTAAGGCCTCGCGCTGCTGGACTCGAGCGAGTTGAGTAGCAGAGGAGTTTTGGTATGTGTTCAGCCGATTGACCGCTAAGGAATACTGAGCATTAGCGCGCGCTCTAAATCTTATGCTCTGTGCAACTGAGTTTGCTATGCAGCGTCCACCACCTCGCCAAAATATGGTGCGAATCGCACAGCCAGCAGCCGAGCCTCCGGCTAAGCCCGCTGCGGATTGTCTCCATGCGTTGGCTTGGTCGACTTGGAGCTGAAGAGCGAGTATTCGATTATCGATCTGATTCTGCATTCTGATAACTGCATTCTGTTGTTGCTGAAGTTGAGTTTGTGCAATATCAACTTGACGCTTAGAGTAGTTAACAGCGTACTCCTCTGCGCCGCAGTATTGAGATCTCGCATACGCAGCTGAAGAACATACCAAGAGTGCCACAGCCACACTCAAAGTTCTAAGAGAACGATTCATGTAATCCTCCGTCTTTGTTACGTTACGCAAGCCTAGTTTTGTTTTTTAAACTACTCTAGCATGGTACCAAACCCCAGTATTTAATCAAACGGGTGGTTTAGATGGGTAGAGATCTATTTACGACAGTTTCTTACCGAATGCGACCCTAGGTGTTCAACTTTTTTATCTCTGTAGCCGGGCTACTCTGACGCAAAAGGACAACCTTGTACGCTCGATTGATGAGTATCCAGGGTTCTCATCGTGGCAGATGTTTACGTCAGGAGAGAACACAAATATCTGGAAGTGGCTAAGACGTCCGCAGTTTTCGGCACTGACTAAAGACAGGCACAATCTGGGAGGATATACCAAGGAAGCAGATAGGCTCCTTGCAGAATCATCAGAGTCACAAACCTTTACCCTTGAACCAAGCGCCTGGCTTGAAGCCTTTGGGATAACAGACCCAGTACAGCAGCAGCGCATTAACCAGAGAGTGATTGAGCGAGTTGGCACCCTTGAGCGGCGAGCAGCTTGTGTTCGTGAGCGGGAAAAGAAGAGGGTCATAGGTCGTGAGAGGCGCATTACGTAGCGCTTTGACCTCACGTATCGCCCCAGCAGAAAGGGCAAGCGGACATTTCCGAAGTTAGCCGATGCCCTTGCTGTCTCTTAGGGCTAGCCTCTATTAGCTTAGTGCGTTCTCCGATTCGCTGCGCAGAGGTGTATTCACCACTATCCCTTTTAGCATGTAGACGAGCCCGCTCCTCGGGGCTTCGAGCTTTAATCCGGTCGGAGGTCTTGCGGACCCAGAACAGAAGCGGGGCAACAGGGCGGGGAAGTTCCCCCGGTACCGTAGTGTATGAACCTAAATTCGTAGAAGTGGACCAGACAGATACTGTAGGATATACATTGTCTAGCGTTAGCGGATGTCGATTCTTCTAAGTGTAGAGAAACCTTTAAATTTGGAAAGGGCGGAAAGCCCCTTTTTGTTAGCGGTCCGTCTGATAGCAAAAAGAAAATTACTTCGATCTTGAAGAAACTCCGCAACCGATTAGGCGATGATAGCTTTGACTATATAGTATCGGCGGAAGGCCTCTAAGAAGGATAAGTAAAATCCGAGCAATTTATTATCGGCCGCTATATTAGTTAGCCAGCACTCGCTCTGATCCTTGTAGCTTCTTTATGATCGGCGTCTTCACCACGCCACCTTTGGAATCAAAGGTAATCGGTCCACTTGCCCCCTGCATCTGTGTAGCGAGCATTTCGCGTTTGATGGCGTTCAGATCGAATCCCTTCGCGCGCTCGATCGCGCTTTTATAGACATACAGGACGTCATACCCTGTATCGGCTCCTAAATCTGGCGCCAGGGAAAATCGAGCTCGATAGCGGTCAACGAAATCTTTGGCCGAATCGGAGTACGTGGCAAAGATAACCCCTTCAAGGGAGCCATTCGCCACTTCAATCTGGGGATCCTCTAAGAGTATCGTTGCCATTGGTGTCTTGATATCAAGCTCCTTGAGCGCTCGCCCCGTTAAACCGAGCTGCGAGTAGTTCGTCATAAATATAAATCCGGGAGGTGTGCGTCGAATCTTTGCGGCGATCGTACGGAGCTGTGAGGAGTCGGAGCTAGAAAATTCCCAGAAGTCCGTCTCAACGCCACCCAGCCTCTTGTACTCATCGCGGAATACCTTGGCGAGTTCCGACTCCCATGGGTTGGTGTTGCTAATCACCGCTGCAGTGCGCCATCCCTTTTGAATTGCTAAAGCCGCAAGCGCTTTTGTTGAAACGCTGTCGTGAGGCCAGAGGTTAAAGATGTTGTCGCCAGTTTCATTGAACGTCTCTAGGCCGATCGTCGGGGAGGTTATAATCACCGGATCGCGCGCTGCAATCGGCGCGATAGCTAGTCCTCCGATACTCCAACTCGCCCCGACAAAGAGAGATATCTCTGGATTAAGCCGCAGTTGTCGATACGCACTGACTGCATGGGAGGGCGATTCAACTTCACGACTATCCTGTACGACAAGCTCAATCGTTCTTCCAAGGATTCCACCTTGAGCGTTGATCTCATCGCGCGCCAACATCAATCCATTGAGTGCATGGGTTCCATTAGCTTTGCATGCACCAGTGAGACATAACACGACCCCCACTTTGAGTGGCTCAGCACATGCAGGGAGCGTACTGATAATAAGTGTGCACACCGTTGCTAGTAATAATGACACTGAAAATCGCTTCATCCTAAATTCGGCAGTTAAGGAGGATGAAAATGGTGCAGATACTCGAAAGCACAAAGGATTTTGATATTTGCGGAGGCGCAACCCTGGCACCGTCAGGGTGAGCACCGCAAATTCAAAAGCCGAAGTGATTTCGGGTAAATGCGCCATTTTCAGACCCGCAACTGCCGAATTTAGGTTCATAGTACTCACTTCTCCCCCTCGATATCCTGCTTCATATCGTACGCCGGAACGCTGTCTGAATCTTTCTGGATGACTCGAGCAGGAATACCAACCGCGGTTGTGTTTTCGGGCACATCAGTTAAGACGATACTACCCGCTGCGACCTTTGAGTTCTTGCCAACGGTTATATAGCCAAGAACCTTGCACCCTGCGCCGAGTAGAACCCCTTCACAGATGTGCGGATGGCGCAGGCCACCTGCCTTTCCAGTGCCGCCGAGGGTCACGCTGTGCAGCATCGAGACGTTGCGTTCCACCTGTGCTGTCTCGCCGATAACGATACCGGTCCCGTGATCGATAAAAACACCCCCCTCAATGCGCGCTCCGGGGTGAAGATCCATAGAATAAGTTTCAACGATAAGTGATTGAAGGTGGCGAGCCAGCGCTAAGCGCTTCTGGTTACAATAGTAGCGAGCGACGCGGTATGATTGAAGTGCTTTAAATCCGCGATAGAAAAGAAAAGCCTCCACGAGGTTGGTGCATGCTGGGTCGCGGTCAAGGGTAGCTTGTAGATCTGCTAAGCTATCGGTTACTAAACTAGCATCGTGTGTCACAGCTTCATGAATTAGCTCGGGAAGCGCTACTGTCGCATGAGCAGCGGTTGCCAAGTTTTTAAGTATAAGCGCACACAGAGCGCTTTCAAATGAGTCATGGGCAGCTACCATCTCGTGTATAAACGGAGCGAGAACGGGCTCGTCGCGTGAGATGCAAGAGGCTGCTTCACGTAGCTCTGACCACGAGGCTGTTTGAAGTGAGCTTGATGCTGGTGGCGTGGGCTTAGTCATGCGAAATCCTATGTGCTTTGACCGATCTTTAGTTAAGTCTATCCAGGAGTGCTATCGATCTGACCTACTATCCGCTTGCGGATCTCTAAGAGGCTATCAAGTAGCCGCGTTACCTCGAGGTCTGTGTGCCCACACGAGAGCAAGATCCTTACGACAGCGCCATTACGGCGAAGGCTGCGCGCTGGTAGCGCATCGACTACGACGCCACGCTGCAGTAAAGCTTCTTGGATTCCGCGCGCCTGCTGGTAGGTGTCAAACCACAACGCAACCAGTGGGACGTCATCCTCGCTAACGACGTGCCATCCCTGCTCGCGTGTGGCAAGCTGTACAAGGCGACTGCGCGTTGCAAGCCTCTCTCGGTGTGTCAGCGCTACCTCACAGAGATCGAGACTTGAACTAAAGCTAGCAGCTTCAACTGCGGAAGGCGGGGGCTCAACTCGCAGGTAGCGCGAACGCTGTACAAGGAGTTCTCGCACATCCTGAGGGCAGACAAGAGCTGTGACCTGGCCACCGGTGAGTATTGGCGCACTCACGATTCGCGCTAGGAGATTTGGAGAAGCAGGCAGTGTCTCGGCGCTCCCAGCGCCACGGAGACCGCTGTGTGCAACGGCCGCACTCTCATCGAGTACTACCCAGGCGTTATGCGTCGAGAGTCCAGTGAGAAAAGGCGTAAGGTCGATCCTCTTACCGGTTGTTGCTGAAACGGTTTCCGCAACAAGTATGATTCGCGGCGCAGTCTGATGGCGCTCTAAACTTTGCAGGTATTCGCCCGCTGTTTCGCACTCAACAAATTCAAGATCCACGAGCGCGCACGCATCCGCTAGTGGCAATGAACTCATAGCAGGCCCGATAACGACACCACCACCGGTTGCAAGTGCTGTAATTAATGTAAGGATCGCCTGATTCTTTGAGGCAAACAGGACAGCGGATTCCCCAGCGAGAAACTGCGCTACACGGGCCTCGCACGTTGTGTGAAGAGTAGTGAGTCCACCGAGGTAGCGACTGGCGCCTGAGCCCTCTCCTACCTCCACAAGCGCACGTATTGCGGCGGCTTTGGTATCTCTATGTGACCAGAGGTCAAGGATGTTCCAGGTTGAAAAGCTTGTTGCAACGACTGAGCGGTAGATGGGGTGCAGAGCATCCGCGCCAGCTCTAAGTCCGAGGTCGAGAGCTGGACTCGGCAGCTCGCTGGCTAGTTCACGGGCGATATCTACTTTTAGTGTGGGTCTCATCGTCCAACGCCTGGCGCAATCTAGGTTAAGTCTGGAGTAAGCACGATTCTATCAGTGGATCGATCTCCCCGTCGAGTACTGCATGCACATCAGAGGTCTCGTAGTTGCTCCGTAAATCTTTCACCAGCTGATACGGTTGCATGACGTAGTTACGGATCTGGCTACCGAAGTCGATCTTTTTGCGTTGACCTTTAAGTTGGTCGATTCGCTCGCGTTGGTTCTGTTGCTCAAGCTCATAGAGCTTTGATTTAAGGATCTTCATCGCCCGCGATTTGTTCTTGTGCTGCGAACGTTCGCTTTGGCACGCTACTACTATTCCAGTTGGAATGTGCGTGAGGCGCACAGCAGAGTCTGTCTTGTTGATGTGCTGACCGCCGGCACCTGATGAACGGTAGGTATCGACGCGTAGGTCAGCTTCGTTTACCTCTACTTCGATCTCCTCCTCGATATCCGGTGTGACAGCGATTGAGGCAAATGAGGTGTGTCGGCGTGCGTTTGAGTCAAACGGTGAGATGCGCACGAGTCTATGCACACCAGATTCGTTGCGAAGGTGACCGTATGAGTAGGGCCCCTCGACAAGTATCGTTGCGTTTTTAATCCCTGCACCCTCTCCAGCTTGATAATCGAGGATCTCGGTCCTAAAGCGTTTGCGCTCACACCACCTAAGATACATTCTAAGGAGCATATCGCCCCAGTCTTGCGCCTCGGTTCCACCAGAGCCTGCGTTGATCTCTACAATGGCGTTCTGGCTATCAAACTCACCGTTCATTTTGCACTTAAACTCAAGCGAGTTCAGGGCTTCGGCGAACTCAGCTATCAGACGAATGGCTTCCTGGATGAACTCGTCATCTCCCGCATCGCGCCCGAGCTCAAATGCAGCTTCGGTATCTGAGCTAAGCTGTGTAAGCTTCTTAAAGCTTTCAAGACGCTCAACGCACTGTGCACGCTCACGCATGATAGACTTGGCTTTTTGCGAGTCGTTCCAGATCTCGTTTGATTGCGACTGTTGTTCGAGCTGGTCGACCTTGGTAGTCAGAGTGGGGATGTCAAAGAAACCCCCTAAGAACTTCAACGCGCTCGTTAAGTCCTTGGAGCTTGTACTTAAATTCAGATGGCTCAAAGTGGGTTGTCATAGTAGTAGA
Organism: Bdellovibrionota bacterium; assembly: GCA_040402735.1. GTDB lineage: Bacteria > Bdellovibrionota_C > UBA2361 > UBA2361 > OMII01 > OMII01. Next base: position 17,004 of record JBBALZ010000024.1, read on the forward strand.
AAGGATTATTGGTGTTTTTGAGGGGCTTGGGAAGAGTTTTATAGAAAAACTCTACAGAGACAACTCCGCGCCATCCTCTGCCGCGATAAGGCTGCCAGAGAAGCCACGGCTCTGCGCCTCGACCTCAAGTTGCTTGATGATCCGTGCGGTCTCAGTGGCACGTTCTGCAGCAGACAACGGGGCGTTCTGTAGGTGTCGTAGATAGACGTGAGCAGCGTAGGCAAGTTTTGGATTGGCGCTCGCAAGAAGCTTGGCCGCAGGTTCAAGTGTCAGTTCAAATCGCTTATCATCTGTGCGAATAAATAACAGGTGTCCTAGATCAAACACGCAAACATCAACGTCTCTGCAGAAATTAATCAGATCGGTGTTTAGCTCGGTTGCATCGCAGGTAAATGCGTAGGTCTTTCCAGTCAAGGAAAACTTAACTCCGTGATTGTAGCTAGTCGGTAGGTGTACCGAGTGCACCGAGAGTGGGCCGACCTGATAGTGCCAATCAGCTGCATCAGGGCCGGGGCGATACTCAATCACTCGATCGTTTAGGTCTGTAGCTATCTGAGTTTGCGTCTCATCCCAGAGAGTTTGTGTCGATTGGATGGTATTACAGACGCTTTGAGGAGCATGGATAACAACTCGCTTGATACCCAAGTATCGCGCGTCATCGGACCAGGCAAGACACTGAAGCAGTGGAAAGAGCCCAAAAACATGGTCGATATGGCCGTGAGAGATATGGATATGTAGCTCGTGACAATTGTCAAAAGCGCCGCAAAGCTCAAGCCGCTCTGGTATGCCGACTCCGATGTCGATAACGTAGGTGGTTTGATCAAGAACAACGCAAGCCCCTGTTTGACCGCGATGCGCATCAAGTCGGCATGTGCCTGTTCCTAATAATATTACGCGGCTGGTGTTGCTCACAATAATTCTTGTAACAGACTACACCTACAACTGCTTTTTGTAGCCTTTAGTGAACTCTTCAAGTTTCTTGGCGGTTTCAGCGCTAATCAGATGCTCTGTCTTACACGAGTCGATCTCGGCCTGCTCTGGAGAGACCTTTAAGATATCGGTTAGGAAGGTGAGCAGGATCCCCTTTCTCTTCATAACAGCGCGAGCGATCGCCTCACCCTCCTCTGAGAGAGAGAGGAACTTATTTTCGTCTTCAACGATAAGATTCTTTGCCTTGAGCGCCTTTAGGTTAATCGAGGCGCTGCCCGTGGTGATATTAAGGTCACGAGCTACATCGGTTACCCGAGCATAGCCACGCTTTTCGCGCAGCTCTAAGATCGTAACTAAGTGGTGAGCGGCGCTGTGGGTGATGTTGTTCTCTTCGAATTTTTTCCAGATATCCATTCCCAAAAGACTACAAACCTTTGCTAGGTATGTCAAACTTTAGTTTGTGCTTGTGACGATCTGTTAGGTAGTCGAGGTTTTTAGCTCTCCGTGATTTGCAAAACCCTCGATTTTAGACCATGCTACACTAGTAATCGAGGACAATCAGCCTTGGTAATATGTTGAAATTAATAAACAAAGTTGGGTTTTGGGTGGGGGTAGCGGCAGTACTAGCTCTGCCCAGCAGTTCCTGGGCGCCCAGCAGCTCCTGGGCGATAGAGCATCCAGCAGATGTGCTCGACCGTGATGTCGGGATATTTACTGAGCTTGGGACCAAGGTGGACCTCTCTGGGCAGTTTACTAACGTGCACGGTGAAACACGCCAGCTTAAGGATTTTGCAGTGCCGGGCAAGCCGATAATAATCGCCCCGGTCTACTACAAGTGCCCGCGCCTCTGCGGACTGCTCCTGGATGGTGTTTATAATCTACTAAACGAGATTCCACTTGAGTTATCGACTGATTTTTCCGTACTAGTGGTTGGTTTCAATCCACAAGAGACACCCGCAGATGCGCTAAAAGTGATGAATAAGTTCAACGCCAAGCTTATTGGCGATCCGGTTAAGAGGAGCTCTGCGATACAATATCTGGTAGGGGGCCAGGAGGTGGTTAGCGGGTTGATGCGGGAGTTGGGTTTTAAGTATATGCGTGATGGAGCGGATTTTGCGCATTCTGCTGCTCTTATGATATTGACGCCGACGGGTGAAATCTCGCAGTATTTCACTGGCATCATGTTCTCCCCATGGGATGTGCGGCTAGCATTAGTCGAAGCCTCAAAGGGAGGGATCGGTACAGCGATAGATCATCTGCTACTGTACTGTTTTAGATTCGATCCGCTTCAAGGCAAGTATACCTGGGCAGTAGTCGGTCTTTTAAGGGTCGGTGGGGCATTAACCCTGCTCGGTCTGGCAGCGGTGTACTTTTTGTTTGCGCGAAAACGGCGCCAAAGAGATTTGAGAGTGTAACGGGATAGGAAGCTATGTTGGGATTACTAGGCGAGCAGGGTTCTGAGTTTGCGCATAAGGTCGATTTTGCAAACGACATCGTCACGATCATCTCAGTGATCTGTACGGTCGCAATAGTCGGCACAATGCTCTACTTCGCGGTGATCTACCGCCAACGAGACGGCAAGGATCACGAGACGCCGATGATTGAAGGAAACAACACCTTGGAGGTGATCTGGACTGTGTTTCCGACACTTGTGTGTATCTGGGTAGCTTGGCTTGGCTACGATTCCTTTGTTGATCTGCGCTCGCCACCTGCGGATGCGATGGAGATTAACGTTACTGGGCGCAAGTGGGCTTGGGATTTTCAGTATAAGAACGGCAAAAAGACAACCAGCGAGATCGTGGTGCCGGTCGATCAGCCGGTCAAGTTGATTATGACCTCAAAAGACGTCCTGCACTCATTTTTCGTTCCAGTTATGCGAACAAAGATGGATGTTATCCCTGGGCGCTACACCTACGAGTGGTTTAAGCCGATTAAGACCGGAGATTTTCAAGTTTTTTGCACCGAGTACTGCGGCAACGAGCACTCAAAGATGCTAGCGCGCCTCAAAGTCCTTCCACGCGCTGAGTTTGATCGGTGGCTCGCTGATGATAGTGAGGAGCGCAAGCTTGCAGCGCTTAAACCATCTGACCTAGGCAAGGAGCTCTACGCTGGAAAGCAGTGTATCTCGTGCCACAGCTTAGATGGGACTCCGCGAGTAGGCCCAACATGGCTTAAGGCGTTTGGTAGAGAGGGTGAGTTGGCGGATGGCACCAAGTACAAGATCGATGAGAACTATATTCGCGAGTCGATTCTTAATCCGCAAGCAAAGACCGTAAAGGGCTATCCAGCGATGGGAATGCCTAGCTACCAAGGCCAGCTCTCTGATGATGAGATCACCGGTATAATCGAGTTTATTAAAACAGTTGATGGCTCACAAAAGATAGACGTAGCTCCCGAAGCGCCAAAGAAGAGCGCTGCTGCGGCTGGGGCTACTCCGGTTGAACGCGGTAAGGCGATAGTGCACGATACAGGAAATCTCTGTATTACCTGCCACAGCATTGATGGTTCTAAGTTGGTTGGCCCATCATTTAAAGGGCTGTGGGGGCGTCAGGAGAAGCTTTCAGACGGCTCGACTGTGACAGTTGATGCAGCTTATATCAAAGAGTCGATCTGGAAGCCGACCGCTAAGATAGTTGAGGGGTATGGGCCGGTGATGCCGGCGATGTACGAAGGTAAACTAACAGATGAGAATTTGAACGACGTAATTGAGTATCTAAAGACGCTTCAATAGGTCACGGTGTTTTAAAGAGAGGTAGATAACATGTCAGCGCATACTCACACAGCACACGGTAGCGAGGAGCTTAACTATTTAAACTGGAAGACCGGCATCTGGTCGTGGCTTACATCTACAGACCACAAGCGGATCTGCTTTCTGTACCTTTTTGCGATAATGATCTTCTTTATCGGGGGTGGTATCGCAGCGCTTCTGATGCGTACTGAGCTAGCGTTTTCAGGCTCTCAGTTTATTAAAGACCCGCACACGTACAACGTGCTGTTTACGATGCACGGTGTGTTTATGATCTTTTTATTCGTTGTGCCTGGTATACCAGCGACCCTCGGAAACTTTCTAATTCCCTTAATGATCGGAGCTAAGGACGTAGCGTTTCCGCGGCTCAATCTTTTTAGCTGGTATCTGTATGTGGTTGGAGCGTTGATCGGCGGCTACGCGATGTTGCATCCTGTAGACACAGGTTGGACCTTCTACGCCCCCTACAGCACTACAACCGATACATCGGTTAGTCTGATGGTGTTTGCGGCGTTTGTACTCGGATTCTCATCGATTCTAACTGGGCTTAACTTTCTGGTTACGATTCACCAGTTGCGCGCTCCCGGAATGACCTGGATGCGTCTGCCGGTGTTTGTTTGGGCGTCCTACGCAACTGCGGTTATCCAGACCGTGGCCACACCAGTGGTTGGTATGACCCTGCTGCTAGTTATCGCCGAACGCACATTCGGTGCTGGAATTTTTGATCCGAGTAAGGGTGGTGACCCAGTTCTTATGGAGCACCTCTTCTGGTTTTACTCACATCCGGTAGTATACATTATGGTTCTCCCGGCTTTTGGAGTTGTCGGTGAGATCATCCCGGTATTCTCGCGTAAGCCGCTCTTTGGTTATAAGATGGTAGTCATCTCCTCAATGGCGATAGCAGCGGTTGGTTTTATCGTCTGGGCGCACCATATGTTCGTTGCCGGAATCTCTGATTTTTCGGCCAAGTTCTTCTCTATCGTAACGTTTTTGGTTGCGATTCCCACGGCAATTAAGGTCTTTAACTGGGTCAGCACGATGTACAAAGGTTCAATCTCCTTTGCTACTCCGATGTTGTACGCTATGGCGTTTGTGTTCCTGTTCATGGTGGCTGGAACAACGGGTATTTATTTAGCGATGCTTGGAGTTGATGTGTACTACCACGATACGTACTTTGTAGTAGCACATTTCCACTATACGATTCAGGGCGGTGCTGTAATTGGTCTTATAGCAGCGCTTCACTTCTGGTTTCCTAAGATGAGCGGCAAAATGTATAACGAGACCGTGTCAAAGGTGGCGTTCGCCTTTCTTTTCCTCGGATTTAACTTAACCTTTATTCCGCAATTCGTTCTCGGTATGGACGGTATGCCACGGCGCTACTATGATTACCCAGCGCAGTACCAGACGTTGCACACGATCTCAACGATCGGAGCGTACTTAAACGGTTTTGGCTATATGTTTGCGTTGGTTAACCTCCTCTGGACAGCTAAATTTGGGAAGGTAAAGGCGCCGCGCAATCCGTATAACTCGGTGAGCTTAGAATGGCAGACACAATCACCACCGATTCATGAGAACTTCCCAGAGACCCCAGTGGTTGATAAGGATCCGTATCACTACGGAACTGCAACGCACACACATGCTTAGTCACAGGGATTATTAGAGATTAATTAGAAACGCAATCAATACGAAACAGGGACGTTATGAGCACCTCAGCGATAGTCGACCACAATGTACCACCGGGAGAGCCACCGATAATCCATCATATGGATAGCAACACAGCTTATGGAGCTGCAAAGCTCGGTATGTGGCTCTTTTTGGCGACGGAAGTTCTCCTCTTTGCGGTGATGTTCTGTAGCTTTGCGATTATGCGCTACTACCACTTGGCAGAGTTTCATGACGCAAGCCATCACCTTAATCTGTGGGCGGGCGCTCTCAACACGGCGATACTTCTCTTCTCAAGCTATACGGCGGCTGTCGCGGTCACAAAGGCACAGCAGGGAGACAATAAAGGAGTGGCTCGCAACTTTGGGATTAGCGTCTTCTGCGGGTTTCTCTTCTTGATGGTTAAGACCTTTGAGTACACCGGCAAGGCACACCACGGTATGTTCCCGTTTGTCTGGAACAGCCACTTTTATGAGTACAAAAATTTCCTCGGTATCTACTACTGCATGACCGGGCTTCATGCATTGCACGTCATAATCGGTATGGTTGTGATGACGTTGTACGGCATTCGCCCTGCGCTTAAGAATCGTTTCTCCGGAAAGTATTACACACCAGTTGAGCTCAGTGCGTTGTACTGGCACTTGGTTGACCTTATCTGGATATATCTCTTCCCGCTTCTGTATCTAGTAGGCTAGGTGAAATTTAGTGAGTTGTTTTTTTGAATTATCTTGGTAGGACGGACTATGGGACACGCGCACGCACATTCGCAAGCACACACAGATTCTCACGGGCACGATATGCAGGGGCATATAGTTCCGGTGCGTACATTTTTTAAGGTTCTCGTAGCGCTGCTGATTCTTACCGTTATTACAGTCGCAGCAGCTCAGGTTGATCTAGGAAAGTGGAACATAGTGGGCGCGTTGGTAATTGCGTCTGTGAAGGCTTCGCTAGTTATACTCGTGTTTATGCATGGAAAATATGAAAATAAGATCCTTTGGACCTACATCCTGCTGCCATTTATTCTTTTAGCCATAATGATCGGCGGAGTTTTTACTGATGATCCGTTCCGTGACAGGATCTCGCACTTTAAGGTTTCAGCAGAATAAGTAGGTTGATGCAGCGTTGCTCATGAGGAGCGTTGTTGCCGTTGAATTTCAAGGACAGTGAGGGTCCATCGTTTGAACCTAAATTCGGCAGTTGCGGGTCTGAAAATGGCGCATCTACTCAAAATC
>JBBALZ010000025.1:0-23251 GCA_040402735.1 Bdellovibrionota bacterium
TTCACGTAGAAGGGCAAGGTTTCATGGGGGCTTCGGCAAACTGCTAAAGTGTTACGATAGTTGAGAAAGTGCTGCGATGTGTGAGATTGCGAGACAGACAGGCTCGCTTGCGAGTTGCTGCGCAGATACCACTCGGTTCAATTGCTAGCACAGACGATTAACCCGTGGTAGTCTGTTCCACCGTATGAGTGAGAGAGATTCATCTAAAATTATCTGCGATAGAAGCGCCATCACCGCCCGTGATGTTATATTAACCGGCGACCGCCCTACTGGCCCCCTGCACCTTGGTCACTACATCGGGTCGCTCAAGGCTCGCGCAGAGCTTCAAGAGCTCTGCACGCAGTACATCCTTATCGCTGATATGCAGGCGCTCACCGATAACGCTGACAATCCGGCTAAGGTGCGCGATAACGTCCTTGAGGTGATGCTCGATTACCTATCTGTTGGCATCTCTCCTGAGAAGTCTACGATCTACCTCCAGTCCTCGATCCCTGAGACTGCTGAGCTAACGATGTACTTCTTAAACCTGATTAATGTCGGACGGCTTTCTCGTAATCCAACGGTGAAGAACGAGATACAGCAACGCGGTTTTGGTGATGAGGTTCCCGCTGGGTTCTGGACCTATCCGGTTAATCAAGCAGCCGACATCGCCCAGTTTAAAGCAACTGTAGTTCCCGTCGGGCCCGATCAGATTCCGATCCTCGAACTCGGTAACGATATCGTGCGCACCTTCAACCGAATCTACAAGACAAACGTTTTTCGTGAGTGTAAAGCGCTCACCCCCACCGCTGGCCTCCTTCCAGGCACCGATGGCAGCAGTAAGATGAGCAAATCAGCAGGCAACGCACTCTACCTCTCGGACGCGCCAAACGTCGTAGCGAAAAAGGTAAAGAGCATGTACACCGATCCCAAGCACCTGCGGGTTGAAGATCCCGGACACATCGAGGGGAACGTTGTATTTTCGTACCTCGACGCTTTTGATCCCGATACTGCCGAAGTTGCTAAGCTTAAAGATCACTACCAACGCGGCGGCTTAGCAGATGGAGTGGTTAAAGCACGCTTAATCGACGTGCTTGAGGCCTTCCTAACACCGATCCGCACGCGCCGCGCTGAGTACGCAAGTGATCGTGGTGAGGTGTTGCGGCTTCTTAAGAACGGCACCGAACGGGCCCGCGCAGTTGTGCAATCGACCCTGAAAGAGGCTCGGGCGGCGTTGGGGATAGTGGAGTTGTAGAGACGCTCGGCTTGCGCTGCGTGCCTCCCCTTAAAGACGTCAATCTGAGACTCATTCAAGATTGCCAAGGAAGTTTGCAAACTACTGCTTGCAAACTACTGCACGGCACCAATCCAGATGTCCCCGCGGATCAAGGCTCCTTCGAAGAGCTTAATCTGGACGTCGGCGACTTGTTCTAAAGCTCAGAGAGCCTGGCCCCACAGGCTTGGCGAGCTTTCATTAGAATTTGGTTAAATCGCCATTAGCGCCCGCTAGCCGGATTGTAAAGTTTCCCTAATATGCAACCATCTCGCTCAACGAGGCCGTCACCGGCTAGCTTGTTGGGAGAACGAGAGTGATGACTAACCTTAAGTTGATTCAATATATTAGCGCCACCATCGCTACTGTAGCCATCGGTCTTCCCTACCAGCAGGCCACCGCCCAGAGCTCTCCACAGACCGTGCTCGCTCAAACTACCCCTGCCGCCTCCGCCACTCCGAAGGCGCTCTCACTCGGCGATACCCTTGAGAACCTTGGCCGGGTCTACAAGGATGACAAGAACGAAGTGCTGCAAGAACTCTGGCTCCTCGGCCGCTTCCACGGCCAGTACCACTGGACCGAAGCTTCAACCGGAAGTGACACCGGATACGAAACCAGGCGATTCCGCCTCGGCGGACAGGCGCGCATGTTTAAGCGCGCCACGTTCCATGCTCAGATGGTGAGCGGTAGTGATATCGATCCATTCTATAACGGCTTTACCGAGCTCTGGGCTCAGTGGTCGTTTGCTCCTGAGATGGCGCTCACTATCGGTCAACAGAAACACCGCTTTACCCACGACCGAAACGTTTCAAGCCGCTACATCAACTACCTTGAGCGCAGCATGCTCACTAATATGTTTAACGTCGACTACACCCCGGCTATTACCCTTCAGGGGAAGATTAAAGACGTAACCTACTACACCGGAGTCTTTACCAATGCGACCGGCCAGAATATGGGCAAGGCGTTTACTGACTTTAATTCGGGATACTCGTTTCTCGCCGCAGCGTACTACGACCTCGGACGTTTCCAGGCAGCAGATAACATCACACTGCACGCTACATACGTACATAGCGACGCAAATGAGAACGCTACAAATTTTAACAACTTTGACGACGGAATCTCTTCGGCATTTATCGCCACTAAAGGCCATGCGTCACTCGTCGCCGAGGTCACTGCTGGTATCGGAAGCGACCGCGGCAATGCGCTTGGTCTAAACCTCCAACCAGCCTACTTCATTACTCACGAATGGCAGCTTGCTACTCGCTACCAGTTAGCTGGATCAAATGAAGATGATGGCCTCAACTCCCAGCGACGTTACGAGCGCGCTGCGGGTCTCGGTCGTGGTGACCTGTACCAAGCAGGGTACTTTGGAGTGAACTACTACATCGCGAAGCACAGACTCAAACTGATGACCGGTATTGAGTATGCCAACATGAGTGGTGAGCACTCCTGGACCGCAAGTACCATGCTGCGCTTATACTTCGGACCTCACTCAGGTGGAGCCTTCCCGATGAATCAGATACTGCCGCTGGATTACGATTAAACTTTGCAATCAATAAACCTAACGTCGGCAGTTGCGGGTCTGAAAAAGGGTGCAGGTGCTCACAATCACTTTAGGCTTTTGAGTATCTGCACCTTTTTCCTCCTCCTTAACTGCCGAATTTAGGATTATGGATAGCACAGGGCATCGCAATTCTCTTCTCTTAAATAGGGCCAAAAATGCGCGGAACCTACTGTATTTAATGAGTTTAACGGGATTTAGCCGCGCATTTTTATCCCTGTCAGGAATGCCAGTCTTTTCGAGTAGATAGCGGGAGAATAGCGAGGCCCTGATGGATAGCATTACCTTGTATTCTGATAGGTTGCATGCTAATATTACCTTGTATTCGGTGGGTTTAAGTCTGCTTGCTGCATAAATACAATGACTTATGCTAGGCGCGATATAGATCGGTTTTTTGTTGATTGGAAAGGGGCCAGGTCTCGCAAGCCATTGCTACTTCGGGGAGCGAGGCAGGTTGGCAAGACCTCCTCAGTGCGAGAGCTGGGAAAGAGATTCTCGAACTTCATAGAATTAAATTTTCTTTTAGATAGGCGCGCAAAAAAAATCTTTGAGCGCGAGCTGCTCGACCCAACAGAGATATGCAAAGACATATCGCTGCTTTACGAACAGCAAATTGTCGACGGCGAGACCCTACTCTTTCTCGACGAGATCCAAGAGTGTCCACGGGCGATTGAGGCGCTTAGGTTTTTCCACGAACTGCGTCCATCGTTACACGTGGTCGCTGCCGGCTCTCTTCTCGAATTTGCCGTGTCCGATATTCCCTCGTTTGGTGTGGGTAGGGTGCAGTCAGTGTACATGCGCCCACTAAGTTTTTTTGAGTTCTTGGATGCCCTCGGCAAGCAAACTTTGCGCGCTGCGATTGAAGAGGCGACGTTTCTCAAGCCGCTAAGCGCAGTGGCTCATGATCAGGCCCTGTCGCAAGTTAAACTCTATCTCATGTTCGGTGGACTGCCGGAAGTGGTGAGCGCTCTTAGAAGCACCCGAGCTGACTATCAGCAAATCTCCGCTATCCTTACCACTCTCCTCGCGAACTATGAGGATGATTTTAGTAAGTATCGAGGAAAAGTTCCCGACGTTCGCCTGCGAGATTGTTTGAGGGCAGTTGCCTACCAAACGGGGAAGAAGTTTATCTATCGCCACGCCTATGTTGATGCGGTGTCGACACAAGTGCATCATGCCTGTGCGCTCCTGGAGAAAGCCGGGCTCATTGTCAAAGTACGACATACAGCCGCGAATGGCGTTCCGCTGGGAGCGGAGATAGACGAGAAGAAATTTAAATACAAAATCTTCGATCTTGGTATCTATCAAAAGCTATCAGGGTTGTCGTTTCGAGAATCGGTACTAGAGGAGACGGCAAATTTTGTACACCGGGGACCTCTAAGCGAAATGTTTGTCGGTAGTGAGCTGCTCTGCCTTGCTCAGAGCGCGGAGCCGGGAGAGCTCTGGTACTGGCATCGTGAAAGCAAGAGCTCTACCGCTGAGCTCGATTATGTAGCCGAAATAAATCATCGGGTAGTTCCGATTGAGGTAAAAGCTGGTACCAAGGGAAGCATGAGGAGTTTACGGATATTTCTTGCGGAGAAAAAGCTTCCTTTTGGTGTGAGGATTTGTGCCGAGAACTTTTCTCGGTATGGCGATATCTACGTGGTTCCGCTCTATGCAACAGCCCGGCTGGGGGCTCTATTACACCCTTGAATTTCTCGCGGCGTTGTTGAGTACATAACTTGCCCGCTGTGGCATTCGGCGAATGAGAATGTAACGGGCGACAATTTGAAGCTCAGCAAAACCAAAAGCAGATAGATGAAGCGTACAATGTACGGTACCATCGCTCCAGACCATGCTAAATGATGAGCTCCTCGCAGCATTTCTACACCACCTAGCAGTACCAACAACCGGCACACCAGAGCAGCTCCTCCAAGCGACACTACGCGGCTTTGCGCGTATCCCGTACGAAAACCTGACTAAGATTATCGCCCATGCTGAATCAAGCAATAACCACCACAAGCAATCGCCGGAGGAGGTTATCCAGGGGTTTATCCGCGACGGTACGGGGGGAACCTGCTTTCCGCTTACGCAAACCCTTGTGCGCTTTCTTAAAGCTCTGGGGTTTGAGGCAGCGCCGATCTTGGCTGATAGGCGCTACGGGAGTGACACGCACTGCGCGGTGCTTGTGGCTCTTGCACCGCACTCATGGCACGTAATCGATCCAGGCTACCTGATTCATACTCCGTGCTTACTACCGAAAACAGCTAGCAGCGCAGACCTTGCACTGCGCTACGCTTTAGCTCACGGAGCGATCGAACTTCGCCCGACCGATACCCCGGAGCGAGTCGACCTCTACACGATTCCGAGTGCGGTTACGCAACACACCACCACGCCGCGCTACCGCCTCACGTACAAGACGACCCCAGTCGACCCCGAGAGCTTTAACCGCGCCTGGGAGCGATCATTTTCGTGGGAGATGATGACCTATCCGATCGTCTCTGCCGTCATAAATGATCGCCATATCTACCTCCAAAAGAAAAATCTCTTGGTACGATCGGCCTCCGAGTCTACTCGGTTTACCATCACTGCTGATACACTCGTCAGTGAATTTGCGCCAAAACTTGGTATTTCAGCAGAGGTGCTGCGGCGCGCGTTATCGTATACGGAAAAATAAGCTAGGATTATTATGTCAGACGCTCCACGCATTAAACTATTCGTAGCTATTCTGGCTAAGCCAAGTATTGACGCTGCACACACCACTCAGTTGATTGCTGAGGTGTTTGGTTCTGTCGACTACGTTGGCCCACAACGACGATTTGACTGCACTCGGTACTATGAGCCAGAGATGGGCCCAGATCTTGTGCGCTATCTCGTGAGCTTTACCGGACCACACTACGCTGACATCCTCCCAGGTGCTAAGCGCGCCTGTATCGAGCTTGAGCGCGGGTGCGCCATTACCGAAGGTGAGACGCAAAAGCGCACCATCAATCTCGATATCGGCTACATTGACCATCACAAAGTAGTACTTGCAAGCACCAAGGGGGCTGGACACAAGGTGTACCTTGATGCTGGGATCTATGCCGATATGGTTCTACGCTACGCTAACAAAAGTTGGCAGTCACTTCCGTGGAGCTTTCCTGACTTCGCCGACGGGCGCTACAACGAGGAGCTTATGGCGATACGCGCTCTGGAATTCTGAGGAATTCATAGTCTTGCGTTTCAACCTCATCGATGAGGTATCGATGTCCGTCAGGCAGATTCATCTCGAAAGATTTGGCCGCTGTCTCCACCAAACCCGCTAATGACCGGCCTAGTTCTTTTAGCAGTTGCGCTCTCCTTTGACGTACAACGTGTAGCTTTGGGTCAGCTAGTTGTCTCGGTAATTCCTCTTGTGTAAACTCGTTGGCTCTGGAGGGGTCGATCCTCATTGCCGATGCGGAAGTTCTCTGGGCGATTATCCCTCTGAATCGCTCTTGCACCTCAAGGAACTGTCCCTGCTGCGTGACACGCGTTTGAAACTGGCCATCTAACTGGAAAAGCATGCAAGCTGCGTCAGTATCTCCGACTTGGTCGCACAAATCTACCATAAGTTTCGCTGCTTTTTCACTGTCGTTTCGCGTCATTGCAGCCGAAATTCCGCCCAGCGCCCCCCGAATAGAAGGGGCGATTAGAAGCCTACCTAACGCTCCCGCTACAGAGTTTCCGGTTTGAGCACACTGCTCTGCTCCTCGCGCGAGCCCTTCGAGAGTTGTGGCACTTTCTAGGCTATCGAGCTGCCGCAAAAAAACACCGTACTCCCCACCTTCACCAAAGAGGCTGAGTATCTGCCGTATATCGCATGGTAATAATCTCGAACCTCCCCCCAAAAGCAAATCCGCTACAATACCCGTCGGCTGCGATCCCGGTACTGCCACGACAGCGGCAGCGGTCCTCATAAAATCTCGCCTTCCAACTTGAGAACTGCCAAGCCTCTCTATCATAAGTGTCACTCTCTTAGGGATTCTACTCGTCGCTGGCAACTCAGGCAAATTTTTGCGGTATTTTAGCGAACTTGCCTCTAAATGGCTCAAAAACTACGAGAAATAAGCCACATGATGGATTTTTAGAGCACGTGCCTAGACAGGCGTACATATCTCTAAACCTGCGCAATTCCGGCAGATAGCATACACATGATGGCGCGCTCGCGCGTCTCAAAGACGACGTAAACTCGTGATATCGTAATAACGACACCGAAGGATTACGCAACTATGAGTTCACCTGGCTCTGCCGCTAAACAATCCGGCCCCCTCGCCAACGGTGGCGAACTCGTGCCGTAAGTTTTTGGCCGCGTTGTTAATTTCTGAACCCTCATTCACTCCCCCCTCATCCTACTAGCAGGTTCTTTTTGTTTGTAGTGAGACCTGTATGTCCAGTAGTTTTGATGCCCCACGAGTGAGACGCCGAACCGTAACTCTCACTCATGACAAGATTTTAAAGGAAGTCGCTGGTTCTGAAGAGGTGCGAATCATCCGCGCCGCTAGGACTACCACTGAGCCTATCGGCGGCTACCGTGAGCCTCTACCGCCCACAAAATCAAACACCCAACCATCTGGCCAAACAACATCACCTACCACAAACTCTCCCGTACACCATGGCGGCGCTGTTCAAGCTGGAGCCACCGTTCTTGTAGTAAACGCTAGCCAGCAGACCGCACAAGAGATCACCCTTGAGCTTTCTCGCACACTCCCCGGCTGTGCAATTCTCTTTGCACCGACACTTCAGCTCGCTCTGTGGATCCTCAAGCGTCGCTCAATCGACATTATCCTCTCAAGCGCTGTGCTACCTGATGGCCCGCTCAGCAAGTTACATGAAACCCTTGAAACGATGTCGCCACCACCAGAGCTAGTTATCTTAAGCGACCTTACAGCTACACGAGCCGATCTCGGCTCGCATCCAGGCTATCGCTTTGTTGAGCTACGACGGGTGCAGTCGCGTTCATCGTACGCGCCGACAGAGAATCGCTCGAATGAAACTCAGATCACCACGCTCGGTGCCAACATTCGAAACGATCTCAATAATCCTCTGCAAGAGATCGTAGCTATGGCGTTTGTAGCCACATCAAGTGAAGGGCTCTCGCCGATAGCCGAAGAGGCTCTCAGCGCAATTCAACGCGCGGCGACTAATATGTCCAGCGTGGTAAACTCTCTTGAAGATAAGATTCGCAGCGTTGTTGATCAACCGCGGATGATCTTGACCGCTGAGCGTCAATCGAGGCGCTAGCTGATTCGCGCTATACCTCTTCAACTGCTTGAAGAGTTGCTTGCAGTTCTTGATTACCACCATAGGTATTAATATCAGGCTTACAGGCGATATTAACCCGCTTGCCTACTTCAAGTGCTGGGTGTGATGTCTGACGCCACATAAGCCCTGTAATAAAACGCTTTCCGTTACTGAGGAGCAATTTAAGGTGCGCATCTTTAAGCACTCTGACCTCTTTGACAATCAGATCTTTAATCAGCACCACGGGTGTTGGATTCCCCATACCAAAGGGTGCTAGCCCCTCAAGCTCACGGACAACCTGCACGGAGCACTCTTCAAGTAGAGCTTCGGCGTCTACATCAACAAACGGCTCGCGCTCGATATCACGGAGGCGCCGCTCGCACTCGGCTTGGAACGCTTCTTTGAATGCGAGCACGCTCTCCTCACGGACTGAAAAACCCCCGGCTCCATCGTGCCCACCGAACTTAATTAGGTGCTCCTTCACTGAACCGAGCGCTTCAACTACGCTAAACCCACGAATACCACGAACCGAGCCCTTCCATATTCCAGGAGAATCCATGCCCATAACGGCAGCAGGGCGATAGAAGTGCTCAACAAGTCGCTGCGCAACGATGCCGATTACACCGGTATGAAACTCCTCATGCCAAGCTACAAGCCCCCATAGATCACTCTGACTTGAGTTAGCGTGTAGCTCGCTCATCTGCAGTTCAATCTGCTCTATCGCTTGCTGCTTAACGGCAGCTTCGACAGCTTGGCGCTCTGCGTTAAGCTCGTTGAGATCGCGGGCCAATTTATCGGCGCGAATTGAATCTCTCGTTGTTAATAGCTCTACAACAAGCTCACCGTGAACTATCCTTCCGGCAGCGTTTAGGCGCGGTCCGATTCCAAACGAAACATCTCCGCAACCCACAGCACCCTTAATACCGATAACGTTACGCAGCGCCTTTAACCCTGGACGCTTCGATACAGAGAGCGCCTCAAGACCGCGCTTGGCGATAACACGATTAACACCGATAAGTGGCACCATGTCGCAGATAGTCCCCAGACATGCAAGCTCTAGATAGTCCTTCGCATCAAGCCCTGCGTCCTTAAACTCCTTAGAGAGCGCGAGCACTAAGTACCACGCAAGCCCGGCTGCGCAGGCTATACCCTTGGCAAAACCACACCCCTTCTGGTGCGGATTAATAAAAACATCTGCAGGAGGCGGCTCTGCGCTCATATGGTGGTGATCAACAACCACTGTAGTTAGCCCTAGCTCCTTTGCAATCAGGAGCTCTTTAGCGTTAGTCGTACCGAAGTCTATCGTGAGCAGGAGTCCGTATCCTGCCGCGGCTATTTCACGCACAACGCGCTCATTAAGTCCGTATCCGTCAGTAAAGCGATCGGGAACAAACACCTTAGAGGTAACTTTGGCCGCGTTACAGAAATCATGCACAACTGAGCCTCCAGAGAGCCCGTCAACGTCGAAGTCACAACAGATAGCTATAGCCTTACCCGATGCGTGACACTGCGCTATCGCTTTTGCCGCCGCTTCGAGGTTCTTTAGATTCTTAGGGTCTGGGAGCCCATTCTTAAGCGTTGGTGTGATATAATTATCGAGCTCTATCCCCGGCTCAAATCCACGTGCCGCAAGCACCCTACCGACTACCTCACTGACACCCAAAACAGCGGCGATCTCTCTGGCTCGCTCAAGCTGCTGCGCACGAACACGGATCCGTTTAAGCACACGGGCAGCTCCGCGTTGGTACGCGCTCTGGCTATCGGACCTATACGCTGAAATCACCATTACGCTAAAATCACCATGTTTTCCTGATTACTTCCTGTGGCGGAGAGAGAAGATATCACCTCCCTGCCAGGAAGTCACAACTTTAAGCTGATTAAACTAGCTACCGCCCTACGTAAGATGCCGCAGGTAGCAAAAGAGTGCGCGTCTCTTACTTTCTTCCTGTGCGCACTAGAAACTCAGCAAATTCTTCAAGCGGTTGCTCATATCCCGGCAACCGCTCCTTTGCAGCCAGTCTCCTCACGGTGCGTACTGCACACCATCGCCACTGCGAGAACTCAGGATCATCGGCGCTTACGAGATCGATGTCACGATCACGCCCGATAAACTCCACTAACCAAAACGTCTGTTGCTGCCCCTCCCAGCGCCCCTTGGCGTATGCCGGAATGCGCTTCCAAAGATAGCTGTGGCGCGCGCTAAGCTTGGTTACCCTACCCACCTGCTCTTTAGTAATCCCCAGCTCCTCGTATAGCTCTCTTAGGACATTACGCTTAAGCGACTCTCCAGCCTCAACTCCCCCTTGCGGAAACTGCCAGTGCCCAGGCTTCCCGAGCCGTTCGCCGAGAAAGAGTTGGCCTTTACGATTATACACAAGCATGCAGACGTTTGGGCGGAGTCGCGGGCGCGGTCGGGTGCTTCGTGGCAAGGTACGTTTACGTAAGGGCATAAGAACCGAAAATGTTGACTACACTACCTCAGCCTGCACAAAACGCTCCAACTGGGCAAGTGAGATATCACCACGGACTAGGTGGTGTTGCAGAGAATCACTCCACGGTATGCACGCACCTGCGGGCAATGCTTCAAGCAGCTCAGCCGTCGTTGTTGTCCGGTAGCAGGCGTCCTTTGCTCGCTGGCTCTGAATATCGAGCAGCTCAGTCACGAGTACTCTGCCAAGGTACCCAGTTCCACCACATGTTACACACCCAACAGCTCGAAACAGCCCACCTACGGCCCCGAGTTTTAAAGCAACACTGCCCGCAGCACCATCATCGCGCACCTTACACGCCTGACAGAGTTTCGGCAGTAGTTGCTGATTAACGACAATCGCCACAGCGGGTACTGAACGTGAACGTGGTACACCGAGCACCTCCAGCCGACCGATAGCTTGGAGGCTTGAACCAACATGTAGCGATGAGACCGTTAGATGCCCAGTCGATGCAGCATCAAGCGCCATCGATGCACTCACTCCGTCGCGCATCTCTCCAATGAGTAACACATCGGGATCGTGCCTCAGAACCGAGCGGATCGCACGCGGATAATCGAGCCCCTGTTCGGTGCAGACCTGTACCTGTACGGTGCCCGGTAGCGGATTCTCAACCGGATCCTCAACCGTTACTACGTGATGCCCGCGGCGCGCGAGTTCACGGACCACAGAGTACATCGTTGTTGTTTTACCACTTCCGGTCGGGCCAGTAAGTAGGATAAGACCCTCGGTGCGATCAAGAGCTGCTCGAACCACCAGGAGCGTCGTTGGTTCAAAACCGAGGCTACCGATCTCAGGAATCGAGTGTCCATCAAGTAGGCGAATGACGGCGCTCTCTCCGTGCACAGAAGGAAGTGTGCTGACACGAGCACTACGCACCGTCGAGCCCACCATAAACCGAAACGCCCCATCCTGGGGGAGTCGTCGATTGGTCACATCGAGCGCTGCGAGCACTTTCAGCCGCGATATCACCTGCTCATGAAACGGCTTTGCGTAGGGGTCCCCCTCGATGCTGCATAGCTCTCCATCGATCCGCATCTTAACGACTACTGAATCCGCTCCTGGAGAGAGGTGTAAATCGCTCGCACCACGCACTGCTGCAAACTCAAGGATAGCTGTAAGGAACTGCGCAGCATCTCCTTTTGCCTCAGGTGCTGCAAACTGTGAAGTATCTCTGGGGGGCCCGCTACTCGCCCCATCTATCGCATGTACCCCATCTCTTGCATGTAAAGGTACTGCTGCTATTCGATCGATGTAGCGTCTTAGCCTTAGCTCCGATCCGTAGTACGCCTTTGGAATCGCCTGCTCCAAAACCTCCGCTGGCACTATCGTCAGCGCCACTTCAAGGCCGCATAGAAATCGCAGCTTTGACCGAACCTGCTCCGAGTCTTGGGCAACAGCGATATGCAGCGAGAGCTGCGTCCGGCTCCGGACAAGTGCAAGCGGCAGTGCACGCAGCGCGAGTGCATCGCGCGGTGCCAAAAACGTCCGTGCATCTTCGCTCGAACACATCGCCACGTCATGAGCGGTGAACTGCGCGCCTGCTACTACTTCATGTTCTCGATGTTCGCGGCGGGCGATATAGCTACGATCTAAAGTCTCATTCAAACAGTCAGAAGTCATACCTCTCTATCGTTTGAAAGCTATAAAGAGTTGTGTGATGTGCGCATGTTCTAAATCTAGGGAAAGCCGGCAAAACCTCGCTTCCCTTGGCAAACTGCTAAAGCGTTACGCAACTTTTTATTTCAATCTTACGATACATTCGACACAACTACACAATACGTAACTACTCAGCAAATTGTGCCGCAATAACGTTAGCCCCTATTAAGGGGCGGCTTTGCGGAGCAATGCGGGGTGGAGATAATAAAAAAAAGGCACCCCCGACTAGGGGGTGGCAAGAAAAAGGATCCGCCGAAATCAGCTTATTTAGCGACGAAATTGCAGCGACGATCTTAAAATCCGGTGAGTAGTTAACTCACAATTATAAGGAGCCAAATATGAGACCTGATTTCAAACCCGAATCATGCGATAATCCGAGCTATTTCTCTGACGTGCTCGTTCCTGCTATTGACAAACGATTACCCTCAAAGGGATCTATCGTTGGACGAGCTCTTGATTATACGACCTCTGTTCGTCCTTTTTTTGAAACGGTCTCGCAGGATCTCTGTGACGATGGCAGGATGAGCGTTGAGAGCGGTAATAAAGCGGTAAGTTTTATCTCGCGATCAGCTACAAGCGCCATCGTTGTTGGCGCAACTGCCGGGATCGTTGGACTTGGACTAGCAGTGGGAACACCTGTTCTCGCTGTAGGTGCCGGTTTAGCGGGATTAGCGATCCTGCCGCCATTAGCAGAAAAAGCGGTTTTTGGGGTGCTGGACTTCGCCTCTGATCTCTTAGATGGTATCCGCAAGAGACGTGCAGGTGAGTTGGAGTAGTAGCGCGCACAGACGCAGCGGAGCAGAGGCTTGAGGAGACGGGGTAAAGACTCGCATTTCTGCGACACTTTAGCAGTTTGCCAAACCCCACATTGAGGCACTTTCAAAAGGGCGCGCCAGGAGTTGCGCCCTACATACGCCGCACACGACCCGCGACCTGGAGGGCTGGAGTTTGTCCAGCCGCGCTCCAACCCGCGTAGTTACGTGTGCCTAATCATACACGATATTTTCAGATAGCTGTTACTTTTGTTGACAGTTACCTTTAAGAGCCTTTTTCGGTTATGTCTGCATTTTCGCATGCCAGTCCACAACGTCGTACGTCAGAGATCGTTATCCGCGCTGCGGGAATAGAGTTGTGCGGAGAGCTTGGCAACGCTCCACTTTCGACTGATTTGAATCAAGGAACAGGGATCGTTCTTTTTGCTCATGGAAGTGGCAGCAGTCGTCACAGCCCGCGTAATCAATTCGTGGCCGGAGTGCTCGAAGAGCATGGCTTTTCAACGCTGCTACTAGACCTACTAACGGAAGATGAGCAGTATGTAATCAGCAAACGCTTTGACATAGCGCTCTTAACCACAAGGCTGGTTGAGGCAGTGCATTGGATTCGCGATAACAATCAGCTGCGACACCTACCTATTGGTCTATTTGGAGCGAGCACAGGAGCAGCCGCTGCGCTGCGCACAGCGGCAGTAGCGCGGCACAGCATTAACGCGGTCGTGTGTCGTGGTGGCAGGACGGATCTTACAGGCCCGCTTATTAAGCAGGTGCGGGTGGCAACGTTACTAATTGTTGGGTCTGAGGACCGAGAGGTGTTGGCACTCAATCAGCAGACCCTAGCAGAGTTGCAATGCGAGAAGCGCTTGGCCGTTATACCTGGCGCTACGCATCTCTTTGAGGAGCAGGGGGCTCTTGATGATGTTGCGCACATCGCTACGTATTGGCTAAAGAGTCACATAGCTCCGCGACCCAGTATTGAGCCACAAGCTTCTCTGTGATCCGATAGGCCTTTGCAATTCTCCCGCTATCTACTCGAAAGTGCTGGCATTTCTGATAAAGATACAGATGCGCGGCCAGGCGCCGTTAAACTCATCAAATACAGATCTTTCCGCGCATTTTTGGCCTTATTTAAGAGCTAGAGAATTGCGAAGCCCTAGGGCAACATCTTCCCGATGACGACCCATAACTAGTCGTGTTATACTATCAACGTAACTACTCAGCAAAAAAAGGCACCCCCGACTTTGGGGGTGGCAAGAAAAAGGATCCGCCAAAATAACCTCATTTAGCGACGAAATTGCAGCGACGATCTTAAAATCCGGTGAGTAGTTACCTATTAATTTCACAACTAAAATTTAGGATTGCATGGCACCCCTCAACAAAGACCTACACCTTACAACAGAGTTTCTCGTACTGCTCCGGGCGGGATTTTATGGGCAGATTATGTTTGAGGGGTCTCTGGCAACTTTGCAGTCTTCCTTTGCCCCCAAGAATTACCTCGAAACAGCACACAGAGCTTTTGACAAGATCGACGCGTGGATGAAGGACCTGGTATCCGAACTGCCGATCTTTGCCACGACCTGGGAAACTCCTGAGACCTTCGATGCTATATCAGCGATGAACTTTATGCGCGATCTGCGTAAGGACTTTGTATCTCTTGCTCCCCAGGTTGATGCGGCATTAAGAGTTGAAAACCTAGCCCAAGATCGCGAGGCAGCGAAGCTCCTCGTTGCTAGCCTGGTTCGATCAGCCTCAACACGGAACGCATACATTGAGTCACTCTCAACGATCTATTCGGTGCTCAAAGCTAACGATCTAGCTCAGCAGGTGTCTTTTGAAGTTGAGCCATCTCGCGATTATCTCCGCGTCACCCGAATTATTCAGGACAAGTTTACCTCAACAGCGGTGTATGACGACCAGCTCTGCGAGCAGCTAAGATTAGAAGCACTGCTCACCCCCGGTGATTTTCGTGCGCTGGCTCACGACACAAACGTTATGCTCAACGCGCTGGCTAAAGAGTTCACCTTCGAATTAGCTGAATTTGGACCAGGCGAGGCCGATGACTGGATATCCAACCGGATTCCAGCCGTGGCCGCTGGCTACTGGCGTGCGTACGGATTTTCAGCCTATGACTTTCTTGACTGGAAGGCTCAAGGGATCACCGCCGCTCCGGTTGCCGCCAACTGGGTACGAGCAGGTTTTAGCCCAGAAGAGGCGATTGAGTGGATGAAGGAGGGTATTCCACCCATGCTGGCTATTCCGTGGCGTGCCGCTGGGTTTGATCCGAATCGAACAGCTGCCATGATCTCGCGTGGAATTACCGACCCAGCCCGAGCACCCCGTGGGGATGCGGCCGAGAACGATGACGAAGAGGCCGATCGGAAAACCAACAAGAACGACGATGAGTGGTAGATGCTCCCCGCTTGAATTATACAACACAGGGCATCGCAATTCATCGCGTCAGAATTGCAATGCCCTAAAGCCCCGCACAGGGCTTCGCAATTCTCTCTTCTTAAATAAGGCCAAAAACGCGCGGAATCTACTGTCTTTAATGAGCTTAACGACGCCTGGCCGCGCATTTTTATCCTTATCAGAAATGCCACCTCTTTCGAGTAGATAGCGGGAGAATTGCAATGCCCTAAAGCCCCACACCCTGCGCACAACACTTGCTATACATACCAAGCAAATGCTACTATAATTAACTACTGCTTTTATTCTTATATACATTGACCTACTTTACTAACGCGGTGTATACAACTCTACATCAACTGGCGCTACCAAAGGAGCGCCTTTATATAAAGATATACGCAGTAAAAGTAGCTAGCAGGCATTATTGTGAACGGCACTATTGTGAACGAGCCAAATCAGACGGAACAGCACCAGGCACCATCACAGCGTCAATTAAACGCAATCAAGGTAGGCCAACGCGCAGTTATCTCTGCCATCAAGAGCTGCCCAACCGAGCTTTTACACAAGCTGGTGTCGATGGGTATAGTTCCTGGCACTGAGGTAAAAGTAGCTCAATGCGGTTTTTTTGGCTCCCCTATCAATATACACCTCTTTGGATCGGTGCTCTCTCTCCGCAGCGCGGAGGCAGCACACATACAAGTGCAGCCACTCTAATCGATGCGTGGTACGGGTGTGGCCACGTTGTTGTAATCACGTAACGCTGTGACGCACACAGAAACGCCACCAGAATCGACAAACACTCGCTACGTTGCTCTCGTAGGCAACCCCAATTGCGGCAAGACAACTCTGTTTAACGTTCTGACCGGCTCTTCATACAAGGTAGCAAACTATCCAGGCGTTACCGTCGAGAAGCGCGAAGGGGTCGTGACGCTTGCTCCGCACACGCAGGCTCAATTAGTCGATCTACCAGGCACATACTCACTCTCCGGAACAACGCTCGACGAAAAGATTGCAACTCAGTATCTACGTGGAGCTATCGCTAGCTCAAAGGCTCCCGATCTCGCTGTAGCCGTAGTCGATGCGTCAAACCTTGAACGCAACCTATTTATCGTTTCAGAGTTACTCGACACGGGTGTGCCGTGTGTTTTAGCGCTTAACATGATGGATATCGCTGAGGAGCGTGAGATTAAGATCTATGTTGAACTCCTCTCGCGGTCGCTTGACGTTCCGGTTGTGCCGATCGTTGCTCGAAGCGGCAAGGGACTGCCAGACCTTCTTGCCGCCATAACCCGTGAACTTCTGCACCCAAGCCGCTCGCGTCGAGCATACGCCTGGATACCAGCTAATCATGAAAACTCGAGACACCTTCGTGCTAACGCCGCTCCCCACGAGATTTACACCCGCTCAACAGATGATATAACAACGATTGCAACGCTCCGATATGCTTGGATCCGTCAAATTGTTTCACGCACAGTTGTGCAATCACCCCGCACAAAGCAACGCTCTAACTCGCTCGATGCATTACTGACCAGCAAGGTGTGGGGGCTACCACTCCTAGCCGCGATCTTCTTTCTCGTTTTTCAGTCGATCTATCTCTGGGCGCAAGCTCCCATGGAGCACATCAGCGCCTACATCGACGAGTGTAGTAGATGGCTTGCTGCTAACCTTCCTGCTGGCATGCTCACCGAGCTGCTAACCGAAGGTGTCGTGCCGGGGGTCGGTAACGTTCTGGTTTTTGTTCCTCAGATTGCTATCCTTTTCTTTTGCATCGGACTCCTTGAAGACTCAGGGTACCTTTCACGCGCTGCCTTTTTACTCGACAATTTTATGCGCAAAGTCGGACTCCAGGGACGTGCATTCATTCCCCTGCTCTCATCTTTTGCATGCGCTGTTCCAGGGATCCTCTCAACTCGCACGATCCCCTCTAAGCTCGATCGACTTACAACGATTATGATCGCCCCACTAATGAGTTGTAGCGCGAGACTCCCAGTCTACACCGTTCTAATAGCCGCCGCTGTTCCTGCAACAAATGTCTTTGGTTTTGTGTCGCTCCAGGGGCTGGTACTACTCTCCATGTATCTGCTTGGAATAGTCGGCGCATGCGCTGTAGCCTACGTGATGCAAAAGGTGAGTGGCCGCAAGGAGAGCTGTTTCTTTGTTATGGAGATGCCCCCATTACGTCTGCCGATACTTAAGGTTGTCGTGCGCAGCGCCTATGACAGCGTGCTCTCGTTTATCAGGAATGCGACGACGATTATCCTCGCGTGCTCTATCGTTATCTGGTTTCTTGCATCGTATCCAAAGGTTGGCCTTGAGCATCAAGGCAATCCAGTTCGAGCCACCTACGCCGGAAAGCTAGGCTCTCTGATTGAGCCAGCGATTAAGCCCCTAGGATTTAACTGGGAGATCGGTTTTGGAATTATCGCTTCCTTTCCGGCGCGAGAGGTGTTTATCACCGGCCTCTCAACGGTACTCAACGTGCAAAACGATGAAGAGGAGGGTCATACTAGCTTAATCAACACTTTACGAAAAAAACGTGCCGAGGGTTCGTTCTCTACTCTAACAGCAATCTCACTTATGGTATTCTACGTGTTCGCCTGCCAGTGCATGTCTACCCTCGCTGTGTGTCGACGCGAGACCGGCTCATGGCTCTGGACCGGCGTTATGTTTACCTATATGACCACCCTGGCCTATCTAGCTTCCTTGCTCACTTACCAGATTGGCCACAGGCTCTAAATGGGGATAAGGATCGTTTACGCGCCATGCAAGCCTTTATAGCACTAACAATTCTAGCCTGGGCTGTACTCGTCTTAATCCGGCGGTTGATCTTTAACTTTGCGCGCAATTTTTTAAACACCAAGGGCAAAGACGGTTGTACCGGTGGCGGCTGCGGGTGCAGATAAATGTTGCAAATAATCGAACTCCGCTTCTGTTAATTATCGCCGTTTTCGGGTAGTAAGAGCGCTGTGTATTCATTGTGAGGCAAGCATACTATGTGGCTCGACCGTGCGATCAAGTGGCTCCTTCCCCGCGAAGAGCATTTCTTTGAACTTCTCGCTCAACTAGCGCGCTGCGCTGGAGACGCGGGCTCGTTGCTGGTTGAGTGCGTATCAGATCTCAATCCCGCATCCCGCGAGCGGACGATCGCTAGGATCAAAGAAGTGGAGCGACAAGCAGACCTAGCTATTGCCGAGGTCTACAAGGAGCTTAACCGCACATTTGTTACCCCTATCGACCGCTCTGATATTTACAATTTAGGCTCTGAGCTAGAGAGCATCACCGACGAGATATTCTCAACTGCGCTCCAGATTCCTATTCACGCAATTGATGAACTTCCCAGCGGAAGCGTCGACTTTGCTACACTTATTCAGAAGGCGACCCAGGAGATTATCCAGGGTGTTAGTCAGATTCAGTCAAAACATGGACACCTTGAGATCCGCAAGCATTGCAAGACGATTAAAAACTTTGAGGATGAAGGCGACACAGTATTTAGAACCCAGATGGCTCACATGTTTAAACACGAGTCAAACGCCATCAGACTCCTCAAGCACAAGGAGTTTCTTGAGGGGCTCGAGCGCACACTCGATCTGTGCGACGACGTAGGAAACGTACTCTCAACTATCGTCATTAAGAACTCCTAGAACTATGCTCCTTACACTTGTCATTACTGTAATCATTGTAGCGCTGATATTTGACTTCATAAACGGCTTTCACGATACAGCTAACGCCATCGCAACGGTGGTCAGCACTGGGGTGCTGCCACTTCGCACGGCGATTATGCTCGCGGCGGTTTTAAACTTCGTGGGCGCTCTGACCGGCACTGCCGTTGCCAGCACGATCGGCAAGGGAGTAATCACCCCTGATACAATTACCCTTGTTGTAGTGCTCTCTGCGCTTATCGGCGCTATCTTCTGGAACCTCTTTACCTGGTATTTTGGGATTCCATCTTCATCGTCGCATGCAATGGTTGGGGGGCTACTTGGTGCTGGCATAGCCCACAGCGGCTTCTCGTCGATTCAGGGGCCTGGGATGATTAAGATAATATCAAGTCTAATCTTAAGCCCGCTAGCAGGTATGCTTATTGCGTTTATCGTTATGATAGCACTACTTTGGGCTTTTAGGCGCGCAGCACCTATTGCTGTATCGGGACTCTTTCGCAAGCTTCAGATGGTCTCTGCTGGATTTATGGCGCTATCACACGGAAGCAATGACGCTCAGAAAACCATGGGTGTAATCACCATGGCGCTTGTGGCTTACGGCTCTGTAACCATGACTGGATCAAAGCTTGTTGTGCCTACGTGGGTTATCCTGGCAAGCGCCGCTGCGATGGGGCTTGGAACGGCTGCCGGTGGGGTGCGAATTATTAAAACCCTCGGAACAAAGATTATCGATCTGAAACCCGTGCATGGCTTTGCAGCAGAAACTGCGGCTGCTGGGGTAATCTTTACGGCTTCGCACTTTGGTCTTCCCGTATCAACTACGCACTGTATTAGTGGATCGATCCTCGGTGTAGGGGCCAGCCAGAGCGTCTCTGCTGTGCGGTGGGGAATCACTGTGCGGATACTTTGGGCGTGGGTGTTGACGATTCCGGTTAGCGCGGCGTGTGCGCTAGCCACCTACTACTTAGCTACTTGGCTCACCGGACAACCGTAGAACTCTGCACAGATGTCGCACAGGCCCGCGATCGTGTTCGCAATCCCAACACGGCGAAGCAGGAACTCTGCCCGGCTAGTACTTGCTCATCGTCGGATCGACATCATCAGACCAACGCAGCATCCCTCCCTTAGGGCATCGCAATTCTACCGCTATCTACTGGAAAGGACTGGCATTCCTGATAGGGATAAAAATGCGCGGCTAAATACCGTTAAACTTATTAAATACAGTAGGTTCCGCGCATTTTTGGCCCCATTTAAGAGAAGAGAATTGCGATGCCCTACCCTCCCGATAGGTTGCTCACATTCTGAAAGCCGTGCTTTGTTTTTAGCTCCTGAGCAACCGCTTGGCTCCTTCCACCACTGCGACAATACACTACTATTTCTGTATCGCGCGGTAATCGGTCGAGGTTTTGGCTAACGGTGTCTTTCGGTTACTTACTGTAATCAAAAAAGCCGTAACTACTCAGCAAATTCTGCCGCAATGACGTTGGTATAACATTCGGCTCCTACAATAATCACGCACCACATCAGGCAGCAACCCCTGACAAATATCTCCTGAGGCCAACCGAGCTCGTAAGGCGGTGCTGGAGATATCTACCCCCTGCGCACCAAAAGGAGGAAGAAACGTAACGTGCCAACCAGGAGGTGGCTCGCTCGTCACCTCTCCAGGGCGTGTGAGCACGAGAAAATGGGCCATAACCTTTAATTCATCGGCCCTGTTCCACACCCCAAGGTCCTTCAATAGCTCGTGGCCTATGACAACCTCGATCTGATCTGAGGATGTACCTCGTAGGTAAGTTATAAGGTCTATCGTTGCGAACCCGACAGCTCCCGTACTCTGCACATCACTTACGGCCACACGAGGATCTCCGCCAAATACTGCCTGCACACCGAGCCTCGTCATCTCTAACCGTTCAGTGGCTTTTGAAACTCCCTGCTTATCGGGCCGCTCGCCGCTTGGCACAATGATGACCTGCGAAATACTCGGGTCGCTCAACAGCAACCGCACTGCCGCTACGTGCCCATTGTGAAAGGGATCAAAAGCGCCGCCAAAAACCGCAACTCGCTTTATCGCTGTACTCATCGAGAGCGTCTCCGTGCGCGCTTACGCAGCAGTGCCAGCTCTTTGCGATACCCACCTGAGAGGATCGGAAATCGACACCACGTCTTTGGATCAACACTCTCATCATCAACGTGAAATGATGGCGCGTATCGCTCTCGTTTCCATTGATTCACGCTCCATAGGGTGAAGAAACGCTCAACCCATTTAGCAAGCTGCATCTTTGAGTATGCGTGCGAGTGCTCGTCGCATACCGCTCGCCAAACCTCAACCGGCAGCAGCTTGTCACGCACCGCCCTACGCTCGATACTATCAAGCACAGTGTACGGCATAAGATCGCCTTCATCGGTCTGCTTAGACTTTTTAGGCCGAAGCTCTGCTGTTGGTGCCTGCGAATTAACGAGCTTTAACGCTGGGAATCTACGTAAGCCATAGGGACCCTCAACCTCAAGCCAGCGCAACCACTCGCGAAGGTAAGCTTTGTCGATACCTCCAAGTGGAGCGAGCCCACCACTACTATCGCCGTCCATCGTAGTATAGCCTACCGAGGCCTCACTCCGATTACTCGTAGTTAGAAGTAGTGCGCGCCTGATATTAGCGATAAGCCACACCGATGGCGAGCGCACGCGCGCCTGAATATTTTGCAGCGCCACATCGTGCTTGCTCCAAGAGAGCTTCCCCCCTGTCTCTTGCTCGATGAGGGTCTGATATTCAGACACAAGCGCATCGATGTTAAGATCAAAGAAGGTAGCTCCCACCTCATGAGCTACGGCTTCTGCTGCCCTGTGGGTAGTCATTGAGCTGTTTCGTGTCGCCTGATATACGCACGCAAGAAGCTGCTGAAGCACACCGCGCTCATTTTTTTTGCGCTGAATCAAGGGGATGAACGCCAAGCGCTCCTTAAAAGCTGCCAACCCCAGCTCCTGCACAGCTGCTTGCACCATTAGTGCCACTAAACAGCTCACTGCGCTCGAATCAACCCCGCCGCTCAGTGAAACTACAAAACCGTGGCTCCTACTCTTACGAAGGTAATCAAAGAGCGCAAGCGAGACAGCTCGGGTAAACTCCTCGTGCTTGAGAACCTTACTCTGCTCCCATCCAGTGGGAAGCTTGGGCTCATGTGGCTGTACGGAGCGAAATGAGAATCCCGGCACCTTCACCAAACGGCCCTGCGCGCTGACATAGGGCGCGGAACCGACACGTCGCCTCCTCAATAATCGTGAGCGCTCGATATCTACTGCCGAAGTAGTTACTCGACACTCTTCAAAGGAGAAGCGCTGCCCCTGGGCTACGATCTCACCATGCGAAGCAATAATAGTATCGCCATCGTAGATGATTCTTCCCGCTTCGCAGCCGAGGAGGTTCGCGTACAGGTATGCTGCTCCGCACAAGCGTGACCCCTCTAGCACTAAACTCTTTCGAATTTCATGCTTTCCAAAAGCAAAATGACTCGCGCTTGGGTTTAAAATTATATCGACACCGTGTTGCGCAAGCGCATAGGCCGAGCGATTCGAAACCCAAGCATCCTCGCAGATCTCAAATCCGATACGAACTCCGTCTACTTCAAAGAAAATATCTCCAACCGGGACTTCATCATCCCCAACTCGGACTGACTCAACTTGGCCAGCTGGCCACGGCTTAAACCAACGTGGCTCGTAGTGCAAACCATCTCCAGCCAAATTCTGCTTGGCTACAAAGCCACGGAGCACACCATCAACCGCCACCGCAGCTGCGTTGTACACCACTCCATTAACAAGGAGCGGCAAGCCAAAATTTACCACCAGTCCCTTAGTCTCGCGTACGAGCTCAACGACGCACGCAAGCGCTTCGTGTGCTAACCCCTCACCGTGAAAAGCATCCTCGCATCCATATCCGGTAACACACAGCTCCGGCAGACACAGCACTTGCGCCCGAGCCTTCCGGGCTGCGCGCAGAGCAGCGCGGATTGTTTGTGTATTCTCATCCCATGCGAGTGGGGTCTGGTTAAGGGCTGCTGCCGCGACTCGTAACTGACTCATCTATACAGTTAAACCGTAACTACTCAGCGAATGTTGCCGCAATAACGTTAGCCCCTATTAAGGGGCGGCTTTGCGGAGCAATGCGGGGTGGAGATAATCCTAAATTCGGCAGTTAAGGAGGATGAAAATGGTGCAGA
>JBBALZ010000026.1:0-22729 GCA_040402735.1 Bdellovibrionota bacterium
TAGGTTCCGCGCATTTTTGGCCCCATTTTAGAGAAGAGAATTGCGACGCCCTATAAACATGCACGAGGCTTTGACTAGCAGCCGCGCTAGCCATATCCTTAGTAGCAAAAAGAGGATTCCCACCATGCCGCAGCCAGTTGTTACACTAATGCCTCCCCATGCAACCATGCAGCAGACCCATCTAGACGGCGGGGCTGGCAATGTATCACTTGCACTTACGAGGAGGTCTCCCCTTTTTAATCGCTGTGACTTCTCGCAGCTAGAAGGAGTAGCCGCCCTACAGCAACCCGTCCCCGCACGCAGCCCGGTTCAAACTGGGAGGACGGTTTACGTGTACATGGAACAAGATACCACCCGCCCGTTTACTGACCGCTTTATTAAAATTAAAGGCGCCGCCGGTATCGAATTTCACGGCCCAACTTGCTCAATCGTCGCTCCGAACGCAAAGAAACGCTACGGAGACCCTGCTGGCGTACCACACATGGGAATCGGCTCTGATCTCCGACTCGTTACTAATTTTGAATCTCTGAAAGGAGTTAACTCGCTAACCTTAGCAGGAGCTGAGCGCGAGTTTGACGCCCTCAGCCAGCTTTCGACTTTTGACCTTAGCTTTTGCCCCCTCTTTGCTGCACAGAGAATCGTTGGTGGTGACCCGGAGCTGGATGTCTGTAATCGACACACGGGTATCACCGCTTCGCTCTTTGGCAATACACAGGAGTTTATTCGTGATTATCTGATGTTTTGTGTAGTTGAGGATGACACCAGCTACCAGATAGTCGGAGATAGTGAGCTACAGAAGCGTCTAGGGATTTCAGATATCAACCACGCGCTTGGATTGTTCAACCGAATGGCCTACCACATAGGCCAGGCTAAAATCGAGTCGATCGTTACTGCTGGTATTATGCGCCACAACGGAAGCGTGCATAACTACGTATATGATTGGCGGAACAGACGCGCGCTGCTAACAGATCTCGATAACGTGCTTCTTCGTAAAGATCTGCAGGCTGAGCAACACGGCCCTCAACTCCTCCGCGATCTAGTAAGTGATACCATGAAGATCGTGACTCCTTTTACCTGCGCACTCGCCTGCCCTATGGTCCTCGACCACATCAAAGATTGCGGTGAGTCTGCCATTTCTCGCGTAATTAACGGGATGTTCGAAAAATATGCTCCAGCGGAAGCCATACAGCGCGTAGCGCAGGTCATCACCGAGCGATATCTCGCGCTGCTTGAGCAAGATCCCATGCTTCAGTATAAGCGATCATATATAGCTATGGGGCTCCGCGAGCCTCAATACTTACCCCAGGCTAAGTCCATGTACGAAGATATTTCTCACTTACTCCGCCCACTCCACCCAGTGCTCCTTGAGCAGTTCTACTCGCTGATTAAGGATAACAGAGAGTTTAGCTGTCGGGACTTCACCCTACCAAATGCCCCGGTGGCACCAGACCAATCTCTCGGCTCATACTTCGAGCAGGAATTCGATCGTTATCTAAAGACGATAGCGCGAATATCATAGTATAGTACGGGCAAAACCCCTAGCACGGAGGCGCGATATGTTTTCAGTTGAGATGGATGTAAAGGACGAGCACATCGATTTTCAAGGTATCGTCGACGGGTTGTACTACCCGTGGTACATGGAGGTCGTGCGGCATAGGTTCGTGAAAGAGGTGCTCGGTGTCGACATGGAAGCAGCAGCTCGTGAGGGCCTTAACTGGGTACTCGCTGAGTACACCTTAAAGTTTAAGTCCTCCCTCAAGAAAGGCGATCGGGTCACTGTTACCTGTGAGCTTAAACCGATTGAGGGTAGCCGCTCTCGCTTCGGATTTCATCAAACGATCGTTCGAGACGGTAAGGTTGCCGCAGAGGCTTTATTTACCGCCACTTGCGTACCTGCGGCGGGTGGTCGGCCGTTTATTCCCGAAGGTGTGCTCAGCAAGCTCTCGTCTCTTTCCATTATGTGCGCCCTACTTATCTCATCACTACTCACGGCGTGTGGCGGCGGCGGAGATAGCGATTCTGTGGGCTATCTTTACGTTGGAGGGTTGTGGCGCGGAGGGCTCGTGCTCACCGAGAACACGTGCCAACTTGATCTTGCCCCAAGCTACACGTTCGCCAATTCAGTATCGCAATCCTTTAACTCGATCGAATTGCGAGACGGTGAAAATCGGCTCTTTGTAGGGGACCTCGTTGGCGATGATGGATTCTCAGTGGATGCACTCGGTCCATCAAGCCAGAGACTCCGCGATGGTCGTCTATGTTCCCTAACCTATCGATATCGCTATGACAGCATCAACGACGATGGCGATCGCACCGCTCAGGTTAGGTACCTCGTTGTTGGTGAGTGCTCCGATGGCAGTGAGTGCCAGAGCGAATACGCTGGGGATGGGTTGCGGGGGTAGCGCGGGATGACAACCCACCGTAAAGCAGCTACTTCCTAACCCGGACGAGCCGGAACCAAGAGACGAAAGGAACTAAGAGCCCTGCAAGTTATATGGCGAGGCCTCTTTTCTTGAAATGTTGCTCAAGGACTTCTATCTCGCCTCTCGGGTTTTTACTCCTGATTACTGTACGCTCTCTATCACTAAATGAATTGACAAGGATGTGGTCGGCCATATGATAGCGATGGGCCGATACCCATGCCGTTGCATCTCTATTCTCATTGTGCCTTTGTTGCGCGAGTGCATCGTTTGCACGTGGTTCACGATCCTGCTCGCACAATTTCAAAAATTCCTTCGGATCCAACCCTGTAGTACGCACAAATTTCGCTTCCTCCGAGGTCCAGTTTTCTGGGTTTTTCTTACAGATATCTGCTATCGTATCGATTATGGCTTCCTTCCTCAACAATCTATCCAGGGCGACTGGGTCCAGCAGCTTCATCTCACCACCGTACCTCTTTAAACCTTCACGCAATTCATTAGCTGCTGCCTTTGTGGCCTCATAATCAAACGGCTTCGATTTACCACTTACAAGATCCTTGACTGCTTTAGCCGCCTCGCCACTTCCGATTTCCTCAAGAAATTGTTTCACCCCAGGGCTCTCCATAAAACTATCAGCTATCACCTCATCCCTCTTTGGCAAAACGGCCTCCCACTTCTTTGCTCCAGCGTTCCATGCAAGCAGCGCCTGTTTCTTTGGATCCCAAAAGTACTCCTGCGCTCCTGCCTTAAGAAAGTGGCCCTCACGAGTTTGATTATCTACTGGCTGATGATGCCGAACGTACTGAAGGTCAAGATCATAACCCCACTGTATCTTAGCGGTAAGCTCAGCCTTGAACCGCTCCTCCTTTTGAGCTACGAGGGCAGCTTCTTGCTCTGGAGACCTGGTGGCGGCTGCTCCTATGCGAGCCGCTATTCCCTGAAAATAATCCACCGCTCTCGCCCCACCTGCCTCTAAGGCGCTCAGCGAATTCTGTTTCGCATTCTGCACGACATCAGCTTGTTGATTGGGTTCAGCCTTAACTAGTGGCGACTTCTGACGCTCTGCCATATCGGAGACTCAACAATACCACAGCCCTGACCCCGTATCGGGCCCTTGAGTCCAACTGCTTCAGGAAATATGGTGATTGAGAGAGGTCCATGCCAAAAGAGTAGGCTAGGCCTTGGACCCCTAAGTTTATTCCCTAACCCGGACGAGCCGGAACCAGGTCAGGGAACATATCTAATCGCCGATGCGGATTGATCTTTCTTGACATCGCCTGATCGGGTATGTCTTTATTTAGCTCGTCCGGGTAGGAGTTAACCCACGCTACTCGTAACAATTCATCGCCAGATCGCGCAACTCGCCTTTCACACCCCGCGTCGCAAAATTCTGAGCCAGTGAGATGTTGTGGCCCTGCGGATGTATCGGTAGCACCGTTCGAACGGAACCCAGACTTTTGCGGTTCGATGGGATCGTTCCGTTAGCTAGTGATTCAGGTACTGCATTGCGATACCCCCGATATCCAGAAGTGGGGTTGAGGGTTCGTTTGAAGCCCCAGGATGCGTCATTACGAGCACGCAGAGATACTTGTCAAACGAGGCTCCTGAGAAGTAGGGCATCGCAATTCTCCCGCTATCTACTGGAAAAGACTGGCATTCCTGATAGGGATAAAAATGCGCGGCTAAATCCCGTTAAACTCATTAAATACAGTAAGTTCCGCGGATTTTGGCCCCATTTTAGAGAAGAGAATTGCGAAGCCCTACCTGAGAAGTCGCGTCTAGTGACACACACGTTCTGATGTACCTGGCTCAGCTCGTCCACGCTTGAGCCTAAATTCGGCAGTTAAGGAGTATGAAAATGGTGCAGATACTCGAAAGCACAACGGATTTTGATATTTGCGGAGGCTTAAACCCTGGCACCGTCAGGGTGAGCACCGAAAATTCAGAAGCCAAAGTGATTTTGAGTAGATGCGCCATTTTCAGACCCGCAACTGCCGAATTTAGGTTAAAATAGTGCAGAAACTACTCTGGTTATCTATACGTAAAGAAGGGGTTGCTCTTGGTATAGTATAATGTACAATTATATTATATCATATGATCCAATTCTACCTCCCATTTGCCTATCTACGCCGGTCTAGTCGCCTATCTGAACGCGCGGTGGCGGAGGCGTCCTCTATTTCGCGGGGAGCCCTAAGGCAACTAGAACGCCCTCAAGCGGGTAACGTTACCGTGAAGTCCATGAATCAAGTTGCCGAGTGTTTTCAACGTGACGTGGAGGTGGTGCTGAGCTGCGCTGATATGTTTTCGGAATATTCGACCGTGGCACTCTTTTATAACGTGGCGCGTGATGGGTTTGACTCCTGGAAGCTGCATCTTTTTGACTTAGTCGATGAATTCCGCCGTACCGTTGATACAAGACTCATACTTCTACCCCCACCTGCGCATGGCGATGCGCGACTTGTAGCGTTAGTAGCATCCACGGTCAGATCACTGTGCGATGAATTCGAGATAGACACGCCGATGTGGGCCCGCAAAAGGTACTTTCTACCTGTCCCGTGGTTTGTGTCAGGGATGAACTCTCTTAAGGCGAGCGCCTTACTTGAGTCACCCCTTCCATATCGCGCAAACAATATTTTTGTACACGAGAACTTTCTGGAGCGCGCGTAGTATGTTGACGAGACAACGCATAACCGAGTTATTCGAGCAGCTGAACGTACTCTTGCGTGCGCGGGGAGAAGTTGGTGAGGTTGGCATAGTTGGTGGTGCGGTAATGTGCCTCGTCTACAACGCTCGAGCCGCTACTAAAGATGTTGACGGAATCTTTGAGCCAGCATCGATTATCCGTGAACTTGCAAGGCAGGTTGCTGAGAGCGAGTCACTACCACCAGATTGGCTGAATGACTCTGCTAAAGGATTTATCATGCCAGGCTTTGCGCAACAGGAGGTGCTTGCCCTCAGGGCATCGCAATTCTCTTCTCTTAAATAGGGCCAAAAATGCGCGGAACCTACTGTATTTAATGAGTTTAACGGGATTTAGCCGCGCATTTTTATCCCTGTCAGGAATGCCAGTCCTTTCGAGTAGATAGCGTGAGAATTGCGAGGCCCTGGCTTGCCCTTTCGAATCTTAGGGTATGGGCTCCCGAACCTCGCTATATGTTGGCGATGAAGTGTATCAGCGCTCGCTGGGATTCGTCTGACCGCGATGATGTGCAATTTCTGTTGAAGCTCCTGGGCCTAAAAAATCCCCAAGAAGTTTTCGCCATCATCGAATCTTACTACCCAAACAATCGCATTCCTCCGAAAACTCAATTCCTACTCGAGGAGTTACTTGGTGCTGAGTAGTGAGCTGTGAAAACCGCCTAACAGGAGACTCCACGATGAAAGTTGTAACATCGTGGTGCTCCTTAAAGACTGACTATTACCCACATCCTGGGAGACCCTCTTTTACAAAGTGTGACGACAACAAAAAGCAAGAACAACGATTTCCTAACTCACTGTTCTCTTTTACTCTTTGTAAAAATAAACACTTCGTCATTCCGAGGCTAACGTTTTTTTTCACAAAGAGCTCAGCGAGAACGGCGAGGGAGGGAAGGAGAGGTGAATCACAAACTTAAAGAAGATATGGCCTTATTCACAGTGGAATAGAGATAAAGCCCCGAATGTTCTCCGCACGACAACCCCTCTCATTACTACTTGTAGGTAATAGTGAGCCCCCCCACAGCGATTGAGACCGTCATATCGCTCAGCACATTTACCACTGAGCGCATCCTAGCCACGATCCAATCTACTGATAACAGAAGCGGCACAACTTCAAGCGGCAATCCAACTGCCGACAACACCAACGACAATGAAACAACGCCAGCCTCAGGGACCCCAGCTACTCCGATCGCTGCTAGCACACTCATACCAGCGGCAAAAACCTGCTCACCGAGGGACAGCTCAATCCCTAGCGCCTGCGCAACGAAGAGAACCGCCATCGTCTCATACAGTAGGATTCCGTCGTTGTTCAGATTAGTGCCGATACAGGTAGCAAGACGCGATGCTGATTTCGGAACGCCCAAGTTATCAAGCGCTTGAAGCGTTAACGGGACTGTAGCCAGGCTTGAGTTAGTGCCAAAAGCGTTTGCTACCGGCCGAGCTGCCGCACGCAAAAACGTACTCAGGGAAATTCCCCCTACCCGCGTTATCCACCACGGGTAGACAAGCGATGCCTGCAACAACAGCCCAAGAGACGCAGCGGCGATATAGAAGAAAAGCCCTCTAAACGGAGCAAAACCCGACTCGCCTACAGTTTTAGCTGTGACGCAGAAGACTGCTACGGGCACCAGCGCTACGAGTTTAATGATCACCTCGTTTACTATGGCGCTCAGTATTCGCACTCCGCGCTCTGCAGACTCCTGCGATAGCTCTGCACCAGTAGACTGCATACCATACGACTGTACATAGCGGCGCAGTGTTACACCGATAAGTAACGCCATAAGTGCTGTGGCGATTACGTTGTTTTCAGCGAATGGGCTAACAATGCTTTTAGGAGTCAGTGAATCGAGGAACGCAGCTAATGAAAAATCCTTAGTAGCGGGCGCTACGGCTCCTCTAATCACAAAGCCCACACCTGGTTGAATCAGATTAGCAATACAGAGGCCAATGATAAGAGCGCATGTGGTATTGATGGCGATAACACCGATCCAACGCCTCGCTGTATGCCACGACAACGATGTAGAGAGCAGCGCCTCAATGATGCTCACAAATACAAGTGGAATCGCCACTACTTTTATAAGTTGTATGTATAGTGAGCCAACGATACCAAGCGGCTTTGCCGCTTCTCCTGCCACTACTCCGGCGAGCATACCGAGCAACATCGCCACGATAATGTAACGGGTGACTGAGTGTGTGCTGCGCATCGACATAGGAATAGCGCCCCTTATGAAGTAGTTACACCACCCTACCAAGTATCTGCCCAGCTACGAACTGCGTTACCCCTTGTGCTAAGCGCGGATCGAGATCTACTAATTCCTTCAATACACAATCACACTGAGACTCGATAGTTGTGCGCTCATCAACGCTACGATCCCCATCATCGAGATCATCAAGAGCTTGAAAGCACTCCCCTACCCTGGTTCCCCATTCGATGTATTGCTCAAGAATCGACTCGCGAACCCCAGCGCACACCGCACCGCATCCAACAGAAGCTCCAAAGAGTGCTCCTGTCTTTAAACGAATCATTTCATCACGGCTTACTGAACTTTTATTCCCCTGCTGGTCTATGTCGTGTTGCTGACCAAGGCAGAGGTCCCACCATGCGCGTCCTAAAGTTCTCGCAACGCGTGCCTGACAATCACTCGAGAGGCGCGCATCGCTCGTGACTACCATGAGCGCTGCCCCTAGAAGCGCATCACCCGTCAGGATAGCCGTCGCCTCACCAAAAGCTTTGTGGCACGATGCTCGCCCGCGCCGCAGATCATCGTTATCGAGCGCTGGAAGGTCATCGTGCACCAGCGATGCTGCGTGCAGTAGCTCCAGAGCTACTGCCGGAGCGATAGCAACGCTCGTCTCAGCCAGCGCATCCGCCGCTTGTCGCCGTAGATCGTACCCTACCGCGCACGCTAATATCCCCCGCAACCTCTTTCCTCCCCCCTGCGCTACGTAACGACACGCCTCATGCAGCTGAGAAGTTGTGTGCTCGGTAATCCCGCGCACCGCCGCGCCACTCCAACCTTCAACCGCAACTAACCTGGCTTCTATTGCGGACCGCCATCCCGATATCAGACTATCGTTATGCCTCATAAAACACTGTCTCTGTCTAAGCGATTCCATATCGCCCTCTGTGGAACTGAAAGCATCTCCCGAAAGCGTCCGACCATGTACATTGAGCCGGTAATAAACGCCTGGCCGCCCCCGCAATCAGCAAATAGCTCACGCAGGCACCGCTCGTAGTCATCTCCGTAGAGCTCTACTCTTACCCCGACTCTTACCCCGGTTCCCGATACAGCGACCTCTTGAGCTAGTTGCTCCAGATCGAGCGCCCGCTCGGAGTCAGGACGCACCAAACGCCAGGTAGCAACGTAGGGCGTTAGCTTACGAACCATCTCCTCCCAGTTCTTTGTATCTAGCACACCAAAGGTTAGATCAATACCCCTTAGGTCTCGTGATTCGAGAAATGAGATAAATGAGTCGATGCCCGCTGGATTATGTGCGCAATCAAGCACAAGATTTAAGCCACTTACGGACACTTGCTCCAGCCGTCCAGGCCAGAAAACCCCTTCTAACCCCATTTTTACGCGATCTATCGGGAGTCCAAGCACGAGCCCTATCGTCGCAGCCACGCTAAAGTTATGTGCCTGGTGCACACCATCGAGTGTTGGGGTAAATTCAAGCGCAACGTTCTTTCTCCCAGCAAACTCCTTACCCCAATACTCGATAGAATGAGCCCCCTCACCCGTCTTTACCCGTGCATCGTAATCCCTGCCGAACTTGTAGTGCGGAACACCGGACGCTGCCTTAGAGATCACTACATCAGCCTCTTTGCCCACTATTCCCGTTATTAATGGGGATCCTGGCTTAATTATTCCCGCTTTCTCTGCTGCGATCTTCCCGAGCGTATCGCCCAAAATCGCCTGATGATCAAACGATATAGTAACGATAGCCGTAGCTGCCGGTCGTGAAATGACATTAGAAGCATCGAGCCTGCCACCAAGGCCAACCTCAATAACTGACCAATCAACCCCACATTCAAAGAGTCCAAGAAATGCAATAGCCGTGATCGCCTCATGAAAACTAAGCTCAACAAGCTCCCTCGATGCCGCCTGCCGAACAGCGTAGGCAAATTCACCTAAAAACTCATCAGAGCACGGCACCCCATCAACTACTATGCGCTCATTTAGCTTCTGGAGGTGTGGCGATATGTTTAGACCAACACGGTACCCGCACGCTCCGAGGATCGCAGCCGTTGTAGCGGAGACAGACCCTTTACCATTGGTGCCCGCTATATGAACCGTTGGCACCCGATCCTGAGGGTTACCCAACCTGCGCAGAACTTTTGTCAGCTCTACCAGTGAAAAACCACCGCGGCCGTTCCACGGCTTGAGAGCTCCTAAATACTCAAGACCTGCCTTAACTTGACTCACTGTCCCACCGTGGGACACCTAACGGCACCCCCAATTACACTAACAACGGAGTGTCCCACCGTGGGACACAACTCTACATCGTAGTTAACCACCACATTTATACCGAATCACGACGGCCTGCCACCTGTCCCACCGTGGGACACTTAGCCTTCTGCAACCAACTTTCGAAAGATAATCTGGAGGTCACTATCACCATAGAAGTCTATCGTCAGGCGTCCTCCATCGGCGTCTGCCGATGACCGGGATAGCTTTACCTTCATTCCGAGAGAGCGTTGAATCTCGTCTGCTATCCGCATATCTTCCGCACTAACAACCTTACCAGCTCCATCATCACTGTTTGCTGGCGCTGGCTTAGGCGCTTTCAAATTACGCTCTAGCTCCGAACGGGTTAGCACATCAAGATCGTTTAAGTATGAGGCCCTTATTGCGGGATCGTCTATCTTGGCCAGTAGGAGCACCTTTGACTCGGCGGCTCCCTCTTTGAGGGCGTTGAGGAGGTCATCTGGAAGCTGTAATATCTCAAGGCTGCGCTGCACTGCGCTTTTCGAGATACTGAGCTTGTCAGCTATATCACGAATACTGAGGCTGTGCGCATCTCGCAAAGCTCCGATTGCCTGAGCTCTCTCCAACGGTGTCAGATCATCACGCTGCAAGTTCTCGACTAGCTGCATAGCGAGCATCCGATCTTCCGCTTCGTTTCCCTGATTTACTACCGCAGGAATCGAGGCCAAACCAGCTAGATTCGCGGCACGAAAGCGGCGCTCTCCAGAGATAACTGTGTAGCGTCCAGGTAGTTTTGCTGCCCTAACGAGGATTGGGCTAATCACACCGTATAGCTTAATTGATTCGGCAAGCTCCTGGAGCTTTTCCTGATCAAAGGTTCTTCGTGGCTGATTTGGATCGGGCTCAATAGCTGATAGCGGGATCTCGCGGTAGGGGATGCCGCCACGCGAGCGCTCCTCGAGCGCTGGCCCCTGCATTAATGGGTTATTGGCGAATGAAAAACCACGCTTAGTCATTTAATACCTCATTAGCTAAAGCTGTATAATCCTCTGCTCCTGGCGACTTAGGCAGGTACTCAAAGATAGTCTCTCCCTTTGCTGGTGCCTCTGCCAGGGCGACATTTTCACGAATGACCGTAGCGAAAACGAGGTCACCGAAGTAGGCCCGAATGGTGTCTGCAACTGCTCGCGCAAGACGCTTGCGACTATCGTGTAAGCAGATAAGAACCCCTCCAACTACTAGGTTCTGATTGTACACACCTCTAACTTGATCAATAGTATCAAGTAGTTGCCTTACTCCATGAAGTGCCAGGTACTCACTCTGAACAGGCACGATAACCTGATCAACTGCTGCCAAAGCATTCAGTGAAAGGAGCCCAAGGGTAGGGGGGCAGTCGATCAATATCACATCGTACTGGTCGCGCACCTTATCTATGGCGCGCTTGAGCAACAACTCGCGACCGACCATACCACCTAGCTCAAGGTCAGCTGCACTCAAAAGCAGGCTCGAAGGCACTACATCTAAGTTAGCGGAGCGCTTGAGCGTAACATCCTGAATACGCTTGTTTCCCTTGAGCACATCGTACACCGTCCACTCTGGTCCCTTTGGCACCTCATTGAGGTCGGATGGATCCTCTTTCACACCGAGTCCGAGGTGTGTCGTCATGTTGCTCTGCGCGTCGATGTCTATTAACAGCACTCGCTTGCCACGTTCAGCCAAGGCAGCACCGAGATTCACGGTCGTCGTTGTTTTACCGACGCCCCCCTTCTGATTGACGACACTAATCGCCAGCGCTCGCTTTGAAGCTGCACTCTGGCCGTTGTTTACCTGCTCGTTTGCCACACATCACCTTTCTAGAGACTCGTGATTCGAAATAAGGAATCTCGCAAAGTTTCGCGATAAAATCCACACTTAAGTCACTTCACGATATGAAAAAATCTAGCGCGGTTACATTTTCCCCAATGCACGATTCAATCACGCGATTCGTGAACCGACATAAAAAATAATCCTCTCGGCTGTCCCTTTTTGTATCTCAAATCACGATGGTTTTCTACGTCATTTCACGATAATGGTACCTATATCTCAATTCATCGTGTATCCACATAGGTATTATCGTGAATTAGCCCTAAAGGGTATCGTGATCCAAACCTCAGTGAATCGTGCTCGTACATAAACGTATATCGTGATGTGACTTAAGAAGACTCGTGAACAGAAATAAATTTACTTCGTTAACTAATTAAAATAAACAGATTTTTTCTCCGCTCACTAAATAACATGTTATACAAGAAAAGATTGTTTAACTAACTAAAAGTAAGCTAAGGTGTCGTCACTTTTTGCAGTGGATCTCTCGTTTTTGTTAACTTTCTTCTCACACTATCTGTAGGCAAGGTTTCTTCATGCAAGATAACTCATCAAACAAGCTTTCGCGCGATGAAATGAACCTAGCCGAGTTTCCACTCACGGTTCTCTCTAAGCGCGCAGATCCATCTGTAAAAACCCTAGAGTTCTCTGATTACGTAAAGGGAAAAAATGGCGACGTGATCAACCGTCAATGGATCATTACAGGCGCAGACAAATTCGGTCTGCCGACATCATCCGACGATGAGGTTTTATTGGGATTGCTTAAACTCACTGCGGACGATGGAGTGCAAAGCCGTAAGGTTCACTTCACGCGCTACGAGTTGCTGCGGGTTCTGCGTTGGACTACAGAGGGACGCAGTTATTCACGGCTTCAGAACGCGCTCGATCGCTTAAGTGGCGTGCGTATAAAGGCCACAAACGCATTCTATGATAACGAAACCAAGCTTCACAGCACGCGTAATTTTGGCATCATCGATGCCTACGAGATAAACGATGGCCGAGATACACGACCGAGCTTCTTTACCTGGAGTGAGGTGCTCTTTAAGTCGTTCCAAGTTGGCTTCATTAAAAAGCTCGATCTCGACTTCTACCTCGACCTCCAGAGCGCGGTTTCCAAGAGACTCTATCGTTACCTCGATAAGCACTTCTGGTACCGCTCAAAGATTCAGGTAAATCTTTTCACCCTAGCGCACGAAAAAATCGGAGTGTCGCGAAACTATGTGTACGCAAGCTCGCTAAGACAACAGCTCGAGCCAGCGCTTGAGGAGTTAAAGGATAAGGGGATCCTAAATGACTTTGAGTTTATCGGAAAGGGAAAGAGCACCGAGGTAATCCTGATAGCGGCGCATGCGCCGAAGAAAACCTTAACGGCTCCGCAGGAAGCGAGCGCTAACGCCACAGCTGTTTTGTCGCATGAGGCTTTGGGGGGAGAGCGAAGCTTAACGGACGCACGACACGAAAACGATAGTGATGCTCGGGCAATCAGCAAATCCTCAAGTGATGTGCGCGCAGTACAGGAGGCGCTCGTTGAGCGGGGCCTCGCAGAGAAGCAAGCCTTTCGGCTCACAGCAGGGCAGGGAGGATCTACCTTGGAGCGCATGCGCTCTATTATAGCGCACTTCGATGCGCTTGTAGCTCAAAAGAGCCCGCTGATTAGCAAGAGTCCAACAGGGTTTCTGTACCGTGCAGTCGAGCGTCCGTTTGAGTTTACATTACCGGGAGAGAGACGCGCCAAGCAGTTTCAGCCTAATTTAATCGATGACAACCGTAACGAAGCGCGTTCACAGGACTCGGACTATCGGCGCGATCAGCAGGGCAGGGGTGCCACTGATAGGCAACGCGGCAAGACGGGAGGGGAGTTTAAGGGGACTAAGATAGACCTTGAGGTTGCCTACCTGACCACTCGCAGTGAGCGTTTGCAGGAGGTGAGGGCGAATACTGGCGCAGACGAGCGTAATCATGTCCGTAGTGAAGTCGAGCAAGCGCTCTCTAAGTTACGAGCTCACATATCGCCCCAACGTTTCCAAGAGGCCGTTGAGCACGGAGTAGATCAGCGACTCCTAGAAGCGCACGGGTTCCCAGAGTTTGATGTGTGGGTGCAGAGGCGTGGAGATTTAACGTAGGGAAAAGTCGTAAAAATCTCGCTTGCGGAGAGCTTGTTGCTTGTTTTTAAAGCTCATGTTTATCGTAACTACTCAGCACTTTGTACAGAGTAGTTACAAGTATTTCGTTAGCACCTCATTTTAGGGATATCTAGATCAGCGCAAATCTGTCATATAGTGATCGATGACACTGAAAAGGGCTTTGAGATAAACCGCACTATAGCGGAGGCGCGACGAGCGCTGGAAACAGACGGGAGTGTGAGTTCGGGAGTTCGAGCGCTAGTTAAGGGAAATGCTATAGGCGATGCGAAGATGAGGTGCGACAAGTCATCGAGATCACTGTATCATCGGAGGTTGCCGAGTATAGAGCCCAAGGGGTCTAGGAAAGTATCTCGATGTGCTCGTTTCACTTAAAGTCCCAAAGCCAAAAGACAGAGCCAAGAGTAGAGTTTATCCATAGGGGGCGAAGCGATTCCAAAATCAATCCCTCAGCGTAGCCCCCTGTGGATAACTCTACACTTGGCTCTTCTGTAACAGGCTGTTAATTTTTGACGGAAGCAGCATGCTTGGATCTTGTTGGATAGCTTGGATCGTAATTAAAGGCACGCTGAAGCGTACAGCATCTCCAACAGGTTGTTAATTTTTGACGGAAGCAGCATGCTTGGATCTTGTTGG
The DNA here is from genome assembly GCA_040402735.1 of Bdellovibrionota bacterium. Taxonomy (GTDB): domain Bacteria; phylum Bdellovibrionota_C; class UBA2361; order UBA2361; family OMII01; genus OMII01. The sequence continues at coordinate 14,185 of JBBALZ010000026.1, forward strand.
ATAGCTTCGATCGTTATTAAAGGATTGCTGCAGTGTACAGCATCCGCAATTATATTCGCCAAAACCATCCAGTTATTAAAATCTCTATCATCAAGATTATAATATTCAAACTGACGTAAGAGCGCATCTCGAGGTAGAGAAAATTTTTGTGCGATATTATCGAGCGCTTCTGTCCGACCATCCAGTCTGGCCTCATCAGGGTACATCACCATGAATTGCCTAAGACTTGCTGCTTGGAGGTTTCCAGCAACTGAGTGAGCGAGATACTCATCGAAGAAAGTGTTCAAATAACCTTGCCAGAACTCTAGTGTATCCGGTGATAGATCTATTCCTTCACCGCTTACTTCTAACGCCTTTGCTTTAGTCGGCGGCGTAATCGGACAACTTGGAGTGGTAATCTGCTCAAAACTACTGGGCGCAGCCGCTTTAGTAGCTGGCTGAATAGAGCTAGCCTTGGAGCGCTCTATAAGCGCAGGGATGGGATCGATCAGAGTCCCTACGGACTGCCCAATCAAAGCGATCTCTCTCAATAAGGGCTGTAGCGGCGCACCACAGAGAGCTACAATGTCATGCCAATCGGAGATGCATCTTTCTGCAAGTTGTAGAGCATCCAGGAACTTGCGTACTGTAGGTTTTTGCCACCGGGTATCCTTTTCTATTCGGTCTTTAATCAACTGAATAAGAAGGTCGGATTTAATCTCTGTGGGAAACGGTGTTGCTGTATGGTTATCGTTGTTGACCACAACCAGACTGTCGAGCGTATTTATTGCTGCTTGAAATTCTATTACTATTCTTGGATTTAGTTTCTTTATTGCAGCGCTAATAAATGAGTCAGCACCAGCAATACGGTCTTTTTCTGAGACCCCGAATCTAGTTGCGCTAGGAGAGCGTTTTTTAAATTCATCGATTGGACATACATCTTCACCTCCACCTTCGAGCGATACTTTACCGGTGTATTTTTTCAGTAGATCATACAACTTCCGGACGCTTTCGACCTTAAGCAACTCGGGATTTCCGTTAATTTGCCTAACTATGCCTATGGCATTTACCTTAACTTCCTCTAGTCGACTAATGATCATTCCGGCTTCTTCAAGATTGGCGGCCGGATTTGCTGATGCAAGAAAATCACAGGCATCCCGTAGGGTAGTAACCTGCCTGTATAATTTGCCATTAGCAGAAGACAGAGATGTTAGGTCCGCGAGACTTATTGGAGTACAAGGTAAGGCGACTGGAGTAAAGACTGACATAGCTATAAATCTCCGTTAGAAAGTCACACAGCACTGTTTTCTTAGGTAGTGCCGGTGTAACTCAAGACACGCGCAATTAAGCACAGCCTTGCTTTATTAGTATTATCAGAAGTATACAGAAGCCACGGCCCTAATCAAATCGTGGTATATTTCTATAGGGCTTATCAATCCTCAACTAACTACCTAAAATGCCGATGTTTTTTAGTCGCGCACCAAAAGTGGAAATGCAAGCTAGGTTTGACCTTGCGAAGGAGCGCCGCAAACACATAGCTAGCAACAGCCGGTTACTGGTTGGAAAGCAGTACGAGAACATCCCTAACTTAGCTTCTAAGGTGCTATCTCTGGCAGCCGATAGGATTAGTCAAGATTGGATGCGTCGATATAGGGCTTCGCAATTCTCCCGCTATCTACTTGAAAGGACTCGCATTCCTGCTAGGGATAAAAATGCGCGGCTAAATATCGATAAACTCATTAAATACAGTAGGTTCCGTGCATTTTTGGCCCCGTTTTAGAGAAGAGAATTGCGATGCCCTAGCGTCGATATAGAGTGCCTTTACTGGCGCTGAAAACCTATGTTGATCCAGAGTAACTACTCACGGGATTTTAAGATCGTCGCTGCAATTTCGTCGCTAATTGAAGTGAACAACCTAGCTTTGGCGATATCATCAACAAATGTGTTGCAATATCGGCAACGTTCCTGGCTCACGAGTTATCCACAGGAGGCTACGGTACGGGATCTATTTTGGAATCCCCGCACTAAGCCTGACTATCACCCACATCCTGGGAGACCCTCTTTTACAAAGTGTGACGACAGCAAAAAGCAAGAACAACGATTTCCTAACTCACTGTTCTCTTTTACTCTTTGTAAAAAATCACAAAGATCTCAGCGCAATCGGCGAGGGCGGGAAGGAGAGGTGAATCACAAACTTAAAGAAGATATGGCTTTATTCACAGTGAAATAGAGATAAAGGCCCGAATGTTCTCCACACGACAACCCCTCTCATTACTACTTGTGGGCAATAGTGAGCCCCCTAAAACTGCACCTCATCCTTCAACAAAGCTCCGAGCTCGCGCTTTGCGGCGCTTAGAGATGGATCGATTGCCAGGGCTTGCTTAAACTCCTCCTCGGCATCATTAGTACGCTGCATCGAGGCGTACACCTTACCTAGCTCATGATGTAGTGGCGCGCTTTGCGGACAGAGCCGGAGCGCTCTGCGTAGGTGAAATAACTTGTCTGAGTTATCGGTTGCCTCAAGCGCTAAATCGCGCTCAGAGAGCGCTTCCTTGCACTCCTTTGATTGTGGCTGCGATGAAGTCACCGGAGCCACTTGGCGAGCGGTGGTATCGGTAGGTTTGTTGGGAACTGCAATATCGCTCTCGCTGATCCCACCCGATTGTGGGCTCGGTTTAACTGAAACATCAGTTTTAGGAGCGATAATTTGTTTCGCTTCCCTGTTAGCAGCCGCGGGAGCATCGCGCTGATCTTTCGCTTGTGATGTACTAGCCTCTACAGTCGATAGCTCCGATCGCACATCGTATCGCGCCAGCGGCTTGGTGGTGCTGGTGTCTAGAGATGGAAGGGTAGCTGTTGGGGGTTTTATCTCAGCACTCGCCGCACGCGGCACAGGCCGCTCCGCGGGTAAAGGTGCGCGTTTTTGAACGGGTGGCTCAAACGATGATGAAGAGGAATAGTAGCTTGAAGAGTATACGCCGCTACCTTTTGAGTGAGCTGGCCGTGGCCCACGCTGCTGTAGCCTAGCCCTTTGGCGAGCAACTTCGGGGGACTCAGGATTAGTCGTCGTGCCGCGGTAGTGATAGCGCGGTGTGGCTGAAGAGGCGGCGTTATACGAGTACGAATCATCTCCTCTGACCGATCTAAGCTCGTTAATCTCGCTTTTCTGCGCCTGGATAACGCGCTCTTGGCGTTTGATGGCCTCGTCCTGTGTTTTGTTGCGCTCCTCTTGGGCCTGTACGGCGTTGCCGACTAAGGCACCGACCGCTGCTCCAGCGCCCGCTCCGATCGCCAAGCCACTTCCAGCGTTGCCGGTCTGGTTGCCAACGATCGCTCCGAGCCCAGCTCCGATCGCTCCTCCAACTCCTGAGCCGATAGCGGTTGTTTGACGCGGCTTGGTGCAGCCTGTAGCGGTGGTTAAGATGAGGACCAGGCTGAGCGCGATCGCTTTGGGTTCAACGTCACGTGGTAAAGAGAGTGTTTTCAACTTCATGACAACTCCTGTAATCCTGTTAAAGGTAAGGCATAGCGAATTGTTATAGCGAATCGTTGCGATGCGACTACTCAGTTAGTTGTGGATAACGAGACCTTAAGTACTGATCATGGTACTTCTGACGCTTTAGATCTTGAAGCTCACGCTCCTGTCTTCGACGCTCCTCTTCCTGTCTACGCATAAACTCATCCTGTTGCTGTGTGGCACCTTCGGCATCATCGCGCACATCACCTATGGCAGCTCCTGAGAGCGCACCAACAGCGGCTCCAACAGCAGCTCCTGTACCGATGTTGCCAGAAGCACTTCCGATAGCAGCTCCAGCACCTGCTCCAACCGCAGTGCCAGCAACAGCGCCTGTAGTGGTGTAGCTGTCGCGTGGCGCGCATGCGGAAAAGATCGATGCGATTAGTAGCGCATAGAGAGTTGCACAAACTTGAGAGCGGCTGAGGCAGTACATGAAAATCACCCTAAGAAAAACGCATCTTGCAGGGAAGCATCTATTGACCAGATTCTTTAAGATTGTACGAAGAGTTGATGAGAACGGCAACAAATATCCACTAGGGTGCTGCAATCCAGAGCCTCGCCTAAAGAATCCAACCACAGTGCGAACGCGGCTGGACAGAGTCCAGCCCTTAATGTGGATTTTGGCAAAGTGCTAAAGCGTTACTTAGCCCCTATACGATCTTAAAATCCGGTGAGTAGTTACGTTCGATTTAGGTAGTATCAGCAACAATCCGACCCCTACGCAGATAGCGCTATCGGCGATGTTAAATGCTGGCCAGTGGGAGTTTCCAAGATAAAAGTCAAGGAAATCAATAACTGCCCCGTACCTAAACCGATCGATTACGTTTCCTATCGCTCCGCCGAGGATCCCCGCTAGGGCTATCTGCGCCACACGTGCATTGTAGTAGGGTCTGGTCAGAAGGTAGCCAACTACACTCATCGCAAGCAGCACAGTGGTTCCTAAAACAACCTCGCGCCAACCGCTCTCAAGTCCGGACCAGAGTCCAAAAGCCGCCCCGCGGTTAAATGAGAGCGTTAGGTTAAATAATCCGTCGACAACCGGCCGTATCTCACCGAGTTGGAACGATTTGAGAGCCAGGTGCTTTGTAATTTGGTCGCAGACAACAACGAGTGTTACCACAAGCAGTACCAGCGGAATCCGTGGCGCACACCACTTACGAGCGCTTAAGGTAGTAGGCGAGCTAGCTGCATCGTGTGTTGTTGTGTTCATCGTATCTGTATCTCTCTATCTGTATCTCTCTAGTAGTCTGAGCCCCTCTCTTTCGAGGCAGCTTCGGGTGCCACTTTTAGCGGTGCTGGTGGCACAGTGCGGGTAATTGAAGAGAGTTTAATCTCTCCTAGTTGTCCTGCATCAGTTGAGAGTAGGAGATCTGCGCTTGAGAGGAAATAGATACTTCGAGCGGATTTCATCTCTTCTTTAAAAACCTGCGTCGCTGCGCTGCGTAATGCGCCAGCTCTAATCCCATACAAAGGATCGGCGACTATATCCGCCACAACGATGGCACCATCCCTGCCAAGGGAAGCTACACGCGATCCATCGTTACTCAGTGAGACACTTATAACCCGACCGACGTGAGCGAGAGTTCTCGCTGTCATCTCAAATCCGCGCACCTCCCACACCTCCACATAACCATCGTCTGTACCAACGGCTAAGCGTTGACCATTTTCAGATACGGCGAGTGCGGTTATTCCGCGATCTGCTGGGCGCGCAGCGTACATGTATGTGCCAGAGCTACCAAAAAAACGGCCTCCAAAAAGGTTCTTATCGTAGCTCCCTTGGTGATCATCGGCTGTGTAAGCTAGCCAAGCATATAGCTGGCCATCCCAGTCACTTGAGAAGAATGCTCGGCCTGTGTGTAGCGGCATAACTGCACTGACTAAGGTTTGGTGTGCGATGTAGCGCTCAAGGATTCGATCGCGCTCATCAGAGGATTCGGCGCTACCTTCGCGCGAAAAGTGCCAGCGATAGACACGACCATCGGCTCCACCGATAATTAACGCGTAGTCATCTTCGTGAAAGCCAAGTGATGTGGTGCGGGTTTTAAGCTTAGTCAGGTTCCAGCGGCCAGAGCATCCGAGAACGCAGGCTACCGAGACGGTCAGTCCTGAACTCCACGCAACAACAGCCCTACGGCGTCCCAATGCAGCTAGCTGCATCGCCTCACCTACCTGTGTAATAAGCCGTCCTGAGCCTTCCGCGAGGTCCCAAAGCAACACGTTACCATCAGCGCCGGCTGATACTACCTGGAGCGGGGAGTGCGTTACCTCACGTGTAGCTAGCACCTCGCCCAGGTGCTCTGAGGAGGTAGGAAATGAAGCCCCTACTAGGACCTCGCTCCAAAGCGGTAAAGCAAGAGATTTCAACTGGTTATCAGATCCACTCGGGTCGCCTACGGTGCCCGGCAGACACGCTGATAAAGATAACAGAGTAATCGATAAGAGTAGTGTTATCGTTAACGCTTGGCCACGTATTGGCTTGAGCAGGGGAAGTTTCTTTAAGAGTGCGCGCATATTGTGTAAAAGCTTAATAAAACTAGCAAGTAAGCAACTTTAGGGACGCTTACGGTCAAATTGTTTATCTTCACTTGAGGCTGATAGAGTTAAACCTAAATTCAGCAGTTGCGGGTCTGAAAATGGCGCATCTACTCAAAATCACTGTGGCTTTTGAATTTTCGGTGCTCACCCTGACGGTGCCAGGGTTGCGCCTCCGAAAAATTCAAAATCCTTCGTGCTTTTGAGCATCTGCACCATTTTCATCCTCCTTAACTGCCGAATTTAGGTTAAAAATCGTTCGGCAGTAACTTCCTCTTAAGCCAATATATGGTATAGAATAAAAAGCTAGGTTTGAGAAAGGGAGCTTGGGTGGTCAGACGTTCAATAGCGAACGGTCTTACAGATAAACGCCCAGCCAAGAGCGCATGCGCCCATGGGAGGAAAGCTGCCTCAGATCTCAGAAGATGGTGTATAGCCTTTCTGGTGTGGTCTCGAAACGATGTGTGGATAGCGGATGTGTGGATCGCGGTTATGTTCGCGTCTCTCCCTCGTAAGTAAACCCGCATGACAGTGACCTAGTTGATTCACCGTTACAACATTTAAAATTAAATAAGGAATAGTGGTGCATAGTATGGAGCACATTTATTACGAAGTAGGAACCTCGCTTTTGGCTAAGCCTCAGGCACTCTGTGATCTGGTTGAGTTTGAGGCAGGACACAGCAGTGTAGTTTTCTGTAACTCACCTTCGGATGCAGATTTTGCCGATGTAATCTTAAAGAAGCGCGGTATCTCTTCGTTAAAGCTAATCGGGTACGTTCCGCAGATAAAATTGAGCAAGGCTATTCAACAGCTCCAGAAAAAAGAGGTAACTGTTCTAGTGCTCACTGATGTTGCAGCGCGGGGTGTTCCGCTTGAGGAGTTTAGTGTTGTGATTAATTACTCAGTGCCAGCAGATCCTGAGGTATACTTCCAACGTTTTGTAGCTGAGGGAGAGACTAAGACCAAGAAGATCTTGAGCCTCGTGTCAGCTATGGACATAACCAACTTTCATTTCTTAAAAAAGCTCGGCAAAGCCGAGTTCGTGCAAGCAGAGCCGCCCACCGCAGAGCAGATATTCGCCGGTAAGTTCACGCAGCTTCGCGATCAAGCGGTTGAGCGAGCAGAGGCCGGAGAGCCAGCTCTCACTGAGCTAGTAGACAAAGTGCTCAGTGATGACAAGTCGCGTGATATCGTTTCGTTCCTGCTCAATAACACCCTCACGGTGATTCCAGCACTTCGTGCTGCAACAGCACCAGCTCGTGAAGAGCGTTCTGACCTTGATGATGATGAGTTTGAGGATGACAGCTCTCAGCCAGATTTCGACAAGCTCGAGCGTGGAGGAGGGCGACGTGGTGGACGCGATCGTCGCGACTCGCGTGGAGGACGGGATCGAGGAGATCGTGGTGGCCGGAGCGAGCGCGGAAATCGTGGAGGTGGGCGTGGACGCTTTCAGGATGATTTTGGAGGGGATGACGATAGGCAACCAGCATTCCTTGGTGAAGAGGATGGTAATGGAGGCCGTCGCAGTCGCGGGCGTGACCGCGGAGATCGCGGTGAGAGGGGTGGCCGTGGAGAGCGTAGTCTGCAAGACGGTCGCGAGGGCGGACGTCGCCAACGCCAACCAAGAAAGCCGATGATGATAGACAAGGAAGCTCGTCTATACGTTGGAGTTGGCTCAAACCAGGGAATTTCTGAGGAAGCGCTTAAGGAGCAGGTTGCAGCTAGCTGTGGCGTCGGCGCAGAAACTATCCACCGTGTGAGCGTTCGTGGCGCGTACTCGTATGTTGATGTGCCAGAGGCTGTAGCCGATCAGGTTGTAGAGAAGCTTAGTGAGACAGATGCTCCGGGAGCAAAGGGTAACAAGTACTTCGTTAAGAAGGCCGTCACCCTATCGATACCGCGTGAGCCAACCGCAGAGGAGCTTGCAGTGATTCAGAGCGAGAGCCAGAACGATGGAGACGATCAGTACGGGTCTTCTGATGAGGGCTCGGAGAGCTATGAGGATCGTCGTGGAAACGGTGGTGGACGTCGTCGTCCCGGAAGAAATAGCCGTGGCCGGAATACCGATGATCACGATTCGGTTAGTGATGACAACGCAGGAGATGACCAGGAAGGGCCAACGCTGTTGGCAGTTGATGATCAGGCCTAACTGTTACGTTAAGGTCTAATACGACATCTGGCGGCGGTCCGAGAGGGCCGCCGTTTTATAAACCTATATTCAGCAGCTGCCGGTCTCAAAAATGGCGCATCTACAGCTTTCTAGATTTTGCCTGGCCGCCTTAGCAAGTATCCGTTTCGGCTGAGTGAGGCTGGGTAAGTAAACCCAGCCTCATTCATTTTTGAAAAAAATGAATGAGAATAGCTGGGCGAGCGCAATCTTGGCGGAGCCAAGTTGCGCCGTAGAAGACAACAAACTCTTAAGTGCCGAGTGTGTGAAAGTTAAGGGTCATGAGAGACTTTATCTCTGAACGATACTGTTTGATATTCGTAAAAAAGCTTCGAGAATCGCTTCCTTGA
>JBBALZ010000027.1:0-22646 GCA_040402735.1 Bdellovibrionota bacterium
GCTTTCGAGTATCTGCACCATTTTCATCCTCCTTAACTGCCGAATTTAGGTTAAAGTAGATTCGCTACAACCAAGCAGGATTGGCTGTCGCCTTCGCTGGGCGCAGACTTGGCGTTCCGGTGATAGTTGTTGTCCCTGAGAGCACCACAGAACGAGCAAAAAAAACCTTATTCGTCTTGAATCCGCGGAGGTTATTACTCACGGTGCTACGTGGCAGGAAGCCCACTCTTACGCACTTTCCTTAATCGACCAGTCGTCAGCCTACCTGCACCCTTTTGACGATCCACTAATTTGGGAAGGACATGCTTCGATCATCGATGAAGTCGTTGGTGCTGCTGCATGATGCAGCACACTGATGCATTATCCCACAGCACCAACACGCATCATACTTGTAATTACAGCTAGTTATATCGTTTTTCGAGGTGGCACGGTAGCTGCTCAAGTACCCCAAGATGTCTACGGCACTCTGGAGTACCGAAATGCAAACTACCACCACCATTCTTCGCGAGATCTCGTTCCAACTCACTCAAGGCAATCCGTGGTGGGGTATGCTACTAGCCAACGAATATATCTCCGAGAGCAATCCCCTACGAGCAGCGTTCGTCCTCCGCTTTAAGCGCAGCATCGGCAACGCCCCAACCGGACGTGACACTCTTGCTGACGTGCTCATCCGTGGTAAGCGTAGAAGTGACCTCTCTGCCACCCAGCTCGCTGCTGTTGGCGCTCGCACCGTGCGAGCAGTCAGAACAACAGCTGGTCTAGAGTCGAGCCGTCACGTGTCAGCCAGAACTGTCGGTGCTGCGCATCGTACGACAGCTTCACACCGTCTCGCTGTTCGTCAGCGCAACTCTCAGGTAGCTCGGTTTAGCACATGCGCCTCCGTGGCCTCAGCGCGCAGAAGCGCTGGTGCTTCGATGAAGCTTGTTGCCAACTAGGAGAGTATACACGAAACTCTCGTGCTCAGAGGGACTGTTCACTGGCCAATTTTTCCTCTATAGACTACGCTTAAATAGACAATCGGCCTCAGGTCTGTGCAGCGTACCGACATACCTGCCGCGGAACGATTAGCGTATGGTCCACAATACAATTGCAACTACTCGTATGCTACTTGAGAAGGTGAGGTCGTCCATCATGCGTGGCACAGCTGCGATTGCTTTCGGTGTAATTTTTCCTTGGCATGCCAACGGCCAAGCTGGTGCCGACAGTCCTACCCTTTCAGCGGATACTCAACGGTGTGAACACGGATGCTGTTTCGCTCCAAGTATAAAGATCGGGGGAGAAACGCTCTCGCTGCGGGGAGTAAGCAGCTTTAGGTATTGGGGGTTTCGGGTCTACACCGGGGCTCTCTATGCGCCTACTGCGGCGCAAACGCGCGATGCTGTACAAGGAGAAGCTAAGAAAAAACTTGTGCTCTGCTATCACCGTTCTCTCAGCCCGGAGCAGTTTCAGGAAAAGTCGCAGGACGTTCTTGAGGATACCCCAGGGCTTGACCTCTCCACCTTGGAGCCCTACCTCTCTAGGATGAATAACGCCTACGTAGGGGTCAAGGAAGGAGACCGCTACGCGATTACCTACGATCCCTCTACAGGCACTATGACTCTGTTCTTAAATGAACTGGAACCAGGGTTGGTAACGATCCAGAACCGTTCTTTTGCAAAGGCATACTTCGGCATCTGGTTATCGGAACACTCGGTCGGTAAGCAGTTTACCGCCGAGCTGTTTGGAGAGGAAACGCCGGGGTAACGGCTTGCATGCTCTTTGTACCTTTACATTGACCCGCATAGCCGGGTTCCGAACGAGAAATTCAGCGAGGGGGCCTAAGACGCGCAATTTCACGATTGACTTCCAACAGCGCTTTCTCTGTAAGCAATTTAATATCCGCTCGTTGCTGTCTTTGCTGCTCTGCGGATGAATCCGCTCCGCGATTGAGGTCACCCTCGATCCGCTTCAGAGTTGCTAGAATATTTGTACGCTCTACAACCAAACTCTTATATCGAGCTGCAGTATATTCAATCAGCGCATTCACGCCTCTGACGTGCCCAAACCCAGCACGAAAGTCGGAATCAAGAATCCAACCTCCAGCCTTCCGCCTCAACTTGTTTTGAAGAGCTGCTAATTCATCCTCTGAGCGATATATGATGCTATCTGGCGGAAACAACTTTGCATCAACACCAGGCTTTACCCCGATTAAACGACTCAAGTCAGGCACAATATCATCAAAATCCGCGACGTTTTTACCAACTCGGTTGCCAGTGCTACATATCGCAACAAGCTCAATTCGTTGTCGTGTCGGATTCCACAAAAACAAGCCCCCGCCGCTATCACCTGGCACGGTGGGAGCATTGGTACGAACCGTCACGTGCTTACTTACTCCGTATTGAGTATTACAATCATGCGAGTTTACCGAAATGATACTTCCCTCGCGCCACGATACTGGAGGGAGTGTCGTACTCAGGTCGATCGGTTCTCCCCTGCCAAGAAGACCCTCAGGCGTATGATCACCATACCCAACGGCGACAAACCTTGCGCGGGCTAGATTCGTGGGAGCCGCTTCAGATATCGGCACAAGAAGCTTTTCAACTTTGGCGCGTTGGTCATGCGGTATCCTCACCGCCACCAGTGCTACATCTACCGTGCCGAGCCTCGCCCCTAAACTTGGAAAGCGTTCGGTCGTTTTGCTCGGTTCTACAAACCGATCGATCAAACGCGCTTCGCACTTCACAGGAGATGAGCCTTTACCATCAGCCGATATCTGACTGTAGAGGATCGCCATAACTTTAGATCTATCGCCCCAGTCATCAAAATTGTGACTGACACTCAAGGCGAGAAACTCGTCAGGATGCAGAAGCTGCTGCATTTTCCCAGGGGCTTCCACCAGGGTAGCCGAACCCACCTTAAGTCTGCCCTCTCCACCGAGGATAAGCCCTATGCTGCTGCCGACCACAGCCGCTGCGAGCTGTTGCGGAGTGGGGGTCGGTTTAGCAGCAGTCTCTTCGCCCAATGTAACTGGTGCGGTCAGGGCTGCTAATCCCCCCACAAGCACCGACCGTAAAAAGTCACGACGTTGGCATGCTGGCGGAGACAAGCCCTTCATTCCATTGTTTATCTGGCCGGCGCATTTAACTGACATATCGCAATTGTAATCAGATAGGCGCCTGGAATCAAATCAATCTGCGCAATAGTCGGGCGTAGCGAGGTCCTGCTATCCCCCCGAAAGAACGGCTATTTCTGACAGGTATACACATGCAGAGCCACATTCAGTAGCTCACGGCCACTCTTGGTGTACCTCCACTCCCTCGCGCTCATGCAGCTCAAGGAGCTTCTCGTACTCTGCGGTGAGCCGGATAAACAGAGTCGTGCCATCTTTTGACGATACACTCTGTCTATCGGGGTGATACTGTTTAACAGCAGCGCGGTATGCGTTCTTGATCTGAGCACGTGTTGCTCCTGGCTCTAATTCAAACAGACGGAGCGCCGCAATATACTCTGCGGAGAAAGGCGTGCTCTCTACGACTGGTTCACCGTGGACTTTCGATTGCTCGGCTCTGTTGGTTTCCTTATCTACCGGCTGATCGCACGTGCTAGTGGTCGTTGATTCGGCAACTTGTTCTTGAGTCGTCTTTCGCCGACGGAGCTTTCGAAAGGTAACTAAGCCCGCCACACAGAGAGCCACAATCCCAAACACATGCATTAACGATATCCCGCGGCGCGCTCCGAAAAGCCTTACTGCAAGGGCTACTGATGGTTTGGCCGACAGGTCACGCAGAGCTTCTTCAGCGTGCGGTAGATCTCCCGCGTCGAGGTATCCCTTAACCACAGCATTGGCAATCTCTGGAACTATGCGACTCGCAACTACCGGATCCTCGTGTTGCAGCGCGACTGCTAATCGCTTCGCAGCATCCACTGACTTGGCTCGCACTAGCTCCACGATCAGACGGCGGTGCGTTGCGATCCACTGCGAATAGAACTCCTCATCTTTGGAAACATAGCGCTCAAGCGCTGATCGAATCTGGGGATCGAGCATGGTTGCCCAATCGATAGTGGGCAACGCACGCAGCGCCGTTACGAGCTGCGCGTGCGTCGTTGATGAACGCGACTCAAATGGAACACGCGCAAGCTGCTCAAGGGCTATCCTCCACTCTCTCTTTGCTATTGCCTGAGCGACAAAGATTCTGCGTACTGCCGCCGTATCACCAGACACACCTATGGTTGAACTCGCTGTCGTTAGAGCATTGAGCGCTTCCTCAAACCGCTTTGGATCGGTCTCGCTCAGGGCCTGCATCAGCGCCGCTACTCCGCCCTCTACACTGGCAACGTTCAGCCCATTCTCAAGAAGCACCCCCTGCCCCACAAACGACTTGCTCTCCTCTTTGAGCTCGACAAGTACCTGCGCAGCATCGCGGCCCGCAAAGATCCCCTCCAGAGCAGTGCGACTCGCCTGCTGGAGACATCGCTGTGCTACCTCCGAGGACACGTACCTGCGTGCTACAGCATCCGCCGCAACAGGATGCTGCGCGCCCTCTGCACGCTCTAGGGCTGCGCCCGCTCGACAGACACGCGTAAGTACTGCACGATCTCCTACCCCCTCAACAGCCTGCCAGAGGTTAGTCCGCATCTCCGAATCAGATACCAGTTGCCTCCACAGATCATCGGACAAGAATGTTTCGGCCTGCTGAGAGGTCACCCCTACCGCTACTGCTGCACGGAGCACCTCTGAGTCTCGCTGCTGTATGGCAGCGACCGCAATAGCCCGGAGATCCTCGCTCGATATCTGTAACTGGACTGGCGGCTTCACTGGGGGCTTCTCATCGGCGTGTTTGAGGTATCGGAGTACCACTTGTCGTGGGGCATCCGATGCGGATACCAAAAACGCTTCCCCAAACAGAACGATTTTCAGGAGCTCACCTCCGACTGAGAGACGATCATCTACGCGCAGATGCACGCCATGGTAAACAACCTCAGGCGTATCGCCTTGAGCACATAACGGTATATCCGGCCGAAATATTAGAATGGCTGTCGCGAGCGCTACTGCGTAACTGGGTAAGAGCCCCCAGGAAGACACTAGAGCATAACGTTCCTTCCGCAGAGTGCCGAGCAGCCTCATCACAGGAGTACCCGTTTACTTAGGTGCTTGCACCCCATAGACACTTACCGCAAGCGTTTTCTGCTCTGGGTGGTTGGTTTCAATCTCAACCGTGGCTCTCAGATCTCCTGTGACCATCTTTGGATCTACCTTGACCACTACTACACCGCGCTTACCTCCATCAACATCAAGCATCGTAGCTGTGACCGCGGGGTGAGAACTAGTCACGCCGTTAATAGCTACCGGCACACTTGAAGCATTCTCGTACTTTATTCGCCGCTCGAGTGGCTCAGTCCCACTAATAATTCCAAATGAAACTGTAGCGGGGGTAAGCCGCAGATCACCTAAGACCGTAGCCATAACCGGGATATTCACAGCAGCATGTGATGGATCCTTAAACTCCACAATTAAGCGCTCACGCATGTCTCCCTTCGGAGCATCCGGCTGTATAGTAACCGAGTAGCGCTTGGCGTTGCCCTGATCGGCCAGTGGTGTGACACTTATAAATCTAGACCCAGAGCTAACACGAGTAATCTCCCAATCCATCCCTTCTGTTACGGCGATAGATACCTCCTGAGTCCGAGTTGCAAGCGATGAGCCTTGCGACACCTCGCCAAAAACCAAACGCTCTGGTGTAGCTGTGATTCCGCGAACCACAGAACCACGCATTCTAAGTGTGACCTCAGCATTCTCACGAGCATTAGTTAAAACATTTACCGTCTTGGTTTTGCTGCCATACATTCCCGACGTATCGAAGGTCACTCGAACCTTCTCGCTTGAGCCAGGTTTTATCGTGCTGGAGGTCACCGCGGCCGCGGTGCAGCCACACGATGGAGCTATCCGTTGCAATACAAGATCCGCATCTCCTGAGTTCTGAATCGCAAACTCATGTACAACCTTATGGCCCTGCATGACTCTACCGAAGTCATATTCACTCTCTACGATCTTGGCTAAAGGTCCCGTATCCGCCAAAGCACTCGACAAAATTCCGCCGTGAATTGTGGCGGTCCACAAAGCTGCCACAGTTACTAGACTAGCTATCTGCGATACAAATCCAGTCGTCTTGTCCTTCATCTGCTACTCCCTTGCGTGCCTCAAACCTAAAGGCGTTCAAAACTCAAAGATTGCGGAGCTAATCGAAAAGCTGAGTCTGATCTAAAAACTTCGTTGAGAAGTTACCACTCCTAAAATCAGGATGCGACAGGATTCTTCGGTGCAGCTCAATATTCGTTGTTACCCCATCGATCAGGTACTCATCGAGCGCAACGAGCAATTTCTTAATGCACGACTCACGATCCTTATCTCGCACAATAAGTTTACCCACCATTGAATCGTAGTAAGGCTTGATTGAATACCCTGCGTAGAGCGCTGAATCAACCCGCACTCCGTTTCCTCCTGGTGGATGGTAGCTCTTTATCATGCCAGGGCACGGTATAAGCGTACGGGGGTCTTCTGCATTTATACGAGCCTCCATAGCGTGTCCCGTCGTTTTGATATCACTCTGCGTCCACGAGAGCTCAAGTCCCGCTGCCAAACGGATCTGCTCCTTCACCAGGTCTACATCAGCGACCATCTCAGTCACCGGATGCTCCACCTGTAGGCGTGTGTTCATCTCGATAAAGTAGTACTTGTTATTCTCAAGGTCGGCCAGGAACTCTACGGTTCCTAAGCTTGAGTAGTTAACGGCCTTACCAAGCTCCACTGCGGCATTCTGGATCTGCTCTTGTAATCCCGGAGGCAGTCCTATCGATGGCGACTCCTCAATCACCTTCTGGTAACGACGTTGAATCGAGCAATCACGAATACCTAAGTGAATAACGTTGTGAGCCTGATCGCCCGCAAGCTGTACTTCGATGTGACGTACCCGTGGTAAGTATTTTTCTACGAGCAGATGTCCATCACCAAACGCTGCTTCCACCTCGCGTTGCGCCATCTGAAAGGTGGATACGAATTCCTCGGATCCTTTGACTATCTTCATTCCGCGGCCACCACCACCCGCGCATGCCTTGAGAAGAACCGGAAAACCCGCCTTTTCAGCAATTGCTAGAGCCTCGGCCGGATCGAGCAATCCGCGACTATCACCCGGGATAGTTGGAACACCGACTTTGTCAGCTACACGGCGAGCACGGGCTTTATCTCCCATGATCCGCATATTGCGTACCGTAGGTCCGATAAATGTAATGCCACAACTTCCGCAGATCTCTGCAAACGCAGAGTTCTCGCTCAGGAATCCGTAGCCTGGGTGAATAGCATCAGCTCGCGTTGCAACCGCCGCCGACATAATCGAAGCAATATTGAGGTAGCTCTCTTTGGCTAACGCTGGCCCGATACAGACGCTCTCTGTAGCCAACTTAACGTGAAGCGCGTCTTCATCTGCCTTCGAGTGCACTGCAACGGTCTGAATCCCCAGCTCATGGCAAGCGCGGATGATTCGCAAAGCTATCTCGCCGCGATTTGCGACGAGGATCTTTTTAAATGGAAGGGAACTCATGACAACTATACCGCCGGATCAATCAGGAAGAGAACCTCCCCAAACTCGACTACCTGACCCTCTGCGCCGAGCACCTTAACTACCCTTCCAGAGGTCGGCGATTCAATCTCGTTCATCAACTTCATGGCTTCAACGATACACAGGGTGCTGCCCTTACTAACCACATCCCCCTCTTTTACAAAGGGCTCTGCATCAGGAGATGGCTTTCTATAAAAGCTCCCAACTATCGGGGACTCCACCTTTACGTACCGACCAAGATCCTCTTGGACACCGTTACCGTTACTTGCTGCAACCACTGGCAGCGCTGCATGTTGCACTGCTGGAACAAGATCCACTCGCGCTTCTGCGTGAACAAAGCTACCAGCTGGCGTTCTTGCTAGCTTAACACGGGTTCCCTCTTGCTCGAGCTCGAACTCGGTGACCTCGTTCTGCTTGAGCATCTTAATGATATGTTCAATGTCCTTGATATCCATGGGGCCGCATCCTAGCGATGAACCGTTAACATGCCAAGATCAGCAGCTCATTTTTCTGCTAATTCTTTGTATAATCAACAAGTTACGTTTTAGCGAAAAGGTACCACTTTAGCATTTTGCCAAAATCATCCTAGAGTAGTTACGCTATTTTTAAGTTTGCTAATTATTACACTTAAAGTAGTCTCCGAAGGAAGCTGTCGAGCGGCCCTTTATTGTCACTGATTCTCCAAAAGCCGTCTTGCCCCCTACGGTAAAGCTAACTGTTAATAGAGCGCGGTTGGTAATCTGAATACCCGTTCCCATCGGGTCTCCGACATATTTTGAGCCGTTATAAGCTTTAAACACCGGCATGTTAATCGTAGCAGAGCCGCCGTTGGCATCAATTAGCGTCGTTAGTCCGAGCCGCTTTGAGGTGAATTCTGTTCCACGACCATCGACGTCAGA
Organism: Bdellovibrionota bacterium; assembly: GCA_040402735.1. GTDB lineage: Bacteria > Bdellovibrionota_C > UBA2361 > UBA2361 > OMII01 > OMII01. The sequence continues at coordinate 8,492 of JBBALZ010000027.1, forward strand.
CACTGTGTATTGGAGGTATTCAAGCCGCACCTCTTCGATTAAATCATTTTCAGCGATCAAACTGACGTAAGTATCAAAAAACGGCTCAGGGTCGAGCGTACTTGAATCCAGATCGCAATCGGATACCTGTGATATGTCAATGGCGGTACCTCCTGAAGGGCTTGAGCTCGATGCACTCCCATCATCAATGAAATTGATAGAGGTAATCCTCACCTCGCGATCGTCTGGTGTCTGCGATCCTCCTCCGAGGCCACCTCCGGCAGCGCCAGGAAAACCATCAAATCCAGTCGGTTTTTCCCCCGTACACTGAACAGAAACAGAGCGTCTTCGATTAGCGCCCACTGCCAATCTACATAAAAACTGAAAGCTTCCCGGAGATTCGCACCCGATTACACCCGACATAACACCAGAACTATCAGTAAGTGCATAACCCTTTTGCGGGTCAAGAATCGCAACTCCCTGCTCTGAATCACAAGCCACGTTAATATTTGCTACTGGCTGCTGGAGTGAATTTACCGCTCGCACCCTAAAAGTAGACGTGTTACCCACCTCTATGCTTGGATCGGCAAGCTCAAGGAATATCGCTCCAGTGTTTGTTTCGTCAGAAACAAATGTATCATCTCGCATACCGTGATCTTCAGCAGATCCGCCATCCGTGCTGCCCTGTCCACCCATGCATCCTGCACTCACCCCGGCCAAAAAGAGTATTGCAGCTATCCCAATCTGCAAACGTCGTCCGAATATCAGCATAATTATCTCTCCCCGAACGTATGTACCCTTAGAGTCACCCCACTCTTAATTGAATATTTGATCTAGTCTACCTAGATCATCCTCATCTCCGATCTCACTTGAAAATGCCGCTGCGACAACAGTCGGTGTAGCTTCCGGCGCATCGGTTTCGTCCCCTGTTGTTGGCTCCACGTAAGTCTCAGGAAGGATATCGAAATCAAGTGTTGCGTCGTTTGTATCGTAACGATTACCCGAAGAAGAGATGCCATTTACACGGAGCGTTACCTCCATCTTAAATGGAGCCTCAGGTAGAAGATCGCGGTGGAAATTAAGCCACTCGCGAATTGTAGAGGGGATTACCGTAACCTGGGCTAGCGCTCGATTACAGAGATTTGAGAACGATGGTGGCAAGCTAGTGAACAGAGGCCGCCTCAAACCTGGACTAACTGCACCGCCATTACCTGCTGCACCTTGACCATTATTAGTTTGAACAGCAGACTCTGCTGGCCCAGCGATTAAAAAAACCGGCACATTTGTTGAAGGTGGCTGAGCAGAGGCGCCAGGTATATAGAAGTCGGCGATCAATCGCTCTGCCCTAAACGCCTGGCCATACAAATTATTCTGAATACCCACTACAGACACAAAGCCACCAGCAGGATCGGTTCCGCTAGGATTAGTTTCCGACGCCGTTCCTCCAGGTTCGGGTTGTGCTTCGCTCAGTCGGATATAACCTCCACTTAAGCCCGTAGGCAGCTGTCCGCAACCCTGATTTCCAGGTGCTTGTCCTGCACCACCTCCTGCTCCTCCGCCTCCGCCTGCACTACCTGTCAATCGATTTGAGCTGAATAAACCAAGAAACGTTACTGACATACCTTGATCGTTATTAGCAGCGCCATTGCCTCCACACGAAGTAGTTAGCCACATCAAGCTACATGCTACGATGAGAATGCTCATCTTCTTTATACTTCGCAAATCCCTCATATCTTCCTCTCTATGTATCTACGAAATCACCTTGACTGTAGCATCTTCAAAACTACCCTCTACGATCCGCGGGGTGATAAAGAACAGCAACTCTTCATCGGACTGCTCAGTTGTCGTATTGCGAAACAACGTACCTAATACCGGGATATCTTTGAAAAACGGCACGCCTGACACACGATCCTGCTCAGTTATTTTGTAAATGCCGCCAAGAGCGAATGTTTGACCACTCGACACAAGAACCGACGAGCTTGCACTACGCTCAATCTCGTTTGGAATTCCATCGACTGATTTAGCACCAAAGCTACTCGACTTCGCTCTAATATCGAGCAAGATATAGTAATCTGGTGATGCCTGAGGCGTTACATTTAGAACGATTCCTGCTTCGATAGTCTGAGTGGCGACATCTCCGCTACCTGATGATGTTGCTCCTGAGCCACTGGCGATCGAGAGTCCGCCGTTTGGTAATTTAACACGATACTTCTCAACGCTCTTGATCTCGGCTGCCTTGTTGTTTGTGGTCGCTACTGCTGGCTTACTGATAATTCTAACCTGACCTTCCTGCTCAAGTTGAGAGAGTCGCAACGCCAAGCTCTTAGTTCCATCAGCACTATCAAAGAGCATCGTTACTGCTGAGCCAAGTGACGCTGTTGATGCAACTGGAAAGGCTGAACCTGTAATGCTATTGGCGTTTGTTGGATCCGCGCTACCACCGACCGCTATCGCCGATGGGAAATTCAGACCGGTGCCATTACCAGTGGCAGGTGACTGAATATATTGAAAGCCAAGCTCCGCTCCGAGTTGTCTGGATAAGTTGCGATTTGCTTCGATAATTTGGGTCTCAAGAAGAATCTGAGGTGTCCGCAGATCGATCTTCTTGATTAATTCCGACATATTCTGCAATCCCTTACGAGTATCCTTCACCACGAGTTGATTTGAGCGCTCATCGAATGCCACCGTTCCACGCTCAGAGAGAACTGTCTCTACAAGACTCTTAATCTCTGCCGCCTTTGCGTAACTAACTCGCATGTACTTTACGCTCAGAGGCTCAAGCTCCTCCTCGGCAACTTTCGCCTGCTTAAACGATTCTCTCTCGGTTCGCAACTTATCTACAGGAGCCACCCGTAACACGTTGCCTTCAAGAACTTTGTCGAGGCCGTGACTTTTTAGGATAACCTCTAATGCCTGATCCCAGGGAACATCTACTAGCTTAAGAGTTACCTTACCAACCACACCATCTCCGGCAACAATGTTCAGGTTCGATACCTCGGCTATAATTCTAAGCGCGCTATCAATATCAGCGTCTTGAAGATCAAGCGAGATAAGGCGGCCAGTATAGGTCATCGATGAACCTTTAATAGCGGCCAGCTCACTATCTCGCGGCGCACTCACTTGCTCATCAGTTTTTGAAGATGTTGCCTTATTGGTAGCTCCATCCGCCTTGCTCTTTTCAACATTTGCTTCTTTGACCCTCTTAGTATCCTTTGCATCACTTGGTGGGCTGGCTTCCTTGGCTGCTGAAGGAGCCATCTGAGCCCTAATATCCCGCGCAACCTGGGCTAAGTCCTGCGTCTCTTCTATCCTTAAAGAATTAGCAACAAGCCTAGCCGTTAAATAGCTAGCTGGCTGAGTAAAAATACGAACTAGTGTGTTGTCACCATCAGCTACGGCGCGCACGGATCTAATTCCGCTGCTCTCTTGCGACGCAAACTGGGCCTGCTGAAATAGCTTGGCCTCTGCAGATGCGTTCAGTAGAGTCACAACATATTCAGATGGAGCAGTCCGAGTCATCGAGTGCTCGACGGCACCGTTAAAGTTTATAACAACTGCCGGAGATATCGAGCTCTGCCCCTCAAGTAGGATTGATGCTATCTTCGGAGCAACAACATTCTGAGCATTCGGTTCTGACTTAGCCACTTCTTCCGAAGAATCAGCCGCGACTGCAGGCTTTGCAATCGACGTATCCTTTAATTCAAGAGTACTCTTTACAGCTGTAACTGCTGCTTCTAATGATATAGCGGGAGAGCTAACTTGCGAAGATGGTTGTGCTACTTGCTGCGGAGTCAGCACGCTAGCCTCAATCATCAGCTGCTCAAGCGCTGATGGAGAGAGGCTCGCCCTGTCTGCCGACTCTTTAACCACTGGAGCGTCGGCGTTACTTGCACCCTTACCGATAGAAACGGGCTTCTTTTCTACAATAGGTTGAGCGACTGCAACTGGAGCATTAGCTATATCTGTCTTGCTCGAACCAGAGACCAAAGCCGCCTCATCCAGCATGAGCAGCTTTTTCTGCTCCGTTTTGACCGCCGCTGCTGCTGCTACAGGCTTAGCGACAGCCGTTCCAGACACACTAAGCACAAGCACGCTATTTTCCAATCTAGCCTCATGAGTGAGATCTTGACCCCCCTTCAGGTCCAGGACTATGCGGGTCTTGTTTGGATGAGCACCGATCCGAATACGAGAGACATGATCATATTTTTTTCCTTTAATTGATCGGGTATCCGACCACTGTGCTACTTCCAGATCAATTACTATGCGCTCCGGAGCTGACAAACGCGTAATCGAATACTTTGGTGTAGTCGCTCCGAGTGGGATCGTTATCTCATCGATAGCGAGCTGCGATTGACTCTTGCTCTCTGCCTGAGTGCTGATTGCTGAATTAAGCGCCGTGCTCAATACTGTTACTACCACTACGGCACTGCGAACCACACAACTAGTCTTAGTAAAACCCATGACTCATTCCTTTGAGTTACTGCCTGAAACGCATCGTGTAACTGCCAAGCTCTGCGCGGAGTTTGAAGCCCCTCTGCAACGGCTCCCAATACTCCCTATTTAAACAAATGCCGTTCGATCTACCTCTACTCAGGTACTGCATGATGAGATGGCTATGCGCTACTAAAGGAATCGGAAAATTGCCCGTTGTGATATCTTTTTACAATCGACGTAACTACTCAGCAAATGCTACCTCAATGACGTTAGCCCCTATTAAGGGGCGGCTTTGCGGAGCAAAGCGGGGTGGAGATAATAACTACTCACCAAAAAAAGGCACCCCCGACCAGGGGGTGGCAAGAAAAAAGATCCGCCAAAATCAGCTCATTTAGGGACAAAATTGCAGCGACGATCTTAAAATCAGGCGAGTAGTTACCAATCGACGTAACTACAAAGCCAAAATTCGTCAGCGCCGATCAAGGGATGTTAAGAGAGGGCGATAATTAAACGCCGTTTCTGGCGGCTAAGCTCTTCGAAGCTCCTTTGTAGTTACCATCTTAGTAGTTACCAATCGACGAACAGCCGAAAAATATCAGTTCATCCTCAATTCAGCAGCTAAGGGGGATCAGACCAGCAACTGCCGAATTTAGGTTTAATCCCCGGCCGCGGTACCGCTCTCTAGTACTAATTGAGCCGCCAACGGTTCCACTGGATAAGACCATTCAGACGATCTGATCTCTACCTCTTTAACTACGATCGGTGAGTGTTGTTCCGATATATCGCTCACAAACGAAGAGAGTGCTCGAAAATCACCCACTACCTCAACACGGTGACGATGGCGCGTGCCTTGCTGAAGAGAGCTTTCTATCTCTTCTGCTCTAATTCCTCGGAGATGAACTGCGCTGTGTCGTGCGGCATGATCAAGTGCCTGAACTAAGTCCTGCTGCTGCCCATTTGAGGATTGCTCCGCATGTATCTGCTCTTTACGGCCTGTATTAAACCTAGCCTCAAGCTCAAGGAGCCGCTTTTTATAAGTATTCCGTGTTTCTTGCAGCGATAATAAGCTCTCGCTTGAATCTGTTAAAAAAACGCCGACAAGTCGCTCTCCGAGACCACACTCCCAAAGACTACAGTATATGCCAGCAACACCGATAATGATAACAACCGCGCAGATCATCTGATACTGAATAGCCGACAGCCGTTCTAACCGTTGTGCTAGTAAACTAATCAGTAATTCTATCTTTTTCTCTACTCTCACTACGCGCATCTGATAATCCTATCTCTATTGAAGCTCTACTTACTACTCGAATCACAAACTCCTGGACGGTTTGCCTATTAACTGTACTATCTTTTAGCGTCTCGACTGATACATCCCTCGTTTGCTCATGCAAGCGCAGAGCATTCACAAGCTCACCGACATCAGAACGCCCTCCTGCAATCCCCACAAGAACGATCTGAGACTCGCTGATTTTTAGCGATGATAACGTCACGTGCTTAGGGATTAAGCTTCCGATGGCAATTATCTGCCCGGATACCCACTCTTTGCTCGCTTGCGCAGACTCACGCTGCCGTAGGCTTAACTCCCACTGCCCCAATTCTCTTTGGCGATCGAGCAGCGCTTGTTGCGCAGACCTAATTTCACTAGACACTTCGTCGCGCTTCTGCGCATCAGCGCCTGCCGCAACCTGCACGAGATATCCCCCACAGATTACAGCGAGAATAATGCAGACAATCACAGCTAGTATCGCTAATAATCTACGAGCACGACAACGAGCTCGTCGCGCCAGAAAGGCGGTCTCAGGCAAAAGATTTATTGTTATCATCTCCTAGTCCACTAACTTATACATGCTGCGAACCCACCCTATGCGCAATCGCTCCAAGCACATCATCAAATATTCCCAATCCCTGTGAGTCTTGAACTCGAAAACCACTACCCTCACCTGTATCTGCTGATACCGTCATGTATCTATTGACCCCTTGAGATGTCTCACACCGAATATCCGTTAGGCCCTGAACGACCTCTTGAAATTGCGGATGATTACTCAAAATGCCGCAGCACAAGATCCGCTCAATTGGTCGGGTTAGTGTTACGGCTCGCTTGATCATTTCAGCAACCTCTCTTGCTAACTGATCGGTAGGTACGTCGATACAATTGCGTGTGTCGATAGCTTTTTTAGCTCCAAGGCTTCTACTTGCACGATTTTGCGCTAGTTGATACCAGTGGCGCGTATCACTCGCAACCAACACTCCCCGATCCCAAAGACTAAGCTCCCGCGAGTCGATATCAGCGGAGCATACCAGCGCTACTTGAGAATCAAGCTTAGGACACTGCAGTCTCCAGCGATTATAACGGGCTATCTCGCCGGTTGTTATGCCACCAAGACACCACTGGAGATCCTCAAATAGTCTACAGTAAGACTGTAGTGAACTTCTGCGCGCTGCGATTACCATCACTGAACGGGGTCCATCCAGGTTCACTCCATGAGCATATCCATCAAAGATAAGTGAAGTGCGATCTCCCGGTAGATCAATCGGATAGGATTTAATAATCTCAGCGACTGGCGCTTTAGCTAACTCCGCAGGAACAACGAATGAGGTCCGGTAACACAAAAGCTGTGGAATCACCAAAAAAACTCCCCCCTCTCGCACCTGATTCAGTGGTCTCTGCGGTAACGTGTGTAAAACATCCCGTAGCGTTGCAGAGTCCTCTATCGCCCCAGAGCTCTCATTGATACACCCCACCGGCAAGGGAACCCCAAAGAGGCGCACTGAGTAGTGCCTGCTACTCGACATCTCTGCGTGAGCAACCCGAAGCCACGATGGGGAAAAAACTAAGCCTAAAATACTGCGCGTCGCCATGGAGAGTGCCTTCCTGATACTTCAAAACTTCTGCTCCTTGAAGTATCGAAAGAATCCCTTTTTAGTTGCTTATTTTGCCGCTGAAAGTTGAATTGAGTGCTATTTGTAACTTCTCACCGGATTTTAAGATCGTTGCTGCAATTTCGTCGCTAAATGAGCTGATTTTGGCGGATCCCTTTCTTGCCACCCCCTAGTCGGGGGTGCCTTTTTTTGGTGAGTAGTTATTATCTCCACCCCGCTTTGCTCCGCAAAGCCGCCCCTTAATAGGGGCTAACGTTATTTCGGCGATATTTGCTGAGTAGTTACGGCTATTTTATTACTCTATAAAGCAAAGTAGGCTATAGTACAGTACAAACATAACTACTCCCTGTACTCGTAATGTCTCCGATCCAGCTCCCTCTCACCTCAGAAAAGCTTCCTGAATCTGGCGTTGAGGCCGGCTCTCGGGCCTTTTGTACGACCGTAATCCCTCCACTTGATGGGGAGTTTATCTACGAATACGGTGTGTCTACTCATGGCCACCTTGCTGTAGGTGATGTAATTGAGGTGCCCCTTGGTCGTCGCACCACTAACGCATTTATCGTATCTCTTAACTCAGATAAAGAAGCTAAAACTTTAGAGCAGATGGAAGCTCGTGGGGTATCAATTCGGATGATCTCGCGGGAATCAACAAGCCAAAGAGCTTTCAGCCCACAGCATTTAAGTTTTTATGAATGGATAGCTCGCTACTACGCTGAGCCGCTCTCAAAGATCCTTGATCTCGCCATACCTGCGCCGGCTGTAACCAAACCCCAACGCGGCTATCGACTCTCTACTGTTTCATCTTTATCGCAGACAGAAGCGCTATCTCTTGGTCCGATTCAGAGTCGGGTGACGGAGTTGCTAAAAAGCGCGCTTGATCCCATCCTCGCCAGCACACTTAAATCAAAGTGTGGGGCATCAGCTGCAACCCTACGCTCCCTTGTACAAAAGAATCTGATTGAGGAGGTTTTAATAGATAAGACAGATCAAATATCCGCCTCAGCGGATCTGTTAGCGATAGAGGCGCCATCTTTGAACGATGAACAGCAAAGCGCAGTAACAGCTATTAAGAATCTAGGTGATGGTTTCTCCGGCACTCTAATCCAAGGAGTTACCGGCAGCGGCAAAACAGAGATATACTTAACTCTTATTCTTGAAGCGCTTCAGAAGGGGCTTTCAGCCCTTGTCGTGGTACCTGAGATAGCGCTGACCCCACAGTTGACCGAGCGATTCATCTCACGGTTACAGATTCCTGTGGCTGTCCTACACAGTAGCTTAAAACCCAAAGAGCGCTGGCGGCATTGGTCTGATATTGTTTCCGGGAGGGTGCGTGTGGCTATTGGAGCTCGCTCGGCTATATTTGCGCCGCTTCACAATCTAGGGCTTATCGTTGTTGATGAGGAACACGACTCATCTTTCAAGCAAGGTGAAGGTATCAGATACCACGCGCGCGACCTAGCTCTGGTTCGCGCAAAGCTCTGCTCATGTCCGGTGATTCTTGGTTCGGCCACCCCTTCTCTAGAGAGTTACAACAACGCACTAAGTGGAAAGTACCTACACGTACACCTGCGGCAGAAATATCACGATGCGGCACAGTCAACATTCGAGATTGTAGATCTTAACACAATAAAGCCTTGGAAGATGAAATCAAAAAGCATCTCTCCGAACTTTTTCCTTGGACTAAAGAAGACACTAGACAAAGGCGGCCAAGCGTTTGTGCTATATAACAAGCGCGGATTCGCCAGCTATCTCCAATGCTCATCGTGTGAACACGTGCTTGGATGCCCTCACTGTAGCGTTACACTAACATTTCATAGAAATGCCCACTCACTTATCTGTCACCAATGCAGCTTTACCATGGTTCCACCTGCTATCTGCCTCGCATGTGGTGCCCATGAGAAGCTCGATCATGACGCCGAGCCTATTTTTGCTCACCGTGGTTCAGGAACCGAGCGAGTGCACGAAGAGCTCGGACAGCTCTTTCCAACCGCTCGCATAGCAGTACTTGATCGAGATACAGCCTCTTCGGTTCAGGACTACGTAGAGATTTTACGCAGAGTGCGCGAGCGTGAAGTTGACATCCTTGTTGGCACTCAGATGATCGCTAAAGGGCACGATCTGCCAGGAGTTATCTTTGTTGGAATCGTTGACTCCGATGTTGGACTGCATATACCTGATTTTAGAGCGGCGGAGCGATCGTTTCAGCTCCTTACCCAGGTAGCTGGACGCGCGGGCCGGCGTAGCGAACAAGGTCATGTGGTGCTGCAAACGCGGGTCCCTTCTCACCCCAGCTTAGTACTTACTGCATCATCAAAGTATGACGAGTTTGCCGAACAGGAGCTCGCAATGAGAAAAAGTTTGCACTATCCGCCATTTCATAAATTACTACGGGTTATAGTATCAGCGGCGGACCGCTCTGTTGCGCTAAAGATGGCGGCCGAGCTTGCTCAATTTGCATCTAAGCTAAGTGAGCAGTTAAAGATACAAGTTCTTGGCCCGGCACCCGCGCCGATTGAGAAAATCCGCACACTGTGGCGCTATCACATCCTTATGCGCTCGCCATCTGTAGCCTCGCTGCAGCACGCTATGAAGCAATTAAAGCGCAACTACTATTCCAAGGATGACACCCGGGTGTCCTATGATCTTGATCCGCACGATATGCTGTAGTGCCTTGCACCTACCCCCTCTGCGAGCGCTCCGTGAGCTGCTGGTACAACTGGGCATACTCTACATCTAGCGCGTCATAGCGACGTTTAAGATTAAAGTACTGCTCATTATACTCCTGAATCTGATTCAACATCGTCTGAATCTGCTCCTCAGAGCGAAGAAGCTCCGATTTCATCAACGCTACTTGATTACGCATCTGTGCGGTCAACTCAATCTCAGTTATTAGACCATCCATTTTCGCCAGCGAATCTGCGATCTGACCACGCAGCAATTCGTTCTTAGAGCGCATATCCTCTTCTTTTCTACGCAGGATCTTTAGCTCCTCTTTAGTTTCAGTCTGACTAGCCTCTAACTCTCGGCTGATCTCCTCAAGCTCGCGCATACGCTCCTCAAGGGTCTCTAATTCCGCTTGAGTTATCGTTACACGCCCCCGCTCAACCTTTAAAACTTCTCGCGACTCGACAAACTCACTTCCTACTTGACGTATGTCGGATTGGGTGGCCATTTCAGCCTGCGCCACCTCTACCTTGGACCAGAGATCTCGCTTCTGTTGAACCTCATCCTGGATAAGCTCAAACTGCTTAAGGATGCCTTTATTTGCGCTACTCGTCCGACTAAAGATGAAAAATGCGGCTAATAAAGATTCAATTATCGCAATAAGGATGACAGTTGGCCACATAGCTCTACACTGCCCCCTCTATATCCTTAGGCGTATCCAACTCCTCAGGTATCTGCTGCGCATTAGCCTCTGCGCTCATACTCTCAAAAATTGCCAAAAGAGGATCCTCTGCGGCTATGCTTGTTGCACTGGCTCTATTTTCTAAAGACTCGATCGCTTCAAGCATCTGAACAGGCGGAAGATATCGCTGCCCCAACCCTTCGCTCGACCTCTTACTCTTTACTATCCGCTGCACTACTAAAAAAACGAGCGCGTTGAAAACCGAGATAATTCCGAGCGCAAGTACTGGCATCTTTATACCCTCCGAAGCGGGCTTATCATCTTTAAGACCTTCGTGTTCATGGGGATCACTGGCTGGGGTGACTACGGCCCTTCTCTCGCCTGCTGAAAAGTTTAGGGTTACTATCTGGCTTTCTGCCTCAACTCGCTCACCCTTCTTATCAATTCCTTGCACGACTGCTTTAACACGGTAGAGCCCGCTAATGGGCAGTGTGCTTGCTACAGCCTCATAATCTCTGCTACTTGACGATAGCTGCTTAAGTGGCAACTCCGTAACCCGGCGATCTTCTGAAACAGCAACAAGCGTAACCTTAAATGATTTCAGAGATGCTACCTCCTTGCTCAGGGCAACAGAGAACTCAGTATCGTCAGTTCCTGACAGTACACCTGCCTTTGCTTTATCTCCCGTCGGAGTTGCAATGCCTTCGACGAACGCCCCTACCGGACTGCGCACGCTAATGGTAACCAATCGTTGGCGAACGGTGAAAGGAATCTGCTGCGTTCGTTGGAACGTGGGCCCCTTGGCTACCACCGTGAGTTTGTACGAGCCAACTTCTAGTGGACCTGCACGCGCAGAGAATATGCCATCCTGCGCTATTACATCTCCTCGCGCACCATCGTCACTTAAAGGTTCCTGCGCTATCGGCTTTGAGACCTTGTCTGTCGGGATGATCTGAAATCCCAATTTTACGATCCCACCGATCTCCGGTAATACCACTGGCTTATTATCTTCATAGAACCTAGCTTGAACGAGAGGCTCATCGCCGGCGCGGATGATTAAGGGCCAATCGGTCAGGAGCTTCAAATCAGTTAAGACCGTCGCAAACCCATCCTCTGTTACGCCTCCGGCAACGCCCCAATCACCGAGTTCAGGCTCAGCTACGGTAATCACATCGAAGTTCTGTCCAGCAAACCATGTAACGTGATCTGGATGTCTCTCTGCTGTCATCAGATCACCCGTGGGCGAAACTAGCGATAAGGTTACATCCGATGCGTGATTGATATAGAAGGTCGCTTCTGCAATATCGGCATCAATCGAAAATCCACGACTGGTCTGCGGCACTACTTGTGGGCGCTTAAGCGCGAGAAACATCTCTGAGAAGGTTTTATGCATCTCATCGGCTGTCTGAGTGTACCAAGTCAAGCCATCCGTTGCTGCGGCTACCTCACCTAAAAGCGCACGATCGGCCTGCTCGCTCAGCGCCACGGTGAATATCCGAATCTCCTTGGCTTTAAGCTCCGGTAACATCTCCTGGACGAGTTGTAGGGTACGAACAAGCGCTGGACCTACAGCTGGATTCGGCTCTACTTTGCCGTCAGATAAAACAACTATAACGCGCTGTGTATTTGCCTGCGGTGCTTTATCGAGCATCGCCGAGCTAACTTTGATCCCTTCGGTTATATCGGTAAACTCACCTTCAACTGGGATCGCTCGAATCCGTTCTATTAGCTGCTCTGCCTTCTTAGGATCGAATGCGCCCAGCTCTTGGACAACTTTTGCATCTCCAGAAAACTGAACTATTCCTAGACGGTCTCCCTCGGTAAGAAACGATGTAAGCAGTTTAGCGCCTTCGTATCGCAGCGCCCCTGGATCGGTCTTCAACATACTGCCCGAGGCATCGAGCATGAGAACCACATCGAGTTTTGATCGTGGCGCTGCCTTCACAGCTGTATCAGCATGCGAGCTTCTCGGTGCTGCGCAGAAAACCGCCATGCCCAAAACGCCAGCGCCGAAAAAGATCGCGCAGAGGAGGCGCACATCGAGCTGCACGCGCGCGCGGTATAAACAATTTGTGCCCTGTACTATTCCTTTAAACATCTGCAACTGATGCCAGTAGACGCTACTCAAATAGGCGTCGCGTTTCAACCTAAATTCGGCAGTTAAGGAGGATGAAAATGGTGCAGATGCTCAAAAGCACAAAGGATTTTGATATTTGCGGAAGCGCAACCCTGGCACCGTCAGGGTGAGCACCGCAAATTCAAAAGCCGCAGTGATTTTGAGTAGATGCGCCATTTTCAGACCCGCAACTGCCGAATTTAGGTTCAATGATATCGGTATGTTACACCCCGCACAATACTCATATAGTGATTGTCCGCACATGCATCTTAAAAATTAGTCTTCTCGCTTTTGATTGGATCAAATTTAGGCAAAAACGTAACACTTTAGCACTTTACCTAGTTTTTAATTAAAAAAAGCAGCCCTGCAGGGGCTAACAACTGCGCCTAGAGGATTAATCCACATACTAAGCCCAACCGATGTACCAGCTTACAGGCCAGCTAAAAAAAAAGAGGTAACTCTCTAGCTCTTTGCCAAAATCATCTTAAAAACGCCAGCCTCGAAGGGACACAACTCTTTGCGTGCTGCATTAGAATCACCAACGATCCTCGCGGGTACGAACGCGGCTGGCCAGAGTCCAGCCCTCCAGGTCGTGGGTCTTACGGCTCTAGCTAGGACGATTAGGGGCTAATGCAAAACAAATAGATCCAGCTGAATAGTAACAAATAGTGTAATATTGACTTGGATGGAGTACTGCTGGGGCTTATGAGATGATTCGATTTGAGTTGTTACGTGTTCTAGGGATGATCCTTGTAAGCCTTACCTGCGTTCACATCCCCCTTAGTTACGCCGACAAAGAGCCTCCTTTTTCACTCCCTCCACACAGAGAGATTCTGAAGCTACGCAGCGCAATCATCGAGACTTCTCAAGGCTTGCTCTATTTTGAGCTTCTACCAGAGGAGGCCCCCTGGCATGTAGCCAACTTTAAGTACCTGGCTGACAGAAAGTTCTATCGCGGATTATCTTTTCACCTCTACCAACCGGGCTACCTAATCCAAGGCGGAGATCCCAAGGGTAACGGCTTTGGAGGCCCGGGATACTCGCTGCCTCCAGAGTTTAGCTCGCGTAATCATAAGTTTGGGACCCTCGGAATGGCTCGAAAGCCCGACGCCTACAATCAGAAAAAACAATTGGTAAACCCGCAGCGTCGCTCAAGTGGAAGTCAGTTTCACATCCTACTCGATGAGGCTCCGCACATGGACGGACGCTATACGATCTTCGGTAAACTCGTTGGCGGAGACGATGTGCTATCAAAACTCCGAAAAAACGACACGATTCTTAACGTCACCGTGTATGTTCGTGAGGGGGGGCGCTAGGGAAGCGAGGCAAAACCTCGCATTAGAACAGGGCCTCGCAATTCTCCCGCTATCTACTCGAAAAGACTGGCATTCCTGACA